>DAOTYS010000072.1:0-30635 GCA_034434575.1 Thermoflexales bacterium
TGGCGCGCGTGCTGCGCCCCGCCGGCCTGCTGGCGCTCACCGTGCCCAGCGACCAGTTTCGCAGCCTGCTGCACGGCGTGAAGACTGCGCCCAACAAGCAAGCCGCCGAAGCCTATGCCGCCGGCGTGGACAGGCTGTTGGCGCACTTTCACTATCACACCGCTGACGAGTGGCGGGTGTTGTTTCAAACCGCCGGCGTTCAGTTGACCGAAGTGCGCTACTACGTGTCCCCCAACGCCGCTGCCGCCTGGGATCGCATGAACAGCGAATTTGGCATTGGCCGGCGCTCCTGGTTCAGCGTGCTCGCGTCGCCGCGCCTGCACCGGCTGGGCTATCAGGGCTTGCTGGCCCGACTGGTCGTCAAACGCCTCGAACCCCGCCTGCGCCCGCTCTACAACGAGACCACGCGCAACGAGGGAGCCGGCATGTTGGTCATCGGGCGCAGGATGTAGCGCGCATATTGCGCATTACGTGTTGCGTATTGGGTGGAGCGCGGCAATGCCTCAGATCACGGATTTACCCGCGCTGATTGCGCAGTTGCCAGAAGAGCGCAGATCGCGCTTCGAGCGATTGTTTGACGCGCAACTGGAAATCGGCTATTGCCTGGCGCCGGAGCCAATGCGCGACTGGGTCAGCCGGCAATTCGGCGCTGTGAACGACGTGGAAACGCAATACATTGTGCGCGTCACCAATCGCATCACCTGGGAAGGCGCGGCATTCAACCCGCTGCGCGCGCGCCGGCCTGTTAAACGTCGCATACACACACGTACAGGCAACGAACCCGATTTGTTTGCAGACCCGCTGCGCATGACCACCGCCGATGTGTTTGGCCGCGCAGTCGGTAATCATTGCGTCACCAGCAGCAACCCGGCACGCTGGGATGGCCAGTGCGCCGTGTTGATCTTTCGCGAGCCGGATCCATTTGCATTCACTGCCGACCAGATGCGCGACTACTTTCGCACGGCCCTGGACTGGGCGCGCCAGGCGCACCAGGCTGACGCTGACGCGCGCTACTTCATGTGGATGTGGAACGGCGGGCCGGCCGGCGGCGCATCCATCGCGCACGCGCACGCGCAACTCGGCCTGGCCCGCGCGCGCCATTACGCCAAAATCGAAGGGTTGCGCCGCGCCGCGCTCAGTTACCGCGAGCATCATGGCGCGGACTACTTTCAAGACCTGCTGGCCGCTCATGCCGACGTCGGTTTGAGCTTCGAGGTGAACGGCCTGCCGGGTTTCGTCAGTCTCACGCCCCTGCGCGGCAAAGACACCTGGATTCTGGGCCGCGCATTCGACGATCAACTGGCCGGCGCGTTCGCGGGCGTGTTGCGCGCGCTGATTGAGCGCGCCGATCTGCAAGCATTCGACGCCGCCGTGCTCATGCCGCCGCTGTTTGGCCCATTGCCGGGCGCGCCCACCGAAGACTGGTCGGGTTTTCCATTCATCGCGCGCATCGTCGATCGCGGCCGGCCCGATGCCCTGTCTTCAGATATCGGCGCGCTCGACCTGTTCGCCCAGAGTGTCATCGCGCACGACCCCTTTGCTGTTCATCAGGCAATCATCGGCGCGCCACAGCAGCCGGGGCTACAATCGAAGCATGTCAACTGACCTGCGCCACACCGTCATCGCTGTCGATCTAGGCGGCACCAACATCCGCGCCGCACTGTGCAACCGTGAAGGCAGCATCCTCAAGCGCCATAAGCAACTCACGCTGGCCGATGAAGGGCCGGAGGCGGTCATCAACCGCATCGTCGAGTCCATCCAACAGGTGATGCCGGACGCCGGCCAGTCGCCCGTCAAGGCCGTTGCAGTAGCCTCTCCCGGCCCGCTCGACCCGTTCATTGGCGTGGTGATGTGCCCGCCCAATCTGACCGGCTGGATCGACATTCCGCTGCGCGACATCCTGCATCAGCGCCTGCAATTGCCGGTCGCCATCGGCAACGACGCCAATCTGGCCGCGTTGGGCGAGCAACGCTACGGCGCCGGGCGCGGTTTGAAGGACCTGGTCTATGTGACGATCAGCACCGGCATCGGCAGCGGCGTCATCCTGAACAACCAGATGGTGCTGGGCATGCGAGGCCTGGCCGCCGAAGCCGGCCATACCACACTGGATATCCATGCCGGCTGGACTCATGCCGGCGTGCCGGGCAGCTTCGAGGGCTATGCCTCCGGCACCGGCATTGCGCGGCTGGCGCAGCAGAAGCTGCGGGCAGGCCGGCCCTCGCTCATGCTCGAACTGGCTGGCGGTCACATCGACGCGGTGACAGCCAGGGAAGTGAGCGAGGCTGCCCAACGCAACGACCCGCTGGCGCTGGAAATCGTGGCCGAGGTGGCCCGCATCATCGGTCTGGGATTTGTCAATTTGCTGCACCTGTACGACCCGGCCATGATCGTCGTCGGCGGCAGCGTGTCGCTCATGGGCGACCTGCTGTTTGAGCCGGTGCGGCAGACGGTGCAGCAATACGCCATGCCGCCGTACCGCGACCGGCCCATCGTGCGCGCCGCGTTGGGCGATGACTGCGGCTTGATGGGCGCGGCTGCGCTGGCGTTTGATTTGGAGTAGTCAGTCGTCAGTAGTCAGTCGTCAGTAGTCAGTCGTCAGTAGTCAGACACCAGACAATACGGAATACGCGATACGCAATACGCAACGCGGGCCGTGCGCCATGCAACTCGCAGCCCAAATCCAAAATCAAAAATCCGAAATCCAAAATATGAAAGAGTCTGTCATCTTCGGCGCCGGCAACATCGGGCGCGGTTTTATCGGCCAGTTGTACAGCGAATCGGGCTACCGCGTCAACTTTGTGGACATCGACCCGTTGCTGCTCGACACGCTGAACGCGCGCGGGCAATACCGCATTCGCCTGGTCACCAATGAACACAGCGAGGAAGTGGCCGTTGGGCCGGCGCGCGCGTTCCATGCCGGCCAGGTCGATGAGATCGCCGCGCTGCTGGCATTGCCCCAAACAGAGATCGGCGCCACAGCCGTCGGCGCGGGCGCGCTGAAACACGTGGCCCCCACGCTTGCCAAAGGCATCGAGCGCCGCGCCCGGGCCGGCGTATCCGAGCCGTTGAACCTGATCGTCTGCGAGAACCTGAAAGGCGCGGCAGCCATTCTGCGCGAGATGGTGTTGCAGACCCTGCCGCGCGAACTTCACGAGTACGTTGCCGGCCACATCGGTTTTGTGGACACAGTGATCGCGCGCATGGCGCCGGCCCCAACACCGGAGATGCGCGCGCAAGACCCCAGCCTGATCGTCGTGGAGCCATACAAGGAATTGCCGGTTGACCGCAACGGTTTTGTGGGCGACCCGCCGGCCATTGTGGGCATGTCCCCGTTTACGCCGTTTTCGTTCTACACGGAGCGCAAGCTATACATTCACAATGCCGGCCACGCCGTGCTGGCATACCTGGGCTATCTGGCCGGCTACAAGTACGGCTACGAAGCGCTCGATGACGACGAGATTTACTTCCAGGCGCGCGGGGCGATGGAGGAATCGGCGCTGGCGTTGGCGCGCAAATACCACCCTCCGCAGGGCGCCCTGCTGGCGAACATCGACGATCTGCTGGGCCGGTTCCGCAATCGCGTATTGGGCGACACGATTTCACGTCTGGGCCGCGACCCCATCCGCAAGCTGGCCCGCACAGACCGATTGGTCGGCGCGGCGCTGAACGCCGTTGCAGAAGGCGTCATGCCGGCCCATCTGGTGACCGGCATTGCCGCCGGCCTGCGCTTCAACGACCCGACCGATCCCGTCGCTGCCGACCTGCAAAGCCGGTTGCACAGCTATGGCATTGCTCGCGTGCTGGGCGAGGTGTGCGAGGTGTCGCCGGGCGAGCCGGTGTTCGAGATGGTGGTCGAGCGATATCGCGCGCTTGTCAGCGCGCCCAGGACGCGCTCTACTTGTGATGCGTCGCGCTGAGCCGGCGGCCCTGAGCCGGCGGCCCTGAGCCGGCGGCCCTGAGCCGGCGACGCTGCATGGTTTGCGTCGGCTGCAAGCCGGCTTATACTATCTGCGCCGAATCCATCGAGCTTGCCCAGGAGGTGTATCCATGAATGCAACGCTTCGGTCACTGCTCGAGAAGATGAACGCATCCATCGAGGTCGATGCAGAGCGTGTGCGCGTTCGGGACGAAACCACCCTGCGTCTGAGAGACATCAATTTGCTGGCGCGTGAGGCGGTGTTCGCCGCCAGTGAAACGCGAGCCTATGCGCGCTGGCTGATCTGGGAGACCGCGCAGACCCTTGGCATCCGGCCGGCTTCCATCCATGGACTCTATGTCGCGCGCGGATTCGAGCGCGTCCCCGCCACCTTTGCCGTGCCGGCTGTCAACTTGCGCGCGCTGGCCTATGACTCGGCGCGCGCCGCCTTCAGCGCCGCGATCAAAACCAGAACAGGCGCGCTGATCTTCGAGCTGACGCGCAACGAGATGGTCGATACCGGCCAGCGCCCGGCCGAATACGCCAACGTCGTGCTCGCCGCTGCCATCAAGGAAGGTTTTCGCGGCCCCGTCTTTTTGCAGGGCGATCACTTTCAACTGCTGGCCGAGCGCTACAAAAAAGACACCGACGCGGAGCTGGGCGCATTGCGCCGCCTGATCGACGAGTCACTGCGAGCCGGCTTCTACAACTTCGACCTCGACACTTCCACCGTGGTCGATCGGACCAAAAGCACGCCGGCTGAACAGCAGCGTTACAACTGTGAGTTGACCGCGCTGTTGACTGATTACATTCGCGTCCGTCAGCCGCACAATGTCATTGTGGCGATCGGCGGCGAAATCGGCGAAGGCGGACAACGCAACAGCGACATTCATGAATTGCGCGCCTACCTCGACGGCTGCGCCCGTATGATCCGCCACAAGCCCGGCCTGTGCAAGATCGCCGTGATGGCCGGCACGGCGCCGGGCGGCGCAATTGCGCCCGACGGAACGCTGCTCGTCCCACCAGTGGACTTCGCCCTGTTGAGACAGTTATCCGATGCGGCGCGAACAGAGTACGGGCTGGGGGGCGTGGCGCAACACGGCGCCAGCACGGCGCCGGATGAGATGTTCGCTGAATTCGCGCGCAACGGCGCGCTGGAAGTCAAGCTGGCAACGCAGTTGCAGGACCTCGTGCTTGACAATCTTCCCGACGCATTGCGCGCGGTAATGCGCGCCTGGACGCTCGAATCGCTCGCCGCTGAGCGCAAGCCCGGCGTCAGCGATACGGTGTTCCTCCACCGGGCCAGACGCCGGTCGATCGGGCCTTTCAAGGAACAGATGTGGTCGCTGACTGAGTTCGAGCGCGGCAATATTCGCGCCCTGCTCGAGCGCCGATTCACCGACCTGTTCACCTGGCTCGGCGTGGCAGATACGCGCGGCATGGTGGACGCCTTCGTGTCGCAACCAGAGATTCACAAATCCCCGCAGGATTTCAGCGACCATCCCGCGCCGATCACGCCCGAGCAGGAATAAGCCCGGCCCGCTGCTGTTGGCCCGGAAGACGCTCAGTCCGCATCGCGCGATGCGGACTGAGTGTTTGTTGCGCTCTCGATCATCTGCAACACCGGCCAGGCGCCGCGCAGCGCGGCCACCACGGCCCGATCAAACCCGCGCGCTGCCAGAGCGCGCGCAATGCGCGCGCCGTCTGGATGGGGCTGATTCACGTCGCGCTGGTTGAGCACGGCGATCGCGCGCGCGCCGGCAGGGATGCGCTTCAGACCGCCATCAGGATGCGACAACAGCGCAACCAGAATATCTGGCGTAATGATGTCGCCGGCCTGCGCACCGGTGAGCGCAGCGATGCGCTCGATCCGATGCGCCACCCGCTCGTCCAGTGGCCGGCCCAACGCATCCAGACCAGCCACTACACACACCACGCTGGCGCAGCGTGGAATGACCGGCTCATACTCCGCCGGCGCTTTAAGCAGCAGACCGCGCGCGCCATCGGCCTCGACCAGCAGCGTGACCGGCGTCGAGCCATGCGCAAGCATAGTGTGAAGCCGGCGCACGTCCTCTCCGCTGAAGCCGGCCAGCTTGGTGTGAACCGCCGGCATGAGCGACTCGGCCACAGGCGTGTCGTCAATCGCGCCGTCGATGGCCGCAGCCACACAGGCCGTGCGCCATCCGGAGGACAAAGCCAGGGCGTCCGACACTTGCGAAATGTCTGACACCTCAAGCAGGTCGAAGGCGCCGGGGGCCGGTTGTCGGATGCGCGTGGTCGTGGTGAAAACAACCGGCTCGCCCTGTTGGGCCAATTCACGCGCCAGCCGCCAACACAACGATGTCTTGCCGCCTGCGCCAACGACCGCCACGCAGTCATCGGGCCGCACGGTCAGCGCCTGAAGCAGATTCATGCGCACCTGGCTTAGGAGCAGCAGGCTGCACAAACGAGTTCACATCCGTGTTGCGCCTGCTGCCGGCCGGCATCAGATGACATCCAGGTAGTTGCGATCGGGCAATTGCGGGAAGGCCGCGTGCGGCTCGGTTTGATACCAGAAGACAGTCGAAGCGATATCGTCCTGCAACGGCAGGTACGGCCCGTTCGGACGCCAGCCCAGCGCCTGAATGGTCACGCGCAGCTCCTGTTCGAAGCGGATGGGGTCCATGATGTGCCAGCGATACATGCCAAAGCGCTGCTGGCTGCGATACAGGCCGTCGGGCTTGATGACCTGCGAGAGGCCGGTGTAGGGCGAGCTGAACACGCCGTATTCGCCGCGCGGATGCTCGAAGTTCCACGCGCCGCCGAAATAATCTTCGGTGCCGGTGCCGCAGATGGTCGGCCAGTCGGTGTCGCCATCCATGTAGAACTTGATTTCACCCTCGCCCCACCAGCCATTGTTGTTGACGCCCCAGGCCAGGTACGTGCCGACGTATTGACCCCAGCCGCGCACGCCATCGAGCAGTGTGTGCACGCTCTTGTACGGCAACGGGTTGCTGCGCCGCCACTGGGCGTGAAAATAGGCCGCGTCGTCGGGCACATCGGTGAGCGTGTAGTTCACCTGGTAGTAGACAGTGACAGCGTCGTCGTGCCGGTTTTCGAGCGTGATGCGCGCCGACTTGCGAAATGGCATCTCCCAGTACGAGTTGAAACCGCCGGCCGGGTTGACGCACACCGCCAGCGACGTGACGTTGCTGCGCTGGCACCAGCCGTTGCAGAAGAAGTCGCCCACCGGCGCTTCGACCGACGGCGTCTCTTCGCCGTCCCAGTACATGCGCAGGATCATGCGCCGCCAGTGATCGGGGAACAGCGTGAGCCAGATCTGCTGGATGGCGCCGGGGCCGGCGATGTCGGCCATGGTGAAGGTGGCGCGCGCCGGGATGTTGACGCTGGGCGAGATCTTCCAGCCCTGCCCAAGCTCGCGCCCGACGTAAGCGCCGGTGCCTTCGGTGGCCATGCCGCCCTTGCCCTTCTCGCCGGTGAAGTTCTCAGCGCTGATGGAGCGCGTTTAGGCGCGCGACAGACGCGACAGATTGCCGAGATTCATGCCCAAACCGTTGAATGAGGGGGTGTTGCTCATGCCGCCTATTTTGCCCCGCTGCGGCAAAGTGGCAAGCGCCGTTGGCGCATTTGCCGGCGGATGCCGCTGCCCCAGGATCGCGGGCGGGCCAACCACGCGGAGTGGTTGGGGCTATCAGGTGTCGGACTCCTCAAAGCAGTCCGACACCTGATTAATGGGTTTGTGGGCGGATGCGTTTAGCCGGCTTGAGCGTGTCGATCTCAGCCGCCAGCGCCGTCACCACCGGGTCATACTGCGCCAGCAATTCCGGCAGCGCCCAGATGCGCATATTGCTGTCGAGCAACTGCATGGCGGCGCGCGCCACAGTCGCCATCAACGTGATGCTGAACTCCAGATCGTCGCGCGTGCGCTCGCACACATGCCGGCGGTAGTCCTGCAGGGCGCGCGCGGCGCGAATCGCCAGTTCACCCATCTCGCGCGGGCCGTCGCACAACAGCGCATATCCTTTCAACGCCTGGCCGCTTTTCTTGAGCGCATACATCTCGCCGATGGCTGTGCCATCCTGATCGGCCAGCTCCA
The DNA here is from genome assembly GCA_034434575.1 of Thermoflexales bacterium. Lineage (GTDB taxonomy): Bacteria > Chloroflexota > Anaerolineae > J036 > Brachytrichaceae > Roseilinea. The sequence goes on from DAOTYS010000072.1 coordinate 8,013, forward strand.
AAAAACGCCTGCGGATGGTGGACAACTCGGCCTGAAGCTGGCGGGCGGCCTCGGCCGCTGCGCCAGCCACTTGTTCGTCCAGACTGCCATTGGCCGTGGCCTGGCCCAACGCTGCCGCCAGCGCGCCGCTCAACGCAATGGTTGCGCCGGCCTGGCAGTAATTCGTTCCTGCAATGTGCGCGCAGACCGCCTGCGCTTCAGTTCCGACCCGCATGTCTACCGTTTCTCCTTCAGCTTCACCGTCAAGGGTATAATGCGGTGATTGTACTGTCTTGTAACTCGGATGGGTGGGATGTGGATTGGCCACAACCACGGCCGGCACATAAGTGATCGGCGCGCTCTGCGCGAATCGGTCAGCGCTTTGCTGACCTGGCTGATTCAACGACTGATCGGCCTGACGAGCGATGGTGGAACCCGTATTGACCGCGCCCGCCCTGCCTGGCATCTACAGAACTTTTACACGCGCGAAGCAGTCGCGCGTGTGGTGAGTCATTTTTCAACACAGGCGCCGGGGGCCGCAAGCCGCCGAGCGCCATTTCCGGGCGCGACGCGTCCGCCACCCCCGCCGGGATGGCAGCGCTTTGCCGCGCCCGATTGAGGAGCAACACAACGCTTTCTTTTCATGGCATCGCAAACGCTTAAATGGATTCCCATCGGCGGCCTCGGCGAAGTTGGCAAAAACATGATGGCCTACGAATACGGCAGGAACATCCTGCTCGTGGACGGCGGCATCATGTTTCCTGAGTCCGACATGCACGGCATCGACGCCGTCATCCCCGACTACTCTTACCTTAAAGATAAACGCGATCTGGTGCGCGGCATCGTTGTCACGCACGGGCATGAAGATCACACCGGCGCCATGCCCTATGTGGTCAAGGACTTTCCAAACGCGCCGATCTACTGCACGCCGCTGACAAAGGGCTTGCTGGAGATCAAGCTCAGGGAAGCCAAAGTCCTGGACAAGACGACGATCAATGCGCTGCCGACCGACGGCGTCGCCAACATCGGCCCGTTTAAGGTCGAGTTTTTCCGCATGTGCCACAGCATCCCCGACAACGTGGGACTGGGCATCACCACGCCGGCCGGCCTGATTGTTCACAGCGGCGACTTCAAGTTCGACCACACGCCGGTGGACGGTCACAAGCCAGACTTCGCCAAACTGGCTGAATTCGCCGGGCGGGGCGTGCTGGCGCTGCTGTCAGACAGCACCAACGCCGAGCAACCCGGCATCACCCCCAGCGAGCGCGACATCGAGCCGGCGCTGGAGAATGTGTTCCGCGACGCCGAGGGCCGCGTCATCGTGGCCACCTTCGCCTCACTGATCTCGCGCGTGCAGCAGATCGTGAATATCAGCGAGATGTACGGGCGCAAGCTGGCCATCGCCGGCGCAAGCATGATGGAGAACGTCAAGATCGCCCAAAAGATGGGCTATCTGGACATCCCCGACGGCATGCTGATCCGGCTGGAAGACGCCGTCAAGATGCCGCCGCATGAGGTGGCAGTCATGGCCACCGGCACGCAGGGCGAACCCAGCGCCGTGCTGGGCCGCATGGCCACGGGCCGGCATCCCCTGCTCAACGCCATGCCCGGCGACAGCATTGTGCTGTCGGCCCACCCCATCCCCGGCAACGAGGAGTACGTGCACCGCATCATCAACCGGCTCTTCCAGAAGGGCGCCAACGTGATCTACTCGCCGCTGGCCCAGGTGCACGTGTCAGGCCACGCCCGGCAGGAAGAGCAAAAACTGCTCATCAGCCTGCTGCGTCCCAAATACTTCATTCCCGTGCATGGCGAGTTGCGCATGTTGACAGCGCACGGCCGGCTGGCGCAGCAACTCGGCATCCCGGCCGAGAATGTGTTCGTCGTCGAGAATGGCACGCCGGTTGAATTTGCAGACGGCCAGGCGCGCAAGCTCGATCGCATTCCGGGCGGCTATGTGTTCATCGACGGCAGCGGCGTGGGCGACATCGGCCCGATGGTGATTCGCGATCGTGAAATGCTGGCCCGCGACGGCTTCATCCTGCTGGTGATGCGCCGGGCGCCCCAGGGCGGACTGGCCGGCGACCCCGAAATCATTACGCGCGGCTTCGTCTACATGAAAGACTCCGAAGACCTGATCAAGACGCTCGCGCAGGTCGTGCGCGAGGAGTTGAAGAGCCTGAACGGAACCACCAGCGACGCTGCGCTCAAGGAAAAGGCGGCGGACGCGCTGAGCAAGTTCGTCTACGGGGAAACCCGCCGCCGGCCCATGGTGATCCCGGTCGTCGTGTAAGTCGCGCCACGCGCTACTTGCCGCAAGGCGCACAGAGAAAAGCAGATTACGATCCTTGCGGTCTTTGTGTTCTTTGCGGCTTTGTAGTTTGATCACAGCCATGCCGCTGCCGATTGACACTGTACTGCTGCGCATGGGCGCTGCGGTCGTGACCGGCCTGATTCTGGGCCTGGAGCGCGAGAGCCGCGGACGCCCAGCCGGCCTGCGCACCACGACGCTGGTGTGCGTGGCGGCGGCGATGGCGGCTCTGCTTTCGGAGTTCTGGCACGCCGGCGCTGCAACAACCGGCGCCGGCTGGCGACCCGATCCGGCCCGGCTGGCCGCTGGCGTCCTCACCGGCATGGGCTTTCTGGGGGCCGGCACCATCCTGCGTCAGGGCAGCCTCGTGCGCGGATTAACAACCGCCGCCGTTCTCTGGTACGTGACCATTCTGGGGCTGGCCTACGGCGCCGGCTACATCGCGCTGGGGTTGATTGGGCTGGGGGTCGCGCTGGTCGTTCTGCTGTCACTGCCATGGTTCGACCGACTGATCGGCGTGGAGCGCTTTGCTTCGCTCACGCTCACCACGGCGCTGGGCGACGACACGCCCAGCGAAGACATCCGGCGCGAGATCGAGGGCTTCAGCGTGCGTGTGTTGCATATTGAACTGGAGCACGATTTGCAGCTTCGACAGCGCACGCTGAAGTTCGACCTGGAGTTCAAACAGCGCCGAGCCGGCGAGATTTCACAACGCCTGGTGAGCTGCCTCACTCAAAAACCCGGCGTATTGCGCGTCAAGTGGGAGTAACCGCCTGCTGGAGCGCGCGGCGCCACCCGGCCGGAACCCATTCGCAGACGCCGCAATTTCACGCGCCGTCTATTGGCGGCGCATCCGGCGCATCAGCATCCACACCCTGCGGGAAGAACACCACACCGATGCCGGAACGAATGATGAGATAGCGCGGCACGGATGGGTCAGGCTCGATCTTGCGTCGCACGCGATAGATCAGTTCGTGCAGGCTGTCCTTTTCGCGCGAGCTGCCCCACACCGCGCGGATGACAGAGTCGTAGTCGCACACATCGCCGGGCCGACGCGCCAGAAACTTGAGCAGCCGGTACTCGGTGCGCGAGAGCATGGCCGGCAACACGGCGCCGTCGCGCCACACGGCGGCGCTTGGGCTGATCCAGATGCCCGTCTTGCTGGGCGGCGATTCCGCTCCGGCAGACAACCGCTGGCCCGCATCCCTGGGCGCTTCGGGATCGAGCTGCAGCTCGTAGGTCGGGCTGATAATCTTGAATGTGTAGTCGAAGGTCTTGCCGATCTGGATGCGATCACCCGGCTTCAGCGGCACCCGCCGCCCTTTGACCAACTCGCCGTTCACATAGCTTCCATTTCGGCTGGTGTCGTGGAAAACCCACGTATTCGTCTCCAGCACGAGATAGCCGTGCTCGCGCGACACAGACACGTCGTCCGGCTGAATGATGATGTCATAAGCGCCGGTGACCCCGCGCCCAATGCGCACCGTGGGCGCGCGCAGCATGATCCGTTGGTCAGGCTGGTGCGTCGCCTGCAAGATGGCTGCTAACATGGGTGTGACAGAGTCGCGTGGCGAACTCATAATCCGATTGTACCTGCTGCGGCCTGTTATGACGCACAGTGTGCCGCCCATTTTAAGCGCCTTTTTAAGCGCTTTCTGGCCGGCTTCTGAATAACAAAAACCCTCTCGCCGGCGCTTCAGCGTGCGAGAGGGTCAGGATGCAACAGTAACGAGGTGTGCGTCGGTTCAGCGGGCCGGCAGACCAAACGGCGGAGCAACCGATTGTGATTGCGGCTGTAGCGCGCGCCGGCGCGCCAGGTTGGCCAGGATGCCGCTGAGATCCGGCGCCATCATGCCCAACAGCATCAGCGTGCAGCCGAGCACGGCCATCGGTGTGAACACTTCGCCGAACAGAGTCAGGCCGGCCAGGGCGCCCCATACCGGCTCGGTGCAGAAAATGAGCGCGGCGTGAGAAGTTGGCGTGTGTCGCTGCGCCCAGGTCTGAACCAGCAGCGCCAGCGCCGTCGCAAAGATGGCGGTGAACGCAGCCGCGCCCAATGTGTTCAGCGGCACAGCCAGCGGCGTGACGAGCAGGCCATCATTGGCAACCGCGAAGACAGCGGCGCCGCCAAAACAGGCCAGCGATTGAAGCGTCGCCAGCGGACGCGCGTCGAGATGCTTGGGAAACATGCCGACCATGACGATCTGGGCGGCAAAGGCAACAGCGCACAGCACCACCAACAGGTCGCCGCTGGCGACACTGAACGTCAGGTCCTGCCAGAACAGACAAGTCAATCCCAGCACGGACAACGCAATAGCGGCCCACACCGGGCGGGTGATGCGCCCGCGGCCCACGAAGACGAGCATGAACGGCACCATGGCGCCATACAGGCCGGTGATGAAAGCGGCGCGCCCCGGCGACACCGTCTGCAACCCAAACGTTTGCAGGGCAAAGCCGGCAAAGTTGACCAGGCCGGCGCCGAGGGCAAACAGGACCCACCTGCGAGGAATGGTTCGCAGCAACCGCCAGGTTATCAGCAACAGCGCGACTGAGGCCAATGCAAACCGCAGCGCCAGAAACGAGTACACCGGGAAGCCGGTGACGGCGTCTTTGACCATGGGGAAGGTGAAGCCCCAGATGATGGCGATTCCCAGCATCGACACATCGGCAACGAGTGATTTCTGATTCATGGCGCTGCGTTTGTCCTTTTCCTTCTCGTTTTCTAGTTGTTCTTGCGCTCGATTTCTGTCCGACCCGTTTCCAATGGAAAAGGCCAGCCGCGCGTGTTGCGCGACCGGCCTCTGCCCGGAGGATTCCCATGCGACCAAGCCGAAAAAACGAAAAGGCCAAACAGGCTTGGGCCTGTTTGGCGCTCGACTTGGAGAATGGCTATTGATTTGTTGGCCAGGATTATACACGAATGGGCGGGGACGTATGCTATAACTGCCCCATGCAGCACGTAGACACTCTCCTCAGCAACGGCATTGTCGTGACGATGGACGACGAGTTCTCGCTGTACCCCGCCGGCTCAGTCGCCATTGCCGGCGATGCCATTGTCGCCGTTGGCCCAGCCGCCGAGATCTCCGCGCGCTATCAGGCGAGCGAAATCGTCGAGTGCGCCGGCTGCGTCATCATGCCGGGCCTCATCAACGCGCACACCCATGTGCCCATGACGTTGTTGCGCGGCCTGGCGGACGATCGCCGGCTCGACGTGTGGTTGTATGGCTACATGCTGCCAGTCGAGCGCCACTTCGTGTCGCCTGAATTCGTGGCGCTGGGCGCGCAACTGGCCTGCGCCGAGATGATCCGCAGCGGCGTCACGTGCGTCAACGACATGTACTACTTCGAGGACACCATCGCCCAGACCATCGCCGACGCCGGCATGCGCGCGTTGTGCAGCCAGACCATCATGCAATACCCGACGCCCGACGCGGCCTCCTATGAAGACAGCCTGGAAGCCTGCGAGGCTTTTATCCAGAAGTGGAAAGGGCACCCGCTGATCGTGCCGGTGGTCGCGCCGCACGCGCCGTACACGTGCAGCGGGTCGCTCATGCGGCGCTGCGCCGAGATGGCTGTCAAGTACGACGTGCCGCTGCACATCCACATCAGTGAAACCTTCCAGGAAGTGGAGGACTGCCGGCGCGAAAACGGCATGCCGGTGGTGGCGTGGGTGAAGAAAAACGGCGTGCTGGAAGCCAAAGTCATCGCCGCCCATTGCACTGCCATCGACCAGGGCGAGATGCGCACGCTCAAGCGCGCCGGCGCCAGCGTGGCGCATAATCCGACCGCCAACCTCAAACTGGCCAGCGGCATCGCCAACGTCACGCAGATGCTGGCAGCCGGCCTGCACGTTGGCATCGGCACCGACGGCCCGGCCAGCAACAACGACCTCGACCACTTCGAGGAGATGAGGCTGGCGGCGCTGCTGGCGAAAGGCAGCACGCGCGATCCGGTCACGGTGCCGGCGCGCACGGCGCTGGCGATGGCCACCATCGAAGGCGCGCGCGCGCTCCACATCGGCCATATCACCGGCTCGCTGACGCCAGGCAAACGCGCCGACGTAATCGTGCTCGACTTGCAAAAGCTGCACAACACGCCCCACTACGCCCTGCTGTCGCACGATCCGGCCAGCGTCTACACCCAGATTGTGTACGCCGGCAAATCGACCGATGCGCGCGATGTGTGGGTCAATGGCCGGCCGCTGATGCGCAATCGCGTGTTGCTCACGCTGGACGAGGAGGACATTCGCCGGCGCGCCAACGCCCTGGCGGCGCAAATCGACGCCTTCCTCATCGAACGCGAAGGCGACGTGCTGAGCAAGCTGGCTGCCATCGGGGGCGTGCAACAGGAAGAGTCGTTCGAGATTCAGGTCAAGGCCCATCTCGATGACGCGCAACCCGTCATCGCCGCGATCCAGGGCGCCGGCTATGACGGCCCGCTCACGGTCGTGCGGCACGTCCATTACCGCCAGTACGACACCTACTTTTTCTTCGACAACGAGGAGTCGCGCCTGCGCTATCGAGAAGATGACGGCGTGGATGCGCATGGCCACACAGTGAGCAGCCGCTATCGGCTGACCCTGATCGGCCCGCAGAAGGAGCGCGAGTTCGCCCACTCGGTGCTCATGTCCCGCTCGCGCTTCATCGCGCCGGCGGATCGCAGCCTGCGCTTCTACCGTGAATACTTCCAGCCGTCGCGCGAAGTCACCATCGAAAAAGACCGCCTGCGCTGGGAGGTCATCTTCGAAGACGAGAACCTGTTCATCAACATCGACCGCATGATCGAGCCAAAACGCAACGGCTATTTCCTGGAAATCAAGAGCCGCACGTGGAGCCCCAGAGACGCCGCGCGCAAAGCGGACATTATCGGGAAACTGCTGGACTACTTCGGCGTGCCCGATAGCGCGTTGGTGCGAGAAGAGTACGTGGAGATCGCGCAAGCATAAGCGGCGCGCCTGATCCCGATGCGATTTGACATCACACGTCGCGCCATCGTCACCTCGACGATGGATGTGGCGCGCGCGCTGGCCGAGCGCGGCGCGCCGGAAGGGACGGTTGTCCTGGCCGACGCGCAAACCGCCGGACGGGGACGCGCCGGCCACGCCTGGTTTTCCCCGCCCGGCCAATCGCTCTATCTGTCAGTGGTGCTGCGCCCGCGCATCGCCCCCGCCCAGGCCGGCTGGATCACAATGTCGGCGGCGCTCGCCGTCATCGACGCCCTCGAAGACTTGCGAGATGCCGTGGCTGCGGCGCCCTTCTCCGCCGCCATCAAGTGGTTCAACGACGTGCTTCTGAACGGGCGCAAAGTGTGCGGCATTCTAGTGGAGTCATCCATCACCGGCGACCATTTCGACTATGCGGCGCTGGGCATCGGCCTGAATGTCAACACACGCTTCGATGACGCGCCGGCCGAGGTGCAGCAACGCGCAACCAGCCTGTGGCGCGAGCTGGGCGTTGCGCTCGACCGCGAGTTCGCGCTGGAGCAGTTGTTGCGCCGGATCGGTGAGCGACAGACAGACTGGACAGACGGGCGACATAGCCCGGCCGGCGAGTACGCTCGCCGCGTCGAGACACTGGGCAGGCAAATCGAGATCGAGACCGGCCAGGGCGTCATTTGCGGGCGCGCTATCCGCATCGAAGATGACGGCAGCCTGATCGTCGCAACCGACCAGGGAGAAGTGACAGCCCGGTTTGGGGATCTGGCGCGGCAGGTCTGACTGCGGCGTGTTATCATCACTTGCGGGTTGGAACATTTGTGCGATTCCGCTGGAGACGCGCCATGCTGATGACAGTGGGTTGCGTCCCGCGACATTCAAGCTGTTTGGCAGCCGATAACACCTGACACCCAACACCCGCCATGATCGATCAACCCGGAAAACTCTATCTGGGCCGAGAGTTCTTCCCCTCGAGCCAACAGACGGCCGACGAGCCGTTCACGATCACGCTGCGCGATCTCATCACGCACGCGGTGTGCCTGGGCATGACCGGCACCGGCAAGACCGGCCTGGGCATCAGCGTGCTGGAAGAACTGCTCTTGCAGGGCATCCCGCTCATCATCATCGACCCCAAAGGCGACATTACCAATCTGGCGCTCACCTTCCCCGCATTCGCGCCATCCGACTTCAAGCCGTGGTTGACAGAGGACGAAGCCACGCACAGCCAGATCACGCTGGATGAACTGGCGGCGCGCACCGCGCAGAAGTGGCGCGAGGGACTGGCCGCATCGGGCATCGGGCCGGAGCGCGTGCAGGCATTGCGCGATCGCGCCAGCGTGCGCATTTTCACGCCCGGCAGCGACGCAGGTCTAGCCGTCAACCTGTTGCAAGGCCTGAACCCGCCGGCCGGCATCCCATGGGCCACCGGCGCCGAGATGTTGCGCGAGCGCATTGCGCAGATCTGCTCGGCCGTTCTCGAACTGGCCGGCATTCAGGCCGACCCGATGAAGAGCCGCGAGCACATTCTGCTGGCCACGCTCTTCGAGGCCGCCTGGCGCGCCGGCCAACCTGTCGATATGGCCCTGCTCATCCGCATGATCCAGGACCCGCCGGTCAACAAGATCGGTGTGTTCGACATGGATGTGTTCTACCCCAGGGCGGATCGCTTCAAGCTGGCGATGGCGCTGAACGCGCTGGTCGCATCGCCCTCATTCGCGGCCTGGCAATCCGGCCCGCCGATCGACATTTCCAGTCTGGTGAAGCCGGTGCGCGAGCCGGGCAGCCTCAACCCGGCCGGCAAGACGCCGGCCAACGTGTTCTATCTGGCGCATCTGGGCGACGCAGAGCGCCAGTTCTTCGTGACACTGCTGCTTTCGCAACTGGTGCTGTGGATGCGGTCGCACACCGGCACCTCGACGCTGCGCTGTCTGGTGTATTTCGACGAGGTGTTCGGCTATCTGCCGCCCTCGCGCAACCCGCCTACCAAAACGCCGCTCATGACGCTGGTGAAGCAGGGTCGCGCGGCGGGGTTGGGCGTGTTCATGGCCACGCAGAACCCGGCCGACCTGGATTACAAGGCGCTGTCCAACATCGGGGCGTGGTTCATCGGCCGGCTGCGCACCGAGCGGGACCGGGCGCGCGCGCTGGAAGGTCTGGAGACTGCCGGCATTGGTTTCGACCGCGAGACGTTCGAAGGGCCGTTGCGCACCTTGCCCTCGCGCACCTTCCTGGTGCAAACTGCCAGCAGCGAGCCGCGCTTTCTGCGCACGCGCTGGGCGATGAGCTTTTTGCGCGGGCCGTTGACGCGCGAGCAACTCCGCCTGCTCAAGCCCAGGGTGGCTGACACAGAGCGCGATCCGGCCCGCCAATCTGATTCACCTTATCCACCTTCCCAAGCTAACCAACCTTACCCACCTTCCCAACCTTACCCACCCACGAGCCGACCCGCTCTGCCGCCCGATGTGCGCGAAGTGTTTTTGCCCGCCGGCCATTCGCGCGCCGATGCTCACGGCAGGCAACCGACAGGCGTGGTCTATCAACCTTTTCTGCTGGCCAGCGCCAGCGTGCGGTTCGCAGATCGGACCAGCGGCGTCTCGAGCAACCAGCGCTACACCTACCTGCTGGCGCTTGACCGGCTGACGCCAACGCCCGATTTCACCCAGGCGCAGACCGTATCGGGCTTTGATGTCAACGACCTGGCGCGCGCGCCCATGCCCGACGCGCGGTTCGGCGCGCTGCCGCCCGGCCTGACCAGCCGGTGGATGAAACAGGCCGAACGGGCGTTGATCGAGCACCTCTACCGGAATGCTGTGATCCATGTGTGGTTCAACCGCGCGCTGCGGATGTATGGCCGGCCAGACGAAGACCAGCGCGCCTTCCGCCAACGCTGCGAGGGCGCCGCCAGGATAAAGCGCGACGCCGACGCCACCAAAGTGCACAACCAGTTCGAGCGGCGCATCGAAACGCTTCAAGACCGGCTGGCGCGCGAGCAACGCGAGTTGACGATGGATCGCGCCGAGCTGGACGCGCGCAAACGGGAGGAGCTGCTGACCAATGTCGAGTCGGTCTTCAACTTTGTGATCGGCCGGAACAAGCGCAGCACAGGGCGGGCCGTGTCGTGGGGCGCCTGGAAAAGACGGGCCACCCTGGCAGCCGAGGAAGAAGTGAAAGAGTCGGAGGACGTGATTGCCAAACTGACAGCCGACCTGGAGCGCATTGGGGCTGAATATAAGCTGGCGTTGGAGACGGTCAACAGCCGGTGGCTGGCGGCGCTGGATGATATGACCCAAACGCCGGTGTCGCCGCGCAAGAGCGATATCTTCGTCGATCTGATGGCGCTGGCGTGGCAGCCTGCTTTTGAGACAGTGTAGGCAACCGATCGATGCGCATCACGTTTTACTATCGGCCCCGGTGCGGGCTGTGCGAGGAGATCGAAGCGCCGCTCGCGCGCCTCGCAGCGGCGCACAACGCCGAGATTGCGCGCGTCAACATCGACGCAGACCGCGCCGCCTTGCGCCAGTATTGGGACAAGATTCCGGTGATCGAGATTGAAGGCGGGCCAACATTGACCGCCCCAATTGACCTGCAGGCACTGGCAACGGCCCTGGCACGATCAGTTACAATCAAGGCAGGCGAATCGCCCCCGTAGTTCAATCGGATAGAACACCGCCGTCCTAAGGCGGGTGTTGTGGGTTCGAGTCCTGCCGGGGGTACTCGATGCCGGCCCGCAGGTTGCGCGACTGCGGGCCGGTTTTATTTCAGCCGCTCGTTCAGGCGAAAAGTCGAATCCCTTAAAATGCAGCGTCATGGCAGACAGGGACTTCACCGCCATTGTCGATCGACAGCGCGCTTTCTTCGACTCGGGCCGCACCCGGCCGGTGGAATTCCGCCTGCACAACTTGCGCGCGCTGGAGCAGGCCATACGCAGCCGCGAACGCGCGATTCTCGCAGCAGTGCAGGCTGACCTGCGCAAGTCCGAAGTCGAAGGGTTTGCAACCGAGCTGGGCATGGCGCTGGAGGAGTTGAAGCACATCCGCCGGCGTGTGAAAAGTTGGGCCAGGCCCCGGCGCGTGACAACCCATTGGGCGCAACTGCCGGGGTCGGCCTGGATTTATCCAGAGCCATACGGCGTGACGCTCATCATCGGGCCGTGGAACTTCCCGTTTCTGCTGATGATCGCGCCGCTCATCGGCGCGATCGCCGCCGGCAACTGCGCCATCCTCAAGCCGTCGGAACTGGCGCCCAACACCTCGGCGCTGCTGGCGCGCCTGATCGGGGATACGTTCGATCCCGACCACGTGACGGTGGTGGAGGGCGATGGCGCCACAGCGCAAGCTTTGCTGGCCCGGCGATTCGACTACATCTTCTACACCGGCGGTCCAATCGTGGGCCGGCGCATTCTTGAGGCCGCCGCGCAACACCTGACGCCGGTGACGCTGGAGCTGGGCGGCAAAAGCCCGGCAGTGGTCGATGCAACGGTGGATTTGAAAGCCGCCGTTCGGCGCATCCTCTGGGGCAAATTCACCAACGCCGGCCAGATTTGCATCGCGCCGGATTACGCGCTGGTGGATCGGCGCGTCAAGGCTGACTTCATCGCGCTGGCCCGCGCAACCCTGCGCGAGTTCTTTGGCGACGACCCGCAGCGCAGCCCGGATTATGGCCGGATCATTCATCCGCGCCACTTCAACCGGCTGTGCGCGCTGATGGGTGATGGAACGATTGTGCATGGCGGCCAGACGGACGCAGCCGATCTCTATATCGCCCCCACGCTGATCGACGCGCTGGCGCTGGATCGTCCCTTGATGCAAGAGGAAATCTTCGGGCCGCTGCTGCCCATCGTCGAATATGACGCGCTGGATGAGGCCATCCGGTTTCTGAATGCGCGCCCGAAACCACTGGCGTTGTATTTCTTCTCTGCCAATCCGTCCCATCAGGAGCGCATTCTGCGCGAGACGTCATCGGGCGGGGTGTGCCTGAATGATGTCATCCTGCATTTTGCCAATCCGGCTTTGCCGTTTGGCGGCGTGGGCGCAAGCGGCATGGGCAAATATCACGGGCGTCACAGCTTCGATGCGTTCACTCACCCCAAGGCCGTGCTGAAGAAGCCGTTGTGGCTGGACATCCGGCAGCGGTACATGCCCTACTCGCCCGGACTGTTGCGCTGGTTGCGCCGGCTGGTGTGATAGCGATTTTGGATTTTGGAGTGGGGATTGCGGGATTGAGCGATTGACGATTGAGCGATTGACGATTGACGATTGACGATTGGGCCGTTGCCTTCGACAAGCTCAGGCAACGGCCTTGTCGCAGCGCCGCTCCCCGTCCCCCCGCTCCTGATATACACTGTGCGCAGGAGGCTCGCGGATGCGATCATCAACGGCTCCGGCCCAGGCAAGCGATAAAGTGCCCTTTGTGACCAAACTGGCTTTTGGCGCCGGCGATGTTGGCCCGGCAGTCGCCACGGCCATCATGTCGTTCTTCCTGCTGTATTTTTTGACTGACGTGGCGCGCATTTCCGCCGCCGCCGCCGGCCTGATTCTGCTGCTCAACAAGATCTGGGATTCGATCAACGACCCGCTGGTGGGCATGATCTCCGACCGGGTGCATACGCGCTGGGGCCGGCGCCGGCCCTGGTTTCTGTTCGGCGCAATCCCATTCGGGCTGACGTTCTTTCTGTTGTTCCTTGTGCCACCGCTGGGCGACTCCGGCAAGTTTGTGTATTACCTGGTTGTGTCCTTGTTGCTCGACACCGCGTTTACCGTGGTCAATGTGCCCTACACAGCATTGACAGCGGAATTGACCCGCGACTACGACGAGCGCACCAGCCTGAATCAATATCGCTTCGCGTTTTCCATCGGCAGCGGATTGATCGCCGCCGTGGCGCATCCCATCATCGTGAACGCCGTGCAACCAGGCGCCGGCCTGCAAACCGCTTACGCTGTGTCGGCGCTGGTATGGGCTGTCGTAGCAACCGCGCCGTTTTTCTTCGCCTTCTGGGGCACGTATGAGCGTCACACCGCCGAAGAAGAGGCGCCCATGCCATTTGCCCAGGCGCTGCGGTTCACCTTCGCCAACCGCGCCTTTCGCTACGTCACCGGCATCTATCTGGCCTCGTGGCTGGTGGTGCAAACCGTCTCGACCATCGTGGTGTACTACCTGACCTACTGGCTGCGCCAGCCTGACCTGACCCCGCTGGTGATCCTGGCGGTGCAGGGCAGCGCGCTGATCTGGCTGTTTATCTGGACGCGCGTCAGCCGGCGCGTGGGCAAGAAAGGCGTGTATTTTCGCGGCATGGGGTTCTGGATTGCGGTGTCGTTCGCGCTGTTCGCGGTGCAACCCGACTGGCCGGCATGGATCATCATCGCGCTGGGCGCGCTGGCCGGCGTCGGCGTGGCGACAGCGTATCTTGTGCCCTGGGCCATGTTGCCCGATGTGATCGAACTGGATGAATTGCAGACCGGCCGCCGGCGCGAGGGGGCGTTCTACGGTTTCTTTGTCCTGCTGCAAAAGCTGGGGTTGGCAGTCGGCCTGTTTCTGGTCAGCCAGGTGCTGGCGTGGGCCGGCTACATCACCCCGCCCCCAAACGCCGCAACGCCCATCGTTCAACCCGACAGCGCCTTGCTGGCCATTCGCTGGATGATCGGGCCTGTGCCGGCGATCGTTTTGCTGATCGGCATGTGGCTGGTATGGCGTTTCCCGATCACCAAAGCCCAGCACGAGCAGACACTTGCAGAATTGCAGACACGCCGAGAGCGCGCCGCCTGAAACGCCGTTGCCTGAGCCTGTCGAAGGCAACGGCGACACGCTCAGCCGCCGGCGGGCCGTTGCCTGAGCCTGTCGAAGGCAACGGCGACACGCTCAGCCGCCGGCTGCCAGGCTCAAAGCGAATCTTTTTGCGGGAGATCAACCCACATGGAACTGACTGGACGAGAACGCATCAACAACATTCTGCGCCGCAAGCCGGTGGATCGCATCGGCCTGTTCGAGCATTTCTGGAACGACACGCACGCCACCTGGACGCAGCAGGGACACTTGAAGCCGGATGAGCCATTCTCCGATCACTTCGGTTTCGACCTGGAACTGGCCTGGCCGTTCGACATGGTGGCCGACCTGGATTTCACGCCCGAAGTGCTCGAAGAGACCGATGAAACCCGCCTCGTGCGCAACGGCAACTACGCCGTCATGCGCGTCCACAAGCTGCACGACTCGACGCCAGAGCACGTCGATTTTCTGGTCAAAGACCGCGCCGGCTGGGAAACGCACATCAAGCCGAAGCTGAAGCCGGAGCGCCGGCGCATCAAGTTTGAGGACTATCGCGCGGTCAGGGAGCGGGCGCGCAAGACCAACCGTTTCTTCGCCTGGTCGGGCGTCAACGTGTTCGAGATTCTCAAAGATGTCACCGGCCATCAGTGGATGCTGATCGGTATGGCCGAGGACCCCGACTGGGTGCGCGACATGGCCATGACCTACGCGCAACTGAACGTGGAACTGCAAGAGATGCTGTTCGCCGAAGAGGGGCTGCCCGACGGCGTCTGGTATTACGAAGACATGGGCTTCAAGCAGCGCCCGTTCATGTCGCCGGCCATGTACCGCGAGATCATCGAGCCGGCCCACAAGCTGACCATCGACTTCGCCAAAAGCAAGGGCCTGCCGGTTATCATGCACTCGTGCGGCTATGTCGAGCCGTTGCTGCCCGGCATGTTGCGCGCCGGCATCGACATGCTGCAGGTGATCGAGGTCAAAGCCGGCATGGATTTGCTGAAGCTGCACCGTGAATACGGCGACCGCCTGTCCTTCATGGGCGGCATCGACGTGCGCGCGCTGTACACCAACGATCGCGCCGTCATCGACGCCGAGCTGGAAGCCAAAATCCCCACAGTCAAACAGGGATTTGGCTACGTGCTGCACAGCGACCACTCCATTCCCAACACGGTCTATTACGACACGTATCGCTATTTCATCCAGAAGGGCCTGGAACTGGGCAGGTATTAGCAGGTATTGGGACGCTGCCGGCCAGGCTGCCCCCATCAGCCTGGCCGGCCCGCTAGGCAAACTGCGGCAGGCGCTTCGCGTGCGCGCGCAGCAGGTCGTCGAGCATGTGCTGCGCCTGAGCGTATGAATGCACGTGCGGATCGAGCAACAGCGCCTGTAGCGCGGCGTTGCGGTCGCCGCTCACTGCCGCCTCGACCGTCAGTTCCTGGATGTCGATCTCGCGGCGCATAAGGGCCGCCAATCCCGCCGGCAAGTCGCCCACACGCACGCCGTGGACGCCGGTCGCGTTCACCAGGGCCGGCGCCTCCACCACGGCGCCGGCGGGCAGGTTGCCAATACAACCGCCGTTGCGGATGTTGACGGCCAGCTCAGGCCGATTCAAGTCGTGCGCAACCGCGTCGATGATCTGGGCTGCCCGTTCTCCGGATTGGCGGATTTCAATGGGCAACTCGCCGCGCGCAATGGCTTGCAGCCGCGCCCGCTGCTCGCGGCTGCGCCGCTCATAGGCGTCGAAGTCATAGCCGGTGAGCGGGATCGTCTCGTGCGCAAATCCCACGTATTCGCCAGCGTGACCGTCGCCGGTGGCGCAGAACAGCCCATACGTGTCAAGCAGCCGGCGCGACATCAATTCAAAGTCCGGCGGCATCTGCTTCACCTTCTCGCGGAATTCGGGGTACAGATCGCGTCCGGTCTCGCGCTCGCGCATGTCGAGGATGAACGTGAAATGATTTAAGCCGGCCGCCGTCAGGTGAATGCGGCGTTCGATCTCGGCGGTCAGTTCATTGCCGGACTTGCCGTCCGGCGAGACCAAACCCAGCACCCGATTCACCAGCCGGTAGCCTTCGCCGATCTGGTGGCACAGCCCGACGAACCGCGCGCGTGTGCGCCGGCTGATCGCCAGACACACCCGGCTCAGCGGATTGGTGAAGTTGATGAGCAGCGCACTCGGGCACAGCGCCTCCACATCGCGCGCGATGTCCAGGACAAGGGGAATGCTGCGCAATGCGTGGGAGAGACCGCCCGGCCCGCCGTTCTCGCCCAACACGTGGCGCACGCCGTGCCTGAGCGGGATTTGCCAGTCCAGCCGCCAGGCAGCCAGCCGATCGACGGCTGCCGACACGATGACAAAATCAGCGTCGGGCAGGGCTTCTACGCGCGCGGTGGTGTGACGCAGGGCGAAGGGTTGGCCCAGCGCCTCGTTGGCGCGCGCGGCAACCTGCGCCATCAACGTCACAGCCGGCTCATCCACATCCACCAGCCAGACCTCGCTGCCGCGCAGGCGATCGGCCAGGCTGAACAGGTCTCCCAGGATGGACGGTCCAAAGCTGACGCTGCCGGCGCCGATGAAAACGATTTTGGGCGCCGGTGTCATGCGCGCAGACCTCGCAACCATTCAGCGAAGCGCGTGTGATCCTCTCGCATCAACGACTGGCGTTGCATCTCCAACACAGCAGCGATATCGCCCCGCAGCAGCGCAGCAACATTCAAGCGCAGGGTGGGAAACGTCTCACTGGTGAGAACGCCCGACTCATCGACTGGCGATGGGTGATAGACGCCTTCCCTCAAGCGCCACCAGTCCAGGGCCGCCTCGCGCGTGCGCCAGACAGCGTACTCCTTCACGCCGCAGCGTCGATATACATTCAGCTTCTCGCGCAGATCATAGGCGGCGCTGGTTGACGCCACCTCAAACACCAATTCAGGGGCGCCGGCCACATAACCATCCTCATCCACATGCGCCTGGCCGCCGCGCGCAATCATGAGCAGCGCGTCAGGCTGCGCCTCGTTATCAGCGTCCAGACGCACGGTGGCGTTGTCACCGAGGATCAGGTTGGGCGTTGCGGCGTAGTAGACCGTCAGCCAGCCGATCAGAAGGCTGTGTTGCAGGGCATGGAAGTCGATGCGGACCGGCGAGGGCATATACACCACTCCTTCGATGAGTTCAGCTTTTTTGAGACCGGGCGTGGCGGCATAGCGCCGTTCAAATTCGCGCCGGCTGAGCCGGTCGCCGTTCTCCAGCGGCGGGATATCCCCGGCGCGAGACGTGTAGTTGGGAATGACCTCCTCCCACGCCTGAACCTGTTCACGTGCTTTGATCTGTGACTGAACAGATGCAACCATATTCGCGCTCCTTGCGCTGACGCGCCGGCGCTCGGTGCGAGCGGTCCAGCCCGCGCCTGCGCCACAACCAGTTCACGTAGTGTACACTCGCCGCATGTCCAACCTGGATGTGCTCTATCTGTGCCCGCTGGGTCAGCAACATCAGCAATGGCGACTGGACGCCGCGCCAGCCGGCCTGAATGTTGTCATGCGCCGCAACCCGTCCAAAGCCGAATTGCTTGCGCTCATTCCGCAGGCGGATGTGCTCATCAGCGAACGAACCGGCGTCATCGATCGTGAGATCATCGCCGCCGGCGCGCGGCTGAAGCTCATCCAGCGCATCGGCTCTCTGGTTCATGATATTGATCTGCAAGCTGCGCGCGCGTTGGGCGTGCGAGTGGCCGCGCAGCCGATTGTGGGCACAATCGCCGTGGCCGAGCACGTCATGATGCAGATGCTGGCGGTGCTGCGGCGGATCATGCCGGAGCAACTGATTCTGCGCCAGCCGCCGGAGCAGTTCGCCGGCGGGCCGGCCCGCCGGACAACCGAGGATGTCTTCTCCTTCAACTGGAGCCGGCAAACCGAGGTCGGCCTGCTGTACGGCAAGACCATCGGCATTCTGGGGTTTGGCGAGATCGGGGCTGAGCTGGCGCGCCGGCTGGCCGGCTGGCGCTGCCGCGTCCTGTACGCCAAGCGCGCGCAATTGCCGCCCCACATCGAGCAGTCATTCAACATCGTTTACCGCGAGCCGGAAGCGCTGCTCCGTGAGAGCGACATTGTGGTGTGTCTGCTGCCCTACTTCCCGGAGACGGATCACTGGCTGGATGCAAAACGCCTCCACATGATGAAGCGCGGCGCTGTGCTGGTCGAGGCCGGTAGCGGCAGCGTGGTGGACGAGCAGGCGGTGGTGGAGGCGCTGGAACAGGGACATCTGAGCGGGGCCGCATTCGACACGTATGAGTGGGAGCCAATCACGCCGGATAATCCTTTGCTGCGGCTGCGGGAACGCGACCCACAGGCGAATGTGCTGCTCACGCCGCACATCGGCTCGTGCAATGACGTATCGGCCGGCGAGTTCGCGCGGTTCTACGACAATGCCCTGCGCCTGTTGCGCGGGGAGCCGTTGCAGGGAATCGTTGGTTAGGCGCACCCCCTGGGCGCAACATGAACGCTGGTGTTGTGATGGCTGAAGATGGGTTTCGTCTGCCTGCCGAAGCGCGCATTGGATTGGCGCGCCTGAAGGTTTCGACGCTGCATCGCGCCGCGCCGTTCTATATGGATGTGCTCGGCCTGCAAACGGTGGGCGAAGCGGCGCATCAGCTCCAGTTGGGCGTCGCGCCGGGCGCGCCGTTGATCGTCCTGGATGAGACGCCGGGCGCTGTGCGCAAGCCGGCGCGCACAACCGGCCTGTATCACTTCGCCATTCTCGTCCCGTCGCGCGTTGATCTGGCGCGCATCGTGATGCGCTTCATCGAGACGCAATACCCGTTGCAAGGCGCGTCCGATCATGGCGTGAGCGAGGCGCTGTATCTGGCCGACCCCGACGGCAACGGCATCGAGATTTACGCCGACCGGCCCGCCGCAGTCTGGCCGCGCGCCAACGGCGCGCCCGATGGCGCGTTGGCCATGGTCACGGAACCGCTGGATATGCAAGGGCTGTTGAACCTGCTGGGGGAGCGCAAAGAGAGCGCCGGCCTGCCGCCCGGCGCGCAGATCGGACACATCCACTTGCACGTCAGCCGGTTGGCCGAGGCCGAAGCCTTCTACCGCGACCGGCTTGGACTGGAGGTGACGCAGCACTATGGCGGGAGCGCGGCGTTTCTGTCAGCCGGCGGTTATCACCACCACATTGGCATCAACACGTGGGCCGGCGTGGGCGCGCCCCCGCCGCCGACCAACGCGGTGGGTCTGAGCTACTTCACGCTGCAATTGCCCGATCAGCCGGCGTTGCAGCGGCTGATCGGGCGCTTGAGTGACAGCGGGGTGGTTCTGACGCCGGCGGAGAATGGCTTCATGCTTGCGGACCCGTCCGGCAACCAGATTCTGCTGACAACGGCGCGCGGGTGACGCTCGAACCGCCTGTCTGGACTCAACCTGAATTCATCGGCCGGCGAAGGCGTTGAGTGAGCGCACCACCGAGTCGATGGTCGCTTTCAGTGGCGTCTCGTTGATCCGAATGCTGAGCGGAATCTCCATGTTCAGCGGCACGTCGGCGCTGATGGGGAATGTCTGGCTGACCACAATCGGGACTTCAAAGCTGATGGGGATGGATGTCTGAATGGGCACATCCAGCTCAATGACGCCAACGACCGGCAACTCGCGCGAAACCGTCACCACGGTGTTGACCTCGATGGACTGATTGACCGGCGCCACGATGTTCTGCGCGAATGGCACGTCGGCGCGCACCGGCACGGTCTGATTCAGGCGCAGGGTGTAATTGATGTCCTGATTGCCGACGGCGGTCAGCGCATCGGCAGTGTCGGCAGCGAACTGCCGCGCCGACAGGACAATCACAACCACGAGCGCGGCAAGCGCGACGTTCAGCAGCAAGGATACGAACGCCAGAGACCACAATGCGGCCGGGGCGGATGGTTTGGAGCGGATGGGTGTCTGCACGAACTTGTGACTCCTTTGTTGAGCTGGATTGCTACAGCGCGCTAGGGCAAATACCTGCCCATGAGCAGCGACAGGCGTTCGCGGGCCGATTGTGGAATGCGCTCGGCGGCGCTGATGGTCGCATAGCGCATGCACCCCTCGGTCTCGTGGGGCAGCGATTCGACCGCAGTGACCAGATTGGCAATGGCCCGTTGCGCCAGCGCCAGATTGGCGTTCAACCGCTCGATGACGATCTCGGTGGTGACCGGCTCTTCGGAGTCGTGCCACACATCGTAATCGGTGACGTGCGCCATGACGGCCAGATCGATCTCCGCCTCGCGGGCCAGGGCCGCTTCGGGCGAAGCGGTCATGCCAATGATGTCGCAGCCCCAGGCGCGGAACATGTTGCTTTCGGCTTTGGTGCTGAAGCGCGGGCCTTCAATCGTGATGAACGCGCCGCCGGCGTGCGCTACGCCTCCCGCCGCGCGCACGGCTTCGACCAGCGCCGCGCTGAGCGACTTTGAGTAGGGGTCGGCAACCGAGGCGTGCGCCACCCAGCCCTCCTCGAAAAACGACAGCGCCCGCTTGCCGCGCGTGAAATCAACAAGTTGATCGGGCACCACCACATCGCGCGGCTTCAGATGTTCGCGCAGACTGCCGCACGCGCTGACGCTGACGATGTGCCTGACGCCCAGCGCCTTCATGGCATAGATGTTGGCGCGATAGGGCACTTCGCTGGGGCTGAACCGATGGCCCCGGCCGTGGCGCGGCAGAAATGCGACGCGCTTGCCGCGCAGCGAACCGATCACAATGGCGTCTGAGGGATCGCCAAACGGCGTCTGGATGCGCTGCTCGGTGATGTCAGTCAGATCCGGCATCGTGTACAGTCCACTGCCGCCGATCACGCCGAGGACAATGGGTGTTTCGCTCATGTGTGCAACCTCTGTATCATTAGAATCGGCGGGTTCGACAAGCTCACCCACCGCCATCATTGCGCCAGGCCCCGCATTTGTGTGATGATCTGGTTCCGGGTGACAACGCCGTTGATGGCCTTGCGCAAAATGCCGTCTTTGTCGATCAGAAAAGTGGTGGGCATGCCCAGGACACGGTATTGATTGCTGACTTTGCCCAGCGGGTCTTCCACCACCAGATAGGGGATTTGATACGCCTCGGCGAACTGCTTCAGCTTGTCCGTGTCATCCTGAGTGCCGACGCCAATGAAGACGGCGTTGATGTCTTTCAGTTCGTTGTAGGCGGCAATCAGATCGGGCGTTTCTTCTTTACAGGGCGGACACCACGAGGCCCAGAAGTTGATGAGCACGGGCCGGCCTTTGAAGTCACTCAGCCGCACCACCTGACCATCGAAGGTCTGCAATTCGAAGTTGGGCGCGGGGTCGTTTTCGCGCAGAAACTGGATGACCGGCGCTGCTGGCAAGGTCACGGGCGCGGCGGGTTGATTCGCGCTGGTGGCAATCAACAGACCGGCACCAAAGCCAAACAGCGCAGCGATGCCGGCCAGGATCACAATCGGCCAGGGCGAGCGGCGCCTGGGTGGGGGGGGCGAGTGGGTCATGGCGTATGGCGTATTGCGTACTGCGTGTTGCGTATCAGGTGTCTGCCTTCTGGAGCGAGGGCGACGGGCGAATCTCGGCGGCGAAACTGGATTCGATCAGCGGGAAGGCCAGCCAGGCCACGCTGGTTCCAAACAGCGCGCCGGTCACGACCCGAAAGACCCAGGTGCTTTCGCGGAAGGGCAGGATGGCCAGCGGCGGCTGGCTGAGCAACTGCGAGAAACCGTCGATAGCGATCGGGAGCAGACCAATCAGCACGAAGAGGAGCCAGGGAATAGGCCGGCCGGCGCGGCGTCGCACAGCGGCAAAGATCATGCCGTTGATGGCGATGCTCAGATAAATGGCAATGTCGCGCTGGCACAGGGCCACCTTGTAGCCGACGCGCTCATTGCCCTGAAACTCGCGCGCTTCGAACAAGCCGACAGGCGTCATGGGGTTGATGCCGGTGGCGCGCTCGAACTCGCCTTCCCCCTGGCCGCGCGAGTAGACAACCTGCTCGCCGAACAAGAAAAACGAGCGAAAGGCGTAGGTGTGACAGACGAACTTGTATGGCTGATAGATCGCCTGCGCCAGGCCATCGGCGCCGGCCTTCTTCAACACCGGCGCCAGGAACGGCAGGCCGGCGTACACCAGCAACATGCCCACGACCATCGCCAGCCAATGGCGGCGAAACGTGTCGGCAAACTGGTTCAGGGCGGAAACGAAACGCGACGGGCGCTGCGGCTCGCCAGAAGGTTCACGCTGCACGCGGTGATTATATCCATGCCGCCGGTTACAATCGCGGTGTGCCTGTTCCAGCCATTGCCGCAACCTTTGCCATCGCGCTCGCGCTGGCGCTGGCGCTGACGCCAGCGGCAGTCCGCCTCGGCTTGAAGCTGGGCATTGCCGACAAGCCTGGCGGCCGGCGCAAGCACAGCCGGATCACGTCGCGGCTGGGCGCTGTGCCGCTGTTTGGCGCATTCATCAGCGCCGCGCTAATCAGCCAGGCATTTGGCGTGCCAACGCTCGACCCACAGGAAGGCGTCCGGCTGGCCGGCCTGTTGCTCGGCAGCGTAGTGATCTTTATCGCCGGGCTGCTGGATGATCGTTTCGACCTGCCGCCCGGCCTGCAATTTGGATTTCAGGCCCTGGGCGCCGGTATTGCCATA
>DAOTYS010000073.1:0-2378 GCA_034434575.1 Thermoflexales bacterium
CCATACAGGACAGTATCGTGCGACTGAGACGCCTGATCCCGTGGATAGACTCCGCGCTGCCGCGCGAAGCGGCTGCGCCACTGGACTGGGACGCGCTGTACGAAGCGCTGCTCCCGCGCGTCTACAACTTTTTCATGTATCGGGTGGGCGATGCGGCGCAGGCCGAGGACCTCACATCGACGACGTTCGAGAAGGCCTGGCGCGCGCGCGATCGCTACCGGCATGACCGGGCCGGCTTTTCGACCTGGCTCTTCAGCATTGCCCGCAATGTGGCAACGGATTACTTTCGCCGGCGGCGGGTCGAGCTATCCCTCGATGAGGCGCATGACTCGCCAGATGACGCTGCCCGGCTTCCTGAGCGCGTGGCTGAGGACCATGACGAGCGCGCGCGGCTCGCAGGTCTGTTGGCGCGGCTGCCGGCGCGCGAACGCGACTTGCTGGCGCTGAAGTACGGCGCCGGGATGACGAATCGTGACATCGCCCGCCAGATCGGCCTGACTGAGTCCAACGTCGGCACCATCATCAGCCGGACGGTGCAGGCGCTGAGGCGGCAATGGGAATCGGCAGATCAGTGACAGTGGACTGCGTCCGCGTGGACTGTGGCCACGTGGACTGTGTCCGCGCGGACGCAGTCCGCATGGACAATGGAGATGAGCAAATGGAAGATGAATTCATGACCCGTCTGCGCGCAGAGCCGCGCCCGGAGTTCAAGCGCGACCTGAAGCGAAGGTTGAGCCTTGCTGAGGCAACGCGCACACCGTCCGCGCCCCGGCGGTTTCTGAATGGCAGGCTGGTCCTGGCAGGACTGGCCGGCGTTGTGGTTGTGGCGCTGATCGTGTCGCCGGCTGCGCAGGCGTTGGCGCAGGAGTTCCTGAACCTGTTCCGGGTCAAGCGCATCACGGCTGTCAGCATCAGCCCCGAAGTGATGGCGCAGATGAGCGAGGGCAAGCTGGACATCGAGTCCATGCTGAGCAGCAGCGTGGAAGTCTTGCAGGCGCCGGCTGAACCACAGCGTGTGAGCAGCCTGGCAGAGGCCAGCCAGCTGGCCGGCATTGCCGTGCGCGCGCCGGCCAGCGTGCCCGACACCCTGAGCGGCCCGGAAATCGTGGTGCAGGGCGAAGGCGTGGCGCGCTTCACCGCAGACACTGCCAGATTGCAGGCCATCGTTGATATGCTGGGTATGCCGGATGTCACGATCCCGGCGGAACTGGACGGCGCAGCGGTTACGATTACCACGCCGCCGGTGGTGGCGCTGATCTATGAATCGGCCGGGCAGCGCGGCCCCGGCCAGACAGGGCGCGGCGTGGTGTTTATGCAGGCGCGCAACCCCGAGATCGTTCTGCCGGAGGGTGTGAAACTGGCTGAGCTGGGCGAACTGGCCTTGCGCCTCTCTGGCATGGCGCCGGATGACGCGCGCCGGCTGGCCCAAACCATCGACTGGAGCAGCACTCTGCTGATTCCCATTCCCGCCAATGCGGCCACTGTGAGCGAGGTGCAGGTGCGCGGCGTGACCGGCCTGCTCATCCTGACGACCGGGCGCGAAAGCAGCGCGGTGACAGTGGGCGACGAGTGGATCGCGCAACATGCCACGCTGTTGTGGTCCGAAGGCGATACGGTATACGCGGCGACCGGCGCCATCGACCAGGCCACGCTGGTCGAGATGGCAAACTCGATGCAATGAACCCTGTCATCGAATCAGCCGGGCTGCGCAAAGAGTTCGGTTCAAAAGCAGCTGTCGATGACCTCACCCTGACGGTTGGCCGGGGTGAGGTCTTCGGCTTTCTCGGTCCGAATGGCGCGGGAAAGACCACATCCATGAAGATGCTGCTGGGGCTGGTCACGCCGACGGCCGGCGCGGGCCGGGTGCTTGGCGCGCCGCTGGGTGACGTGAAGGCGCGCGCGAAGATGGGCTTCCTGCCAGAGCACTTTCGTTTCCAGGACTGGCTGAGCGGGCGCGAATTTCTGCGTTTTCATGGCCGGCTGTATGGCCTGGCCGGCGGCGCGCTGACCAGCCGGATCGATCAGTTGCTCAAACGGGTCGATCTGCTGGATGCCGCCGACCGGCCCTTGCGCGGCTACAGCAAGGGCATGTTGCAGCGCATTGGGCTGGCGCAGGCGTTGCTGAACCGGCCCGATCTGGTGTTTCTCGATGAGCCGACATCCGGGCTGGACCCGCTGGGTCGCTTTCTGGTGCGCGACATCATCATCGAGTTGCGTGAGCAGGGCGCCAGCGTGTTTGTCAACTCGCACCTGCTGAGCGAGGTGGAGGTGACCTGCGACCGTGTTGCGTTTGTCAAGCGTGGTCGTGTTGTGCGAGAGATGGCGCTGGCCGAGCAGGCCGGCGAACTCTCTGTGGAACTAAAGCTGGGCAGCGTCGA
>DAOTYS010000074.1:0-9831 GCA_034434575.1 Thermoflexales bacterium
AGTGGCCAAGATCGAGGTCTGTCTCTGCGCCATCTTCGGTCACGAACACCTCGCCATGCTGATAGGGCGACATCGTGCCGGGATCGACGTTCAGATACGGATCCAGTTTTTGGATGGACACGCGCAGGCCGCGAGACTTGAGCACGCGGCCAATGGCTGCTGCCGTGACTCCCTTTCCCACCGAGCTGACGACGCCACCGGTGCAGAAAATGTACTTTGGCATGTAGCACTCCTTCCTCGATCCTCGATGATCCTCAGCTGACGCACGGGCGCCGCGCCAAACAGGGTGTCAACCCTCGCGCAGGCACAAAAAAGTAGGGAGCATTGTCGGTGCTCCCTACTCGCGGGGGGCGGAAAGTCCAGGGCCGGTCAAAGCCCGGTATCAGAAGAATGAAAACAGCGCGAAGCCCTACCGCCAAATGCGCGTGCACTTGAGAATTATACACAGGGGGCTGTTGTGGAGCCGCTGCAGCGCAACGTTATTTGCGACAACGCCGGCCCATATCATGCGGACTCTGCCGGCCCGAGCCGCCTGGAGCGGGCCAGACGCAGCGCATAGCCAACCACATCGCGCGCTTCCTCACTGCGCGCCAGCCAGGCCAGGGCAAAGTATGCGGCAGCCGCCGCCGGCACGGCCAGCACTGTCGCCAGCGGGCCATCGCCGAGCGCGGACAGCCACAACCACAGCCCCAGCCCCATACCCAGCGCGGCAAGGGCGCTGCGGCCCGCTGCGGCCAGCATTCTGCTCACCGATAGCTCCGGCACGCGCGCAGCCAGCAGGCCAAGCAGGACGGCTGTCTCGATCGCCGTGGCAATGGTGTTTGCCAGCGCCAGCCCTCCGAAGGGAAAAACCCCGGCAGCGCGAAAGACGCCGGTCAGCCAGAGACTGAGAATGACGTTGAGCGTCATGCCGGCCACGCCCAGAACAACCGGCCGGGTCGTGTCTTTCAAGGCGTAGTAGCCGCGCGTCACCACTTCCAGGACAGAATGGCCGGCCAGCCCGGCGCCATACCAGATCAGCGCAAAACTGACCGCCTGGGTGTCCTGCCAATCAAACGCGCCCCGTTCGAACAGCAGGCGAATCAGCGGCTGACCGAGCAGGATCAACCCAATCGACGCGGGCAGGCTGAGCATGAACACCATACCGATTGCCCGCGCGACCAGGCGGGCAAATTCGTCGCGCTCGCCTCTGGCTGCGTGCGCGCTAATCGCGGGGAAGAGCACCGTAGCCATCGCCTGCGCGATAGCCACTTGCGGCAGCAGCATGACGGCGAACGCGATCGCCAGGGCAGACACGGCCCCCTCGCCCATGCCCGACGCCAGGTTGGTGTTGACAATGAAGTTGATCTGAACGGCGCCCAGACCAACCATGCGCGGCAGCATCAGACGGACAACTTGCCGAACGTCGGCGCGCAGATCAGAGGTTGCGTGTTGCGTATTGCGCATTGCGTATTGCGTATTGCGCATTGCGTATTGCGTATTGGAGGATGAGGGGTGAGGGGCAGGGGCGGCTGGGGATTCTGTGTCTGTGGCAGGCTGCGATGCGCGCCAGACCCTGACAAGCGCCGGCAGTTGAATGGCCAAATGCAACACCGCGCCCGCGACGACACCGGTCGCCAGACCATAGGCGCCCCACCCGCGCAACACCAGCGCGCCGAAAATGATGCCGAGGTTGTACAGCCAGGGCGCCAGCGCCGGGGCGATGAACGCGCCATTCGACTGCAACACGCCCATCAACAGGCCGCTAACGCCAAAGATCACTGTGGCCACAAGCATGATGCGCATCAGCGAAGCGGTCAGCTCGACCTGAGCGGGGCTGAAGCCGGGGGCGATGACCGCGCGGATGAGGAGAGGCGCAAGCGCGCCGGCTGCCACTGCAAACACGGACAGGACGGCAAACACCAGAGCAGCAACGGCGCGCACCAGTCGCCAGGCAGCGCGCCGGCGTTCCTGCGCCAGATGCGTCATGTAAACCGGGATGAAGGCCGAAGCCAGGGCGCCGCTGGCAAACAGGCTGTAGAGCAAATCAGGGATGCGGAAGGCGGTGTTGAAAGCATCGTACTCGGCGCCGGCCCCGAACTGTGATGTCACCACCACCCGCTGGACGAAGCCGATCAGGCTGCCGACAACATAGATCGCGCCAACACTGAGCGCGGCCCGGGCGAGGGATCGTGGTCGCAAGAAATCACTTCCGTAATTGACAGTGGATTTACCGCCCACTATAATGCCCCGCAATTTGCCGGCGTCGGCGCGCGCGTTCATCCGGATGCGCGCCCCATCGACCCTGACGTCGTCCTCTGTGAGCCGGCCCAAAACAGGATGTATGTTCGTCCAGACATGAGAATGGTTGCTTCTGCCCAGGCAGGGTGACCGCATCACCGTTGGAATCTGGACAAGGAGGTGATTCCCGCCCTTTGTTCCGTGTGACCGCACTGCGCGCGACGATCTGACGCCGGGCGGCGCCGTCATGGTGTAGAGAGGGCATGCCATTGATTCGCAGTCAAAACCAGGCACAGATCAACATCATCAACAGATCGAAAGCAATCGCCAGACTGAACCAATCAAACGGAGGAGAAGATGAATAGTCGATCTATTACAGTGCTGAGTGTATTGGGTGCCGCCGCGCTCGCGCTGGCAGCCTGCGCCGCTCCTCGGCCGGCGAGCCAGCCAGCCGCCCCAGCCGGCGGAGAGATCAAAGTTGCCATCCTGGCGCCGCTGTCCGGCCCTGTGCCCACCTTCGGCGTGTCCACGCGCGACGGCGCGCTGCTGGCCATCGAAGAGTGGAACGCCAAAGGCGGCGTGAACGGCATGAAGATTGTGCCTATTGTCGAGGACAGCCAGTGCACGGCTGACCCGGCGGTCAATGCCGCCAACAAAGTCATCGATCAGGACGGCGTGAAGTACATCATCGGCGAAGTGTGCTCGAAGGCTTCGATCCCGGTTTCTGAAATCGCCAACAGCAAGAAAGTGATCCAGATCAGCCCCACTTCGACCAACCCGGCTGTGACCGTAGGCAGCGACGGCGCGGTGAAGCCCTATATCTTCCGCGCGTGCTTCATCGACCCGTTCCAGGGTCAGGTGGCCGCCAAATTCGCGCTGGACACGCTGAAAGCGAAGACCGCCTTCATCATGCTGGATCAGGCGAATGACTATGTGCGCGGCCTGGCCGAGTTCTTCGAGAAGTCGTTCACCGATGGCGGCGGGCAGATCGTCGGCAAAGAGACCTACACAGACAAGGATACGGACTTCTCGGCCATTTTGTCCAAAGTGGCAGAGGCGAAGCCGGACCTGGTCTACCTGCCCGACTATTACAACATCGTGAACCTGGTCACGCAGCAGGCGAAGGAAAAGGGCCTGACCATGCCGTTCATGGGCGGCGACGGCTGGGATTCTTCGGACCTGAACCTGGGGGCGGCCGAGGGCGGCTACTTCACCAACCACTACTCGTCTGAAGACACGCGCCCGGAAGTGAAAGCCTTCATCGAGGCCTACGGCGCGAAGTACGGCGGCGCCGTGCCAGACGCGCTGGCGGTGCTGGCCTATGACGCGGCCAACATCCTGATGGAAAGCATCAAGGCCGCCGGCACGGCAGACGACACCGACAAGGTGCGCGCGGCAATGAGCGCCATCAACTTCAAAGGCGTGTCGGGCAATGTCACGTTCGACGCGAACAACAACCCCGTCAAGTCGGCTGTGGTGTTGCAGGTGAAGGACGGCAAAGTCAGCTACAACTCAACGGTCAATCCGTAACCTGATCTGAGCGGTATCCACAAGTGGAGGGGGCGCTTGCAGCAGGCGCCTCTGGCGCTCGCCAGGGGCGAGGCGCGCAGCCCCCTCCGCTTGCGTTGTCTGACGGAGCACCCCGCCCATGCAAACTGCAAGCGCCGAACCGCCTCGCGTCATCCAGCCCCGGCAGCCGCTGCCCGCCTCGTCGCGCAAGTCTGGCGCGGGACTGGCCTGGATCGGGCGCGGCTTTTTGCTCGTTCTCGCCGTTGTTGTCGCGTTCATCCTGGCGCGCAACCTGCTCGATAA
This sequence comes from Thermoflexales bacterium, assembly GCA_034434575.1. Lineage (GTDB taxonomy): Bacteria > Chloroflexota > Anaerolineae > J036 > Brachytrichaceae > Roseilinea. The sequence goes on from DAOTYS010000074.1 coordinate 4,033, forward strand.
CCCCCGCCTGTTCGCGCAAATCATCATCAGCGGTCTGCAACTGGGTTTCGTGTACGCCCTGATCGCGCTCGGCTACACCATGGTGTACGGCATCGTTCGGCTGATCAACTTTGCGCACGGCGATGTGTTCATGGTCGGCTCGTTTGTCAGCTTCTTTGCCGTGTCGCGCTTCTCGCTGCACACCTGGCCAAAGGTCGCATTTCCGGGCCTCTCGCCCGATCTGGCCACGCTGGTTGGCGCCATATCGGTGATTGCGCTATCCATGGTGGTCTGCGCCGTTCTGGCCGTGGTGATCGAGCGGGTGGCCTACAAGCCTCTGCGCAACGCGCCGCGCATCACGGCGCTGATTACGGCGATCGGCGTTTCCTTCTTTCTGGAATTTTTCGGGGCGCTGAACTTCGTGTTCTCGCCGCGCTTTATCCCCTACCAGCGGCCGTTTGACGTGTACGCCTACTACATCGGGGGCGGCGGGATCGGCATGGTCGCGCCAGACAATCCGGCGCCGCCCGACAGCATCACGTTCTCGAGCATCTTCGTGATCATCGTCATCGCCTCGATCCTGATGCAAGTGCTGTTGCAGTGGCTGGTGCGCCGCACCAAAATGGGCAAGGCTATGCGCGCGTCTGCGGTCGATAAGCCAACAACGCGGCTGATGGGCGTGAATGTGGACCGCGTCATCTCGTTCACCTTCGCCATCGGCGCCGCGTTCGCCGGCCTGGCCGGCGTCTTATTCGCCATCGCCTATCCGTCTATCCACACCCAGTTGGGCATTCTGCCCGGCCTGAAAGCATTTGTGGCCGCCGTGCTCGGCGGCATCGGCAGCATCCCTGGCGCGCTGGTGGGCGCGCTGATTATGGGACAGGCTGAGTCGCTCACCGCAGGCTACATCTCTACGCCCATGCGCGACGCTGTTGCGTTCACCATTTTGATCATTGTGCTGCTCGTCCGTCCCACCGGAATTTTCGGCGAGCCGGAGCGGGAGAAAGCCTGAATGGAAGTTGGATTCCTTCTCGGCTCCGTTGTCAAGATCGTGGCTGTGCTCGGCTGGCTGTACGGGCTGCTGCAAGTCATGGCCCATGCCTCGCGCTGGGTGAAGATCATCGGCGTCATTGCAGCTTTTGGCGTCATCCAGATCGCCTTTACGCTGAAGATCGGCGACCAATCCATTTTGAACGACTTCGACGCCGGTCTGTTGTTTCAGGCATGCACCATGGCCATGGTGGCCCTGGGCCTGAACCTGATCTATGGTTTCAACGGCCAGTTCAGCCTGGGCCAGTGGGGCTTCTACGGTCTGGGCGCATACGCAGCGGCCTACGTGACCTATAAGTGGGCGAACGATCGAACCTCCAGCGCCTTATTCGTGCTGCTGATTGGCGTGATCCTGGCCGGCGCAACCATCCTGGTTCTGCGGCGCTTCCTCAGCCGCTACTACAACGTGCCGGTGCTGTCCGCATTCACGCTATATCTGCTTGGTTGCGTGGCTGCTGCGGCCGTGGCCGTCGTCGCCGGCAACGCAGTCGCCTCGGTCATTGATCCCCTGTTCGGAGCCAAAGACGCGCCAGGACTGCTGAGCGGCGACCTCGCGCTGCAAATCGTGTTCGTGCTGGCCGTGCTGTGCGCCGGCGTCTTTGCGGCAGAGGTCAGCTTCCTGTTTGGCTTGCCGGTGCTCAGTCTGGGCAGCGATTACTTCGGCATCGCCACGCTGGGGTTCTCCATCGTCATTAACACCCTGATGGTCAACTCGGACACCATTCTCCCCTTCCCGGAGATGAAAGGGGGCCGGGGCATGATCGGCATTCCCAAGCTGACCACCTGGTTCTGGGTGTTCATTTTCCTGATGCTGGTGATCGTGGTGATGCGCAACCTGATTCACTCGAGCGCGGGGCGGGCTATCCTGTCGGTTCGAGAAGACGAAACAGCCGCGAAGGCGATGGGCATCGACGTGGCCAGCAACAAGCTGCTCACCTTCGTGATCGGCAGCCTGTTCGCCGGCCTGGGCGGCGGCATCTATGCGCACTATATCGGCTTCCTCAGCCCCGGCACTTTCAGTTTTCTGGCCGGCTTCAACCCGCTCATCGTCGTTGTCTTCGGCGGGCTGGGCAGCATGACCGGCACGCTGGCGGCGTCATTCGGCTGGATGTTCTTCCTGGAGGGCTTGCTGCGCGTGCTGCTGGGACAAATGGGAACCGAAGCGCCGACCTGGCGTTTTGTCCTCTACCCCATCGCGCTATTGCTTTTGATGTTGCTGCGCCCACAGGGACTGCTGGGCAAGACAGAATGGGGATTCCTGCGCGCGCCGGCAGTCAAGCCCCGCGCGCCAGCCAGCCCGCCGCCAGACGCCAGAGCAACCCCGGCAGCCGCCGCTCCAGCGGCCAAATGATAGTGTGTGATTGACATGGCGAATAGCATCGGCAACAGCAGCGCACCGCCCCCTGGCGCCGCAATTCTCGACATTCAGGGCCTGACCAAGTTTTTCGGGGGCCTGCGGGCCGTCAATGACTTCAGCCTGACCATCCATCGGGGCGAACTGATCGGCCTGATCGGCCCCAACGGGGCCGGCAAAACCACGGTGTTCAATTTGATCACCGGCCTGTACACACCATCGAGCGGCGACATCCGCTTTCTCGGCCAGTCCATCGCCGGCCTGGAACCCTTCGAGATCACCCAGCGCGGCATTGCGCGCACATTCCAAAACATCCGCCTGTTCCCAAATCTGACCGTCCTGGACAACGTGCGCATCGCCTACCATTTCCACGCCGGCTACAACCTGTTCGACGCAATTGCGCGCAACCGCAAATTCAACAGCCAGGAAAAGGAACTGACCGAACGCGCCCAGGATTTTCTGGCGATCTTCAAGCTGGAGCGGGTGCAGGACGAGCTTGCCGTCAACCTGCCCTACGGTGAGCAACGTCGCGTCGAAATTGCGCGCGCGCTGGCGTCCAACCCGCGCCTGCTCCTGCTCGACGAGCCGGCCGCCGGCATGAACCCCAATGAGATTCTGAACCTGATGGACCTCATTGGCTTCATTCGCGAGCGATTCGACCTGACTATCCTGCTGATCGAGCATCAGATGCGGGTCGTGATGGGCATCTGTGAACGGATCACCGTGATGGATTTTGGCGAGGTGATCGCGCGCGGCACGCCCAATGAAATCCAGAACAACGAGCGCGTCATCGAAGCCTATCTGGGCAAGGGCGTGGACTAAGGGAATGGCACATGCTGCTTGAAATCAACGATCTGCACGTCTACTACGGCGCGATTCACGCGCTGCAGGGCGTCTCTTTCAACGTGAACGAGGGTGAAATCGTCACCCTCATCGGCGCGAACGGGGCCGGCAAGTCCACGACGCTGCGCGCCATCTCCGGCCTGCTGACGCCGCGCCGGGGATCGATCCGCTACAAAGACCGCGACATCACTTCGGTGTCGGCTGAAGATATCGTCCGTCTCGGCGTGTGCCACGTGCCGGAGGGCCGGCGCATCTTCGCGCCCCTGACCGTGCGCGAAAACCTGGAACTGGGCGCCTACACGCGCACAGACAAAGCCGAGATCGACAAGACCATGCAGCGCGTGTTTGCCAGTTTCCCCCGGCTCAAGGAGCGCATCAACCAGCTCGGCGGAACGCTATCCGGCGGCGAGCAGCAGATGCTGGCCATGGGACGCGGACTGATGAGCCGGCCCAATCTGCTTCTGCTCGACGAGCCATCGATGGGACTCAGTCCGCTGTTGGTCGAGGAAATCTTCCGCATCATCAAAGAGATCAACGCGCAGGGCACCAGCATTCTGCTGGTCGAGCAGAATGCGCTGATGGCGCTGTCGGTGGCGCACCGCGCTTACGTGCTCGAAACCGGCAACATCGTCCTGCAGGGCAGCGCCCAGGAAATGCGCGAAAATCCGCAGGTGAAGGCCGCTTACCTGGGCGTGGCGTAGGCGTTTTTCAGGTTCTTAAGGTTGTTAAGGTTCGTCAGGGGGAACAGCGGGGCAAGCCGCTATGCCTTGATCGCGCCAATCATCACCCCTTTGACGAAGTAGCGCTGCAGAAACGGGTAAATCAGCAGAATCGGCACGGTGGCGACGATGATGGTCGCGTACTTGATCGTCTCGCCGATCGGCATCACGTCACCGCTGGAAACGCCGGTGGTCATGGCGTCTGTGGAGTTGCTGATCAGGATTTCGCGCAGGATCAACTGAAGCGGATACAGGTCGCGCGTGCGCAGATAGACCATCGCCGAAAAGAAAGCATTCCAGTGGCCGACGGCGTAAAAAAGAATCATCACCGCAATGACCGGCGTTGAGAGCGGCACAATGATGCGAAAGAGGATGATGAAATCATTGGCCCCATCCACACGCGCCGCTTCCTCCAGCTCATAGGGGATGCCCTCAAACGCGGTGCGCATAATGATCAGATTGATGGTCTGGATCGCGCCGGGCAGAATCAACGCCCACGGGGTGTCCATCAGATTCAGCGTGCGCCCCACCAGCAGAAAGGTGGGGATCAGGCCGCCGCTGAAGAACATCGTAAAGACGATCAAAAGCGTCAATGGCCGGCGGAACAGGAGATTGCGCCGCGAGAGCGCATAAGCCCCCAGCATCGTCATCAGCAGGTTCAACGCAGTGCCGCCAATCACATAAAAGAGCGTGTTGCGATAGCCGATCGAGATCATCGGGTTGTCGAAAACCCGCGCATAGGCTTCCAGCGTGAATCCAACCGGCCCCAGAAGCAACCCGCGCGTCGTCATCAGCGTCGCCGGATCGCTGACAGAGGCAAATGCCACATAAAGCAGCGGATACAACGTCACCACGATGAGGCCCAGCATCAGCCCGGTGTTGATGACGCTGAAAGCCAGCTCGCCCCGCGTTTGTCGAATCTTCATGACCAGCCCCTACCACAGGCTCGTTTCATTCACCTTGCGGCTGATCGCATTGGCTGCCACCACCAGCGCAAAGTTCAACGCGGAGTTGAACAGTCCCACCGCCGCGCTAAAGGAATAGTCTGTGTTCAGCACGCCGCGCCGGTAGACGTAGGTCGAGATCACATCAGCCGTCTCGTAAGTCAACGGGTTGTACATCAGCAGGATCTTCTCGTAGCCGACGGTCATCATGGCGCCCAGTCGCAAAATCAAAAGCACGACAATGGTCGGCATAATGCCGGGCAGGGTGATGTGCCACACCTGGCGGAAACGACCGGCCCCGTCCACCATGGCCGCGTCGTACAGGGTTGGATCGATGGTGGTGATGGCCGCCAGATAAACGATGGAGGCCCAGCCGACATGCTGCCAGATGCCGGAGCCGACAAACAGGGGTCGAAACCAGTCGGGCGATTGCATGAAGGCAATCGGATCGCTCAGGAAGGGGCGCAGCAGGCTGTTTATCAGCCCATCGCGCGCGAAAAAGTCCACCAGCATGCCGACAACCACCACGACCGAGATGAAATGCGGCATGTAAGAAACGGTCTGCACCAGGCTCTTGAACGGCGCCCAGCGAATTTCATTCAACAACAACGCCAGGATGATGGGGGCCGGGAAGCCGAAGATCAGATCGATCAGGTTGATGAGGAATGTGTTGCGCAGCAGGCGGAAGAAAAAAACGCTGTTGAAGAAGTCTGTGAAGTTCTCCAGGCCCACCCACTTGCTGCCCAGAATGCCTCTCAGGGGATTGAAGTCCTGAAAGGCAATCACCGCCCCGTACATCGGACCATAGTGAAAGATGAGGTAATAGGCCAGCACCGGCAGCAGCATCAGGTAGATCGCCCGGTTGCGCAACAGATCGCGCTTCGCTCGCGTCCACCACGAGACAGCGGCA
>DAOTYS010000075.1:0-3268 GCA_034434575.1 Thermoflexales bacterium
GCCGCCAGTCCCAGCGCCAGCAGAATCAGCGCAAAGGTCAGGAACGACACTGGCAGCGCGATCGCCAGCGCCAGCGCCACAAGCAGCGCCAGCGCCGCCGCGCCGATAGCCGCCGCGCCCGATATCAGCGCCTGCCGGGAGTTGGTTGCGAAGATGACCATCCGTCTTCCTCAGACAGTTAGCCGCGCGCTGGTGATGGCGGTGGTGATGAAGCCGGCCGATCGGCGGATTGAGGCTGCGCGGTTGCCCACACCGCATATAGCGGATCGCACTGAAACAACCGCGCGCCGGGCGCGCTGCAATCGCGCATCGTGATCTGAGCCCAGCCGCCCGACGCGGCAAAATAAAGCGCCACAAGCTGCATATGTTCCGTATCGCTGGTTTCCAACCACACATGGACGGCTTTGGTTGGAAAGCAGCGATTGCTGAACGAGACGACGAACACGCCGCCCGGTTTGAGCACCCGCCGCACTTCGCGGAACACCACGGCCGGTTTTTGCAGGTATTGCACCGACACGGCGCAACAGGCGGCATCGAACTCGGCGTCTTTGTACGGCAGCGCGGGATTGGTGTTCAGGTCGTGAATGAGGTAGTCAGTCAACTGCGGGTTGTCGGCCAGTTCGTCTTTGTTCATGCCCAGCCCCGACACGCGGCTGAAGCGCATATCAGGAGGCAGGTGTGAGCGCCACGAACTCATCAGGTCCAGAATGGCGCCGCCGGGCGGCAGCAGTTCGCGGTACAGAGCAGTCAGCGCGCCGATGGCTGCTTCGTCGATGTGAACGACCTTGCGCACCTGCGCATAGAACAGGAAGTCTGGCGTGGGGTCCTGCTTGTCGAACAAGGCAGGATCCCACTCGGCGACGTTGTCGGGCCTCAGTTCCATGACGCGGAATGTTACACCGGTTCGTCACAGTTGCGCCGTTGCCTGCGCTGCGCCGTCCTGGGCTTTGCTGCGCTCAGCCGCTTCGAGAAACGCCACAATCTCGAATGTCTGCTCGATCGGGATGGGTGACACGCCGCTGCGGAAGAACGCCAGGATGCGCGTGAGCAGGGTGTGGTAGTAGGGCGGCGTGGCCCCGGCCAGCCCCAGGCGCGTGGCGGCGTTCGTGTGAACCACACAGCCGAAGTCCCCGCGCTCCAGCCGCAGGCCGCGCATCACGCCGGCCCGCCCGTCGCGCCATTCGCCAACGACGACATCGGCGTCGCGCGTCGCCACACAGCGCGCCTGCGCGCAGCCGGCCCCCATGAACGCAAACAGCATCTCGGCGCTGTGAATGCCGTACCAGAACAGGCCGGGGTAGTCGTCCAGAATCGGCGCCGGCCCGAACGCCTCGCACGATTGAACGATCTCGGTCGGATCGGGGATCAGGTCTGCGACGCCGGCGGCGTAGCGCAACGACGAGCACGACATCAGCGGGGTGCGAGTGCGTTCGGCAATGCGGATGATCTCGCGCGCGTCAGCGGTGGACGTGGCGAACGGCTTGTCGATGAAGACCGGCTTGCCCACCGCCGCGCGCCGGAACTGCTCCAGGTGTTGCCGGCCATCCACGCTTTCGAGCAGAATGGCATCGACCCGGCCTGCCAGCGCCTCGATATCTTCAACCATCTGCACGCCGTGTTTGTCGCGCAGCTCTGCCGTGAAGCCAGCCACGCGGTTGCGGCTGAGGGAGAACGCCTGCGATCCGCCGGGCACGGCCGCCACGATGCGCCCGCCCGGCACATGCCAGTTCTGTTGCGGGTCGTGGAGCAGGCCGGCAAAGGCCGGGCAATGCGAGGTGTCCAGCCCGATCATGCCGATCTTGAGGATATCGCTCATGGTGAAACCTCCGGCGAAGCATCGCGCCCGGCGTTACGCCGACAGCGCAGCGCATAGTGTAAGCCGGATCGCGCTGCCGGGGCGCGCTTTGCGCCATCCAATGCCACTGCGCCCATGTGGACGCTATGTGGACGCTGGCAAGTTACACTTTACTCGTGTTTGAGCCGGCCATTGACTTGCGCCATTACAAAACTATCAATTAATAAAAGGAATACAAATAAAACATGAACCGCAAACTACTTTTGACCATCCCGACGATCGTGTTGCTGGCCTCAACGGTCAGCTTTGCGCAAGAGGAGCCGCCGCCACTGCCGCCCCCCTCAGACGGCCTGGCGACGGAGAAGCCCGTGCCACCGGAAGATGCGCTGCGCCTGCAACCGCTGGCCGGCAGCGCGACCACGGCGGCGATGGGCACCGCCTTCACCTACCAGGGCCAGCTCCGCAAGAGCGGCGCGCCGGTGACCGCGACGTGCAACTTCCAGTTCAGCCTGTTCGATGACCCCAACAGCGGGGCGCAGATCGGCGCGACGCAGACCAAGAGCGGCGTCTCGGTGAGCAACGGCCTGTTCACCATCCCCGACCTGGACTTCGGTTCAGGCGCGTTCAACGGCGAGGCGCGCTGGCTGGCGATCGGCGTGCAGTGCCCGGGCGACAGCGGTTACACCGCGCTAAGCCCGCGCCAGGGGCTGACCCCTGCGCCATACGCGCTGGCGCTGCCGGGCCTGTGGACGCAGCAGAACGGCACCAGCCCGAACCTGATCGGGGGCTACCACGGCAACCAGGTGATCACCAACGTCGTCGGCGCGGCGATCGGCGGTGGAGGAGCAAGCGGCTTCTCCAACCGCGTGACGGATGACTACGGAACCGTGGGCGGCGGGAGCAACAACCAGGCAGGCGACAACGCTGGCGCGACTTCTGACCGCTCTTATGCCACTGTCGGCGGGGGCTACAGCAACGCCGCCAGCGGCGGCTGGTCCACCGTCGGCGGGGGCGACAGCAACACCGCCAGCGGCAGAGATGCTACCGTAGGCGGTGGCTGGCAGAACACCGCCAGCGGCAGAGAAGCCACCGTCGGCGGGGGCTACCTGAACACTGCAAGCGGTTTAACTGCCACGATTGGCGGGGGCGAACGAAACACTGCCGGCAGCGTTGCTGCTACCATCGGCGGTGGTTATTCCAATACAGTTGTAGTGAGCGGCTCGTATGCCACCATCGGCGGCGGCTACTTCAACACTGTGAGCAGTTTCGGTTTGTACGCCACTATCGGCGGAGGCTATTCCAACACTGTCAGCGGCATCGGCGCTACGGTTGGCGGAGGCACGAATAACAGCAGCAGCTTTAACAGCACCGTCAGCGGTGGCGACAGGAACACCGCCAGCGGTCAGTATGCCGCCATTGGCGGAGGCTTTTTGAATACTGCGGCTTACGCCGCCAGCATTGGTGGGGGGTATA
>DAOTYS010000076.1:0-16792 GCA_034434575.1 Thermoflexales bacterium
CAGAACGAAGCTGCGCCGGCTGCGCCCCTGGACTGCGCCGCAACGCCCGATCATCCGCGCTGCCAGGAGCTAGCTGCGCTGGCCGAGTCGAACGGGCGCATCGGCCCGCTGTCGTCGCAGGCAACTGCTGCGTCGTCGTTTCAGTGCGGCTCGAACGCTGCCGACGCCATCGTGGTGTCCTTCTTTGACGACACCAACAAACAGATGTATGCGGCGCTCTTCCAGGCCGGCGAGGTGCTGTATAACGGCACTTGCTATCGCGTTGTGAGCGCCCAATATCCGGGCGATGGCGGGTTGAAGCTCCAGAAGCTCACGCGGTCGGATTATCAATCGCCCAACGACGTTGACCGGAACGATCACTACCCGTTCATCAGCGCGCGCGGCCTGCCCACGGTGGCCTGGCGCGGACGGGAGCCGTCCACTCTTTTCTTGAGCCCGGCCAACGAAGAGATCTACGTGGCCGAGGGCAAGTTCGAGACTTACGCGCCGATCGTGCGCAAGCCGTGAGGGATGATACGCAGGTGTCGGACTCCTTGTGAGGAGTCCGACACCTGGTCCGGCCAGGATGGACGCTCACTGGCCCGGCGCGTCAATGGGGGTGGCGGGAGCCGGCGGGCGCGGCGGTGGCGTGGATGTCGGCCCGACATCCAGCGCCGGCAACTTGTCGATCAGCACGTAGGGGCGCAGAAAGCGGGCATACGACCAGCCGATGATGCCGTAACTGGTGCGCAGGCGGAACCACTTCCCGTCCACCGAGCGCCCCACCAGCTCCACCTGCTCCCCCGGCTTCAACACGCTCAGCACACGGTCGTTCAGGCTGGGGCCGGCCCGCACATTCAGCGCCACACTGGCGCGCGCCGGCCACAGTCCCAGCGTGGGTTCCGGCGTCGGCAACGGCGCCGGCGTGTCGGTGGCTTCGCCGGTGCGCGCGCCTCTGGCGCCGCCGGCGGCAGCGTCATCTGCCGGCAGATTCGGTCTGGCGTTCAGTGAGGCCATCAGCGCATCCAACGCAGATAGACTGGGGGTGAAGCCATCGGCAGGCTGCCGCTCAATGGTGTTGACCGCATCGATCAGGTAGCGGTCGAAATCGCGGATAAAAGCGTCGATGTCCTGCGCGGCCAGGGTGAAGCCGGCGTTGTCGGGCAGCGCCCGCGTCGTCAGCGGATAAAAGAACGAGACGTAGTAATTGCCGTCCGATGTCAGTCCCTGAAAGATGTACGCCAGGTTCTGGTTGGTCACGGGCGTCAACTCATCCACGTAGGCCGTGATGAAGCGCACCCCCGCGCCATTCTGGAAGGACAGATAGCGCGCGCGGGCGCGAAAGAGCTGCGCCGCGTTGATCAACGGCAGCACCGGGATGTCCGAGGTCAACTCGACCGGTTGTTTGTCCAGCATGTCCTTCAGATCGTCGATCACGCGCGAGAGCGCCGGGTCGATCCTGCGGTACGCCGCAACCGGGAAGACGCGCAACTGCGCGTCGCGCGGCGACAGGATGTAGGGATGCTGATTGGCGCCGAAGGTGAACAGCACATGCGCCGGCGCCGCGCCGCCAAAGCCGGGTTCGGGGGCCTTGGGGATGGCCGGCATCAGCTTGCCGCGCGTCTTCAGCGCCAGCGGGTGATCGGCGCGCAGACTGACGCCGGCGTAGCTGCCGCTGAAGCGATAGGCGTCTTCAAGCGCCTGAGCTTTCTGCTCGGCTTCAGCCCGCTCCTGCGCCTTCTTGATCTCCGGCACGACCGTGGCCAGCCGGCGTTGCGCGTCGCGGTCGCAGCCGGCCAATCCCAGCGCGACAAGTGTGATGAGCAGCGCCAGACGGCGCAATCGGGTCAATTGAGTCATTGGGTGATTGGGTGATTGAGTGATTGAGTGATTGAGTGATTGAGTCATTGAGTCATTGGGTCATTGAGCTATTGGCTGAGTTGCCGGATCAATGCGCCACAGACCTGACGGGCAAATGATACAACGCATGTTTCAGGCGTTGGAGCGTGGCGCGGGTTTGCGCCGTTGGGGTTATAAAAGGGCGCAACCATGAACACGATCAACCAATACCCTCACGACTGGGAGAACCCACAGGTGCTTCAGCGCAATCGCGAGTCGGCGCGCGCGACGCTGCTGCCGTATGCCGATGAGAAGTCCGCACTGGCCGGCGAGCGCGGCGCAAGCCCATTTTTCCTCATGCTCAGCGGCGAATGGCAGTTCTGCTATGCGCCGTCGCCGCGCGACGTCCCCGAAAACTTTCACCGCGATTCGTTCGACGCCAGCGCGTGGGATGTCATCCCCGTGCCCGGCAACTGGCAGATGCACGGCTATGGCCGGCCCAACTACACCAACGTCACCTATCCCTATCCGGTCGATCCGCCGCGCGTGCCGCAGGAGAATCCGGTCGGCTGCTATCGCCGCGAGTTCATCCTGCCCGACGACTGGGCCGGCCAGCAGGTGTTTCTGAATTTTGACGGCGTGAACTCGGCCTTTTATGTGTGGGTCAACGGCCAGATGGCCGGCTACAGCCAGGGCGCGCACCTGCCGGCCGAGTTCAACATCACCCCGTTTCTGCGCTCCGGCAGGAATCTGCTGGCCGTACAGGTGTATCAATGGTCGGACGGCGCATATCTGGAGGATCAGGATTTCTGGCGGTTGAGCGGCATCTTCCGCGATGTGTTTCTGATCGCCACTCCCGGCGTTCATGTGCGCGATGTGTGGGCGCGCGCCCGGCTGACCAATCACTACACGGACGGCGCGCTGAACGTGCGCGCGGCGCTCAAGAATTACAGCGGCGAGACGCGCGAGGGCTACAGTGTCGCGGCGCGCCTGGTCAACGCCGCTGGCGAGACGATCGTCAAGCAGGCGCTGACCAGCGCGGCCCGGCTGGCGCCGGGACAGGAGATCGCGCTTGAGGCCGAGGTCAATATCAAGACACCGGGCAAATGGACAGCCGAGACGCCCAATCTGTACACCCTGCTGGTTATCCTGACCAGAACGTCATCCGCTGACGGGGCCGGTGAAGTCGTTGAGGTGCTGCCGGTCAGAGTCGGCTTCCGCAACGTTGAAGTCAAAGACCAGCGGCTGCTCGTCAACGGGCAATGGGTCAAACTGAAGGGCGTCAACCGGCATGACACGCACCCGGATTTTGGCCATGCCGTCACGTATGAGTCGATGCTGCGCGACATCACGCTGATGAAGCAGCACAACATCAACACCGTGCGCACATCGCACTACCCGAACGATCCGCGCTGGCTGGACCTGTGCGACCGCTACGGCCTGTATGTGATTGATGAGGCCGATCTGGAGACGCACGGCTTTGCCTATACCGACATCAACCGGCTCTCGAACGATCCGCAATGGGAAGCGGCCTATCTCGACCGCGCCGAGCGCATGGTCGAGCGCGACAAGAACCATCCGTGCGTGATCTTCTGGTCGCTGGGCAACGAGTCCGGCTATGGCCGCAATCACGACGCCATGGCGGCCTGGATTCGCGCGCGCGACGATTCGCGGCTGATTCACTACGAGGGCGCGCAATTTGCGCCCGGCGTGGTGGATGTGGTCAGCCAGATGTACCCAACGGTGGAGCACATCATCAAGCAGGGCCAGGTGACCGATGATCCCCGCCCGTACTTCATGTGCGAGTATGCCCACGCGATGGGCAACGGGCCGGGCAATCTGAAGGAATACTGGGAGGCCATCTACGCCCATCCGCGCCTGATTGGCGGCTGTGTGTGGGAATGGGTCGATCACGGCATCCGCCGGCGCCTGCCCGACGGGCGCGAATGGTTTGCCTATGGCGGCGATTTTGACGACCACCCCAACGACGGCAACTTTTGCATCGACGGCCTGAACTTCCCGGACCGCATTCCGCACACCGGCCTGATCGAGTACAAGAAGATCATCGAGCCGGTGCGCGTCGAGGCGGTGGATCTTCTGGGCGGCAAGGTCCGCATCCACAACCGCTACGATTTCCTGTCGCTCGCCCATCTGGACATTGTCTGGAGCGTGACCCGCGATGGCGAGTTGATCGAGGAGGGCGACCTGCCGCGTCTGGAGACTCCGCCGCATGGGTCAACGGTTGTGTCGTTGCCGTTCAGCCTGCCGAAGGGCGCGCCGGGCGCGATCTATCACCTGAACATGTCTTTCAGGCTGGCGCGCACGACGCTCTGGGCTGCGCGCGGCTTCGAGGTGGCCTGGGCGCAGTTTGAATTGCCGATCACGCCTGCGCCACGGCCCGTTGTCCAGATTCAGTCCATGCCGGCCCTGCGCGTGAACCATCTCCAGCGCGTCATCGAGATCGAAGGCGAGGATTTCGAGATGGTGTTCGACCGTTGGACGGGCGCAATCGCGCAGTGGACGCACGCCGGCCTCGATCTGCTCACGGCCGGCCCCCGGCTGCAACTGTGGCGCGCGCCGACCGACAACGATGTGCACATCGCGCGCGAGTGGCGCAAAGCCGGCTATGACCGCCTGACAGCGCAAGTGGACACTGTGGCCGTCACAGCCCAGGCCCCCGGCGCTGCGCGCATCGAGGTGGCTTCGCGGCTGAATGCCTGGGGGGTCACCACCTGCTTCGAGTGCCGCTCGGTCTATGTCATCTATGGGACGGGCGATGTCGTCGTGCAGACGGCGCTGAAGCCCATGTCTGCGCCCGAAGCGCAGTTGCCGCCGCTGCCGCGCGTGGCGTTGCAGATGCGTCTGCCCGGCCAGTTCGATCAGTTCGCCTGGTTTGGCCGCGGTCCGCATGAGAGCTACATCGACCGCAAGGAGAGCGCGCGGTTCGGCCTGTACGCCGGCTCAGTCGATGAACAGTTCGTGCCGTATATCTTCCCGCAGGAGAACGGCATGAAGTCTGATGTAAGATGGGCCGCGCTCACCAACCGGCGCGGCATGGGATTGCTGGTGATCGGCATGCCCGTTATCAACGTGGCCGCGCATCACTACTCGACCGAAGACCTGACTCAGGCCCGCCACACGCATGAGTTGACCCGGCTCGACGAGACCGTGCTGACGCTGGATCACGCCCACAACGGCCTGGGCAGCAACAGTTGCGGGCCGGGGCCGCTGCCGCAGTGCACGCTTCAACCGGCGCCGCTCTCGTTCACCGTGCGGCTGTTGCCGTTCGCCGGCGAGGTGTTGTCTGCCGGCGCGCACGCGCGCGTCGAACTGGAATCGTTATAGGCGCGAGCGCGAGACATGGCGGGGCGCAGCGTCGTCGCGCCCCGCTCATGGCCGGGTCAGGGGGGACATGCTGCGCACAACCGGCGCGCCGGCCTCATCGAAAAAGGTGTGGCTGGGGACGATGTTCGGCGTGACGGTGAGAAACATCAACAACGGCTCGCTGGCGCTGCCGTTGCCGATGATGTGCCACTCGCCGGCCGGATTGACGATCACGCTGCCCGCCGGCAACATCACGTCTTGATCCGGTGTGATGACATGGGCCGTGCCCTGATAGAACCAGAAAATTTCGTCAGCGCCTTCGTGAAAATGCCGGTCTGCGGCAAAGCCCGGCGCAAAGGTCAGCACCCGGCTGCGAAAGTAGTCGGTATAGGTCAGCCCCAGGCCGTCTGTGATCGCAAATAACTCCGCGTGCGCCAGCGGCGGCATCAGCGCGCGGGCCGGATCGAAGCCGGGATGCCGGCTGTCCACGCGCAGCACTCTGGCGCCCTGCGCGCCGGCCGTCGCTGACCAGTCCATGCCGGCCGGGATGTGCGCGCCGTTCATGGCCGGCAGGGGGGATGCTGTTGCGCCGGCGCATGCAATCATCAATTCGCCTTCGATCACGCACACGATGGTCTCGGCGCGCGACGCGCTGCGCCCGCCAGTGATTTCGCCTGCGCCATATCGCTGCAATTCGGCCCAGGTCTGCGGCGTGTCGCACAACACGATATCGTCCTGTTCGATGGAGAAGATGCGCATGGAGTCGTCAGTCGTCAGTAGTCAGTGGTCAGAAGTCAGATCACAGAGAGCAGATATCTTTTGCCTATCAACCCTCAATCCTCAACCTTAAGAATGACCTTGCCGGCGGCCTGGGTGCGCGCGAACTGAATGGCGTCCATGACCTGATCGAGGGGGAATTGCTCCTGCACCACCGGCGTCCAGTCGATGGCCTGCTCCATGCGAATGGTGCGCTCGTATTCCAGCACGCCGCCCCAGGAAGTGCGCAGCGTGTACTCGCGCAGGAACATGTCGTTGGGGGAGATGGGGACGCTGATATGCGTAGGGGCCAGGCCGGCCCACATCACCGTGCCGCCGATGGCGACCAGCTCGATGGCCTGCGACAGCGCCGGCTCCAGCCCGACCGCTTCCATGCTGATCTCGACGCCGCGCCCGTGCGTGAGATCCATGACCACCTCGCGCAAGTCCTGGGCTGTGGGATCGACCACGACATCAACGCCCATGCGCTGTGCGATGTCGCGCCGGCTGGCGCGGATGTCGCTGACGATGACCAGCGCCGCGCCGGCGCGTTTGGCCAGCACGGCGGAAAACAGACCGATCGGCCCGGCGCCAATCACGCACATGTTCTGTCCCGCCTTCAGCCCGCTGCGGTCGATGATGCGCACGGCGCACGACAGCGGCTCGGTGATCGCGCCGACGGCATTGGGCACGTCATCGGGCAGCGCGTATACCAGTTGCTCCGGCGCCACGATGGCCTCGGCCCACGAGCCGCCGCGATGCGTCACCTTGCGGCAGAGCGCGCTGACGCCGGCCCGGCACAACTCACACTTGCCGCACGGCCCACGCGGCACCACCGTCACACGCTGGCCGGGCCGGACTGCCTTCACATCCGGGCCGACCTCGACCACCGTGCCGGCGTATTCGTGCCCCAGGTTCGACGGCGCCAGCGCCCCGCCCAACGCGCCTTTGGAAAGTTCATATCCTTCGATGGCGTGCAGTTCAGAGCCGCAGATGCCGGTGTGGCTGATGTGGATCAGCACATCGTCGGGCTTTTCGATGGCCGGCCACGGGGTCTGGTCCACGCGCACGTCCAGCCTGCCATACAGCCGCGCGGCGCGCATCGTTCGGGTGGTGTGTCCGTTGCTCATGATGTGTCTCCAGTCCCGGTTTTTCGCGGCCGGGCTTGCTCCGGCATTGTACTGTCAGGCGCTCACACGACGGGCACGAGTTCCAGCCGGCCGGCGCTGAGTTCGCGCAGCGCCTGCTGAAAAGGCGCGATGTCGTCCACGGCGAACACCAGCGTCAGCAGGACGTTGACGCCGAATTCCTCGCCGGCAATGGCGCCGTGATGGGCGGCAACCAGCAAGCGCGCGCGCTCGAAGAGCGGGTAAGGCACTTCGAGCAGGAACGTTTTGCGCTCGACGCGCTCAGCGCGCGGCAACGCTTCCAGGCCGGCCTTGAGCGCGCCGCTGAAGGCGCGCACCAGTCCGCCTGTGCCCAGCTTCGTCCCGCCAAACCAACGCGAGACCACCGCAACCACGTCGCCCAATCCGCTGCCTTGCAACACGGCCAGCATCGGTTTGCCGGCTGTGCCGCCCGGCTCCCCGCCGTCGTTGCAGCCGTCGATCACGCTCGCGCCATACCCCACGCGAAAGGCGTAGGCATGCGATGAGGCGTCGGCATGCCGCTCTTTGATCCGGCGGATGAAGGCCATCGCTGCGTCCACCGATCGCGCCTCGCCGATGGTGCATACGAATCTTGAATTGACCACCACCGTTTCAACGGCGATTTCCTGGGCCGGGATGGGATAACGCATTTTGGATTTTGGATTTTGGATTTTGGATTGTGGATTGTGGATTGTGGGCTGCGGATTCCAGATTGTGGAGCTGGGATTTTAGATCGAGGCGCGCGGAACGCACACATGGACGGCGCTGGATACGACGCGAATGGCGCAAGGTGTTGTCGAGACCGTGTCGCCGTCGATCTGCACCGGCTGCGGCGGAGACGCCGAGATCGAGACGCGATCACGGACGACGATGTGTTTGAGGACCGCCGGCGGCAGCCAGGTGTTGTGTTGCGCGGCGCGCCGGCTGTCGCCAAAGGCCCACCGCAACAGATGGCGCAGGTTGCGCAGCGCGCTGACGTAAAAGATGCACAGATCGAGCTGGCCATCGTCGAGCCGGATCAGGGGATCCAGCTCCAGGCCGAGCACGCCCAGCGCCCCCGTGTTGGCCACCCAGACGGATTCGGCGCGGAAACGGAACGGCCGGCCGCCATCGACCCGGAAGCGGTAGCGGGCGACCTGAAGGCGCAGGGCGTGGCGCGCGGCATACCAGGCATAGGCCAGTTTGCCAAAGCGCGTTTTCAGTTCGCGCGTTGCGTCGCGCGTCACCTGGGCTTCATAGCCGGCGCTGAAGCGCAGCGCGAAATAGAACCGCTCGTCCAGCACGCCGAGATCGACGGGCCGGCGCGCGCAATCCGGGTTCAGCGCGTCTGCGCAGGCTTGTTGCCAATCCCCGCTCAACCCCAGCGCGGCGGCCAGCACATTGCCTGTGCCGCCCGGCGTGATCGCCAGCGGCGTGCGGGCGCCAACCATGCCGCCCATGATCTGGGTGACGGTGCCGTCCCCGCCCACCGCAATCACGCGATCAAATTGATCTGCGTCACGAAGCAGCTCGCCAGCCGAGAGATCGGGGGATGTGTAGCGAACGGCCATTTCCTGCTGGTTGGCCGCGGACAATTCCACCAGCCGCTTGACGATGAGCACGGCCTGCCCGGCGCCGGATTTTGGATTGGCGATCACCAGTATCCGGCGTAGTGCGCCGGCGTCGGCGACAGGAGCGTGAGCGCGCATAATGCGCGGGGAGTATAGCGCGCCGATCCGGCCCGTCGCGTTAGAATGTCGCCCACTCACAGGATGATGCCGGCATGTTCTACGAGTTTGCTCACGGATGCGCCCGGCTGCTGATTCACAGCGTGGCGCGCGTGCATGTGGGGCGCGCCGATCTGCTCCGTCAGCCGCCGCCCTACATTCTGGCCACCAATCATCTGACCAGTTGGGATCCGCCGTTGATCTTCGCCTGTTCCGCGCCGCGCGTGCGCATGACGGTGCTGGCGGCGGACAAATGGCGCAAAGTGCCGCCGATTCTGGTGTTGTTCAATTTGATGGGCGCGATCTGGGTCAAACGGGGCGAGGTGGATCGCGCTGCCTTGCGCCGGTGTGTGGATGTCTTGCAGCGCGGGGGCGTGATTGGCATGTCGCCGGAGGGCACGCGCAGTCGCACCGGCGGGCTGATCCAGGGCCGGCCCGGCGTGGCTTATCTGGCGCGCAAGGCCGGCGTTCCCATTCTGCCGGTGGCGCTATGGGGCGTGGAACAGATCGGGGCGAACTGGCGGCGTCTGCGTCGGACGGATGTGTATCTGCGCGTGGGCGAATTCATCCATCTGCCGCCGGGCGAGGCCCGCGCGACTCAGCTCGACGCCGACACGGAACACATCATGCGCGTGATTGCATCCATGCTGCCGGAGCGGTATCGAGGGATATACGCCTGAGCTTTGTCAGAAGGAGATGAGTTGGTGGCTGATCGAACACCGATTGAGACCAGAAATCTCGACATCTACGGGCACGATGCACTGCCCTGGAGCCGGCCGCATGATTTGCTGGCCGCCGGCATCTTCCTGCCGCACACGGCCTTCCTCGGCACGGTGCGGCCTGATGGCCGCCCCCATGCCGCCGGAATCGGCGCTGTCTGGCTCGATGGCGACATCTACTTCACAAGCGGGCCGCAGACGCGCAAATCTCGCAATCTGGCCGCCAATCCGGCCTGCACGATCGCCGTCAAACTTGCGACCATTGACCTCGTCCTCGAAGGCGAAGCGATCCGTGTCACCGATGCGCCGACGCTGGAGCGAGTGGCTGCGCACTGCCGGGAAGGCGGCTGGCCGGTGCAGGTCGAAGGCGATGCGTTCACCGGCCCGTACAACGCGCCGAGCGCCGGCCCGCCGCCGTGGCATCTCTACTGCTTCACGTTTCACACCGCCATCGGCAACGCCACCGCCGAGCCAAATGGCGCAACCCTCTGGCGATTCCAGCGCCGGCCAGGCTGAGATAGGCAATTCGTAATTCCCAACTCTCAATTCCTAATTCTCAATTCACGTCACCCGTGGCACGCGCGGCAGAATGGCCGACACGACCTCGTAGTTGATCGTGCCCAGGCGGGCCGCGACATCTTCAGCCGTGACGCGCTGATCGCCCTGCCGGCCAATCAACACAACCTCGTCGCCGATGCGCACGCCGGGAATGTCGGTCACGTCGATCATCGTTTGATCCATGCACACCCGGCCCACGATGGGCGCGCGCCGGCCGCGCACCAACACCTCGCCAAAGTGTTGCGGCGCGCGGCGAAAGCCATCGGCATAGCCGACCGGAATCACAGCAATCCGTCGCTCACCCTGACAGCGATACGTTGCGCCATAGGAGACCGGCGCGCCGTCGGGCAGCGTCTTCACCTGCGAAATGGTGGTCTTCCACGCCAGCGCCGGCCGCAATTGTTGCAACACATCCGGCAGCCCTGTCTGATCCGCGCCAAAAGGCGACAGCCCGTACAACGCCAGACCCACCCGCGCCATGTTCAGGCGCGTGTCGGGCAGGGTCAACGTGGCGGCGGAATTGGCCGCGTGAATCCATTTCGGATGTTGGATTTTGGATTTGGGGTTGTGGACGATCTCCAGGAAGCGCGCAAGTTGCAGGCGGGTGAAATCGGGATCGGTGTCGGCGCAACTGAAATGGGTGAACAACCCTTCGATCTCGATGCCGGGCAGAGCCGCCACAGCGTTGATGAAGTCCACAGCGTCTTTGGGCAGCACGCCCAGCCGGCCCATGCCGGTGTCGATTTTGATGTGCGCGCGCGCCGGGCGCTGCAAGTCGATGGCCGCGCGCGAGAACGCGCGCGCCACATCCAGGTCGTAGAGTGTGACAGCGACATCGCGCAACAGCGCCTCGCGGGCGTGCCAGGCCGGCGTGTAGCCCAGGATCAGGATAGGCGCGTCGATGCTGGCGGCGCGCAGGGCGGCAGCTTCGTTGAGTGAAGCGACGCCGCAATACACCGCGCCGTTGTTCAGCGCCGTGCGCGCAACCTTGATGGCGCCGTGCCCGTATCCGTCGGCCTTGAGCACGGCCATCAGCGCCACATCCGGGCCGATAGCTTGCTTGATCAGCCGCGTGTTGTGGGCGATGGCCTCAAGGTCAACCTCCAGCCAGGTGGGGCGCTCCGGCTGGGCAATGCGAACCGATTCCCAGCCCGGCTCCTGACGGACAAGGCGAGACCTGTCAGACGGGTCGGCAAGCAAAGCGGCGACGACGCGCTCCATGCGCGCGCTGGCGTCGCCTTTCACCAGCACCACGTCGCCCGGCCCGGCGCATTGCCGGACATGATCGATGGCGTCGTGAGCGATATAGGTGACAACGACCTGGCGGGCCGGCATCCCCTCCGCCAGCGCGCCGGCTGCAATGCCCTGCGCGCGTTCGCCCAGCGTGACAAGCCTGACCGAGGCGGCGGGATGGTCGCGGGACAGCCGGGCAATCCGCGCGCCAATCTCGCGGTGGTAGCGCGCGCTGTGATCGCCGAGCTGGTCCATGTCGCCCAACACCAGCAGAATTGACGATTGACGATTAACGATTGACGATTGCCACTGATCGAGCGCCGATTCGATGGCGGCGCGCATGGAGGTGGGGTTGGCGTTGAATGAATCGTCGAGCAGCAGGCAGCCGTTAACGCCCGGCAAGGGATTCATGCGCCCCGGCAGAGGCGGCAATTGCGCCAGCGCGTCCTCGATCTCGGCGTCGGGCACTCCGAAGCGCCGGCCCACGACACGGGCAATCTCGACTTTCAGCGCATTGATGGGAGAGGGCAGCGCGCCGCGCGCGACCTGGGCTGCGCGCACGGCGATCACTTCGGCCCGCGTCTGTTCGCGCATGGCCCATACGCGCGGGTCGTCGGCGTTCAAAATCGCCAGGCCCTCTGGCGGCAGGGCTTCGACCAGCGTCCTCTTTTCGCGGGCAATGGCGTCGAGCGAGCCAAAGTAGGCCAGGTGCGACTCGCTGACGTTGGTGACGATGCCGATGCGCGGCGGGGCGATTTCGCACAGATCGTGAATCTCGCCCGGCGCATCGGTGCCCATCTCCAGCACCAGGATCTGGTGATGATCCTCCAACGCGCCCAGCGCAATCGACAGGCCCAGCCGGCCGTTGAAGTTGGCCGGGTTGCGAAACACGGCGTATCGTTTGGCGAGCACGGCGGCGACGGCCTCGCGCACGCTCGTCTTGCCCAGGCTGCCGGTGATGGCGATGACGGGCAACTTGCGTTGCTGGATGATGAACCGCCCGTAGTCGGCCAGAGCCGTCAGCGTGTCGGGCACGGCCACAATGACTGGCTGACTGGCCGCCGGCGCCGTGATGCCGGCGGTGAAACGGCTGTCGTCAACCAGCGCGCCGGCGCATCCGCGAGCCAGCGCGTCGGCAATGAAGTCGTGCCCGTCACCGCGATCTGTTTTGAGCGCGACGAACAACTCACCCGGCCTGGCCCGGCGCGAGTCGAAGCAGAAGCCGCTGAAGGACAGGGAGTTATCGGCGGCGCCCAGGGGTTGCGCAAGCCGGCCGCCCGTGGCAAGCCGCAAATCGTTCAGGTGAATCATCGCCCGGAACGATACACCATGCGCCGCGCACTTATTGGCCTTTTCTCAGATTTTTCAAGGGATTGTGGGGTAAAAATGTGTGTTGTGCTTGACAAGGAGAACACACAAGATGCATCAGACGCGCAAAATCAGGAAGCTGTGGCCGGCGCTGGCAGTGGCGGCGGTGCTGGCGTCGGGGTGTTCGAGTCTGCCGGCGTTGCCGGGCATGGCGCAATCTGCCCCTGCTCCAGGTCGCACAGCAACTGTGGTGAGAGGCACACTGCTTTCGACGGTGAATGCGACCGGCAACATCCAGCCGGAGGCCGAGACCCGCATCGGATTTCAGCAGCCGGGCAAGGTCATTGAACTGACCGTCCAGGTCGGTTCAGCGGTAAAAAAGGGCGATGTCATTGCCCGACTGGACACGGCCGATCTGGAACTGGCCCTGGCGCAGGCCAGAACCGGCCTGATCGTCGCCAATGCTGCCTATAGCCGGACGGTGGAAGGCGCCCGTGCCGGCGACATCAAGGCTGCTGAAGCGGCGCTGAGCGCGGCGCAGACCAACTACGCGCGCGTGAAGGCTGGAACGGAGAAGCCCGACATCGACGCGGCCAGGGCCCAGTTGCTCAGCGCAGAAGCGCAACTGCGCCAGGCTCAGGCAGCCTATGATCTGGCTGGCCGATTCCAGCCCAATACACTGGGCGATAGCCCGACCGTGGTCCAGTTGAGACAGGCTCAGAACAATCTGGAGGCAGCCCGGCGTCAGTATGATCGGCTGCTGCAAGGGCCGGAGCAGGCGCAACTGGCGGCAGCCTGGCAACGTGTGGAAGAGGCCCGCGCGCGTCTCGATCAACTGCGACAGCCGGCGCAGGCGTTTGACCTGGAGCGGGTGGAGGCCGAACGCCGGCGCGCTGAACTGGCGGTCGAGCAGGCCGAACGCCGGCTGGAAAAGGCGCGCCTCGTTGCGCCGATGGACGGCGTGATCGGCGCGGTGGCTGTTGAAAAAGGCGAAATGGTTGCCACGCAGCCTATCATCACCCTGCTCGACACTTCTGTGCTGCACATCGATGTAAAAGTGGACGAGATCGACATCGCCAGGGTGCAGCCAGGTCAGCCGGTTCGCATCACCCTCGATGCGCTGCCGGATGTCGAGTTGACAGGCCGGGTGGATCGGATCGCGTCCACATCAACCGTGCTGAACGGAATTGTGTCGTATGCGGTGCGCATCGTGCTCGATTCGACAACGGC
Source organism: Thermoflexales bacterium (assembly GCA_034434575.1). Classification (GTDB taxonomy): domain Bacteria; phylum Chloroflexota; class Anaerolineae; order J036; family Brachytrichaceae; genus Roseilinea. Next base: position 13,801 of record DAOTYS010000076.1, read on the forward strand.
GCCGCTGCGCGTGGGCATGACGGCCAACGCATCTATCATCGTGGACCAGCGCGAAGGCGCGCTGCTTGTGCCGAACTGGGCAGTGCGCCGTGATCGCGCTGCCGGCAAGTCTTTTGTCACCGTTGTCGGCGCAGACAACCAGTTGCAGGAAGTCGAAGTGCAGGTCGGCTTGCGCGGCGAGTCTCAGACGGAAATTCTGGCCGGGCTGAGTGAAGGCCAGACGGTCGCGGCGCCACAGTAGGAGCACCGGTTCGACAGGCTCCGCTTCGACAGGCTCACCGACCGCCGCCGTTGCCTTCGACAAGCTCAGGCAACGGCTCCGGCTTCGACAGGCTCACCGACCGGCAGTTGGCTTGATGATGATCGCAATCGAGTTTGACGGCGAGATCTGGCACTGGCGCGGCCCTTCGCCTTATCACTTTGTGACCGTTCCAGATCAGCAATCCGCTGATTTGAGAGCGATTGCGCAATCGGTGACCTATGGCTGGGGTGTCATCCCGGTCAGGGTCAGCATTGGTCAGACCGAGTGGAAGACCTCCCTGTTTCCAAAGGATGGCCGCTATCTGGTTCCGATCCGAGATCAGGTGCGACACAAGGAGCGCCTGAAGATCGGGGATCGGGTGACTGTGCGGCTCGAAGTTGGCTGAAGCGGGGCAGGTTGAAACGCTTCCAACGCTGAGAGAGATCGCAGCCGGCCGCGCACAGGCTATGATAGCCGGCGCTCATGTTTTCATTTACGCTTGATCACACAGACAGTCGCGCCCGGCTTGGCCTGCTTTCCACCCCGCATGGCGCCATCCGCACGCCCGTGTTCATGCCGGTTGGCACGCAAGCTACCGTCAAAGGCGTGTCGCCGCGCGATCTGACCGAGCTTGGGGCGTCGATCCTCCTGGCCAACACCTATCACTTGTATCTGCGCCCCGGCGACGAGCTGGTGGCCCGGCGCGGCGGCCTGCACCGCTTCATGAACTGGCCCGGCCCCATCCTCACCGACAGCGGCGGGTTCCAGGTCTTTTCGCTCAGCGAGATGCGCACCATTGACGACGACGGCGCAACCTTCAAGAGCCACCTCGACGGCAGCATGCACCGCATGACGCCGGAGAAGTCCATCCGCATCCAGCACAATCTGGGCGCGGACATCATCATGTGTTTCGATGAGTGCCCACCGCCGGGCGACCGCGAGTACAACGAGATCTCGCTGAAACGCACTCATGCGTGGGCGGTTCGCTGCAAAGAGGCGCACGCGCGGGCCGGCGCGGCAGGCCGGCAGGCTCTCTTCGGCATCGTTCAGGGCGGGGCTTTCGCAGACCTGCGCGAGCAGTCGGCGCGTTTTATCACTGACCTCGATTTTCCAGGCTACGCCATCGGCGGCCTGGCGGTGGGCGAGTCGAAAGACGTGACGTTCCGCGTCATTGAGCAGATGGACAGCCTGCTGCCAGCAGACAAGCCGCGCTACCTGATGGGCGTAGGCGAGCCGACTGACCTGATCCGCAGTGTGGCGCGCGGCGTGGATATGTTCGACTGCGTGCTCCCCACACGGCTGGCCCGTCATGCAGCCGCCTTTACCCGCGACGGGCGCATCAACCTGCGCGGCAAGGTCTATGCGGAAGACGACGGGCCGATCGACGCAGCGTGCGATTGTTACACCTGTCGGTCGTTCACGCGCGCCTACATTCGCCATTTGCTGCATGTCGGCGAGATGCTGGGGTTGCACCTGATGAGTCTGCACAACCTGCGCTTCCTGTTGCGGTTGATGGAAGAGATTCGCGCGGCGATCGCGGACCGCCGTTACGCGCAGTTTGCAGCCGACTGGCTGGCGCGCTATGAAGGGGCGCCTGCCGCTGAGATTGAACCAGGATTGAATCGCGATTGAACCAGCTGGCGTTGATGCAGCCGGCCAGCCGGTGATAATAGGCACCCATGCAGGGTACGCACAGGTCGAGGGACGTTCGCTGGAGCGCCCCTCTTTTTGTCGCGCTGGCGTGGCTGGCCTGGGCGCTGGTCACGGCCCAGCCGGCGCGCGCCGAGATCCCCATTGTCGAGCCGGGCGATTATGCGGACACCATCGACGCCGGCGCGTCCATGCCGCACATCCCCGAACCGTGGTTTATGTGGTTTGTCATGGGCGCACTGGAGCGGCCCGACGATGTGGACGTGGTGACGTTTGAGTATGAGGCCGGAGAGTTGTTCCGCGCCAAAATGTTTATCCCGGCCCATGAGGACTTGCGTCACTTCGCGCCGATCATTGCGCTGGTGGGGCCGGGGCTGCCGCCCGGCGAAGCGCCCTTTCCCCTGCCCGCAGGCATGGGCATCATCACCGCCACCAGCGACAAGCAGATTCCCTATTTCGACATTTTTACCCAGATGACCTTCTGGCCGCGCGCGGAAATCGAACTCACCATGCCGGAGACGGGGCGCTACTACATGCTGGTGTACGGCGAGCCGGTGGGCCGGGCATTGTATGCGCTCGACATCGGCATCATGGAAACCTACGCGCCGTGGGTGCTCGTCAACTATCCTATCTACTGGTGGCAGGTGCGCGATTTTCTGCAATGGGGGCACGTGCCGGCGGCGATGTTGCCGCTGCTGGTGTCGTTTGGCGTCACCTGGATCACGCGCCGGCGCGGTCCGCTGCACATCCATCGCTCGATCTGGCTGTTGGGATTGTTCGGCGTGATCTGGCTGGGGGCCGGCCTGGGCGCGTGGTTCTACAGCGGGGGCAATGCGGCGCTCACCGCATTGGCGCTGTCCCTGACGCTGTTCGGGCTGCTGATTGCCGGCGCCTGGGCCTTCACGCCGCTGCGCGAGCGTCTGACGTTGCGCGAGTTCGCGCGCCAGGTCATCGGTGATGAGCGATTCATCACCATCCAGGAACCGGATGGAACGGCAGCCGAGATCAAGTACAGCGACGATGGACCGCGCGACGCGCCGCCGGTCGTGCTGATGCACGGCTTTGGGGCCTACTCTTTCACGTGGCGGCATGTGCGCCCGG
>DAOTYS010000077.1:0-4898 GCA_034434575.1 Thermoflexales bacterium
TTGCCTGGCGCGCCCACGCGCGAGCAGTTTTCCACCTCTACTCTCCGGATTCCCGGAGTCTTTGAGACTCCGGGAATCCAGTGTGAACGCTGCCACCCCGACACGCCGCTGGAGAATCTGGCTGTGTTCACTGAGGCGGCAGAGGCGTATGGAATGCCGGCTGAGATGTTGGGCGACAGTCTTCGCTGCTGTCGGCCCCATTCAGCCCGGCGCAGCTAGAATACAAGCCGTGAGCGGCACATTGTCTCCCGACGACCTGCTGTTTGAGGTGCTGACCCCACTTGGGTTTCATGCGCGCGTGACGCGGTCGTACTGGGACTTTATCATCACCGTCAAGCATCCGGCGATGGCAGGACGCGAACAGGATGTGAAACGCGCGCTCGAAGAGCCGGAGCAGATCCGGCAAAGCCGGAGCGATCTCAATGTCTATCTATTCTATCGGTCGGAACGAATGAGGCGATGGGTGTGCGCTGTGGTGAAACAACTCGACAGCAATGGGTTCCTGATCACAGCCTATCCAACAGACGCAGTGAAAGAAGGTGAGTTAGTATGGCGCAGGTGAAAGTGTTTTACGATGAGACTGGCAATACGCTGACGGTGTGGTTCGGCGATCCGCAAGACGAAGCCGTCTGCGAAGAAACGGGGGATGAGGTCATCCTCATGAAAGATCAGGCGGGACGCGTGATTGGCTTTGAGAAACTCAACTTCTCAGTCGCCAGGCCGAAGCGTTTGCAGGTGGCGTTTGAGACAGTCGCTGCTTGAGAGACCGGGTTGTGAACAGAGAGCGCACAGAGCCCGGTCAGCTTTCGAGAAAGGCGCGGTTGACTTCCCGGTACCACGCAATGTCCTGCCAGTTCTGCCAGTAGGGATGGCTGTAGTTCCAGGGAGTGCTGCCCCAGAATCCATATTGGCCGGCAAGGGCGTTGCATTCGGCGCACCAATCGCGCAGCCAATCCCACCGCAACTGCGGATGATCCATGTGCCACCACGGCCCCCAGGCCTCGGTCGTCGTGAGCGGCGCGCTCAATTCAGCGGCCCATGCGGCAGCCATGGCCAGACGCCGATGCATCTCCCCCACCAACATAGGCCGGACAGACCTGAAGGTGTCATCGATGCGCCGCTGATAGTCCGCGTAATCGTGTCGGCCGCGATCCTTGACGAGTTCGTTGAAGCCCGTGCGATTGTCGAAACGGGCGCCGTGGATCCAGCAGTGCAACTCCAGAACATCGAACGCCTTCAAGTCGAGCAGGCGGCATTCATTCCAGAAACCCGTCAGAGAGAAGGTGAACCGTTGCGCCGGATAGAGCCGCTGAAAGTGGGCAAGCGACCGATTGAATAAGTCGCCCACAAAGTCCAACTGGGCGTCATTCCAGGCCAGCTCGCGCTGCGGTTTGCGCCGGCCGGCGGCCGACATGGCATCCTCGCCCGGATTCCCGCCTGTCTGCTCGCGCGCAAGCTCGTTGAGTTGCTGCTGGTGGACGCTGAAGTACGGAAACTCCTGGTCCAGGTCAACATACAACACATGATCCAGCAGATCGCGTTCCTGGAGAAATGACAGCGTCTTTTCCCACACAGCGAGAAACGCTTCGGGCTGCCTGTCCAGATACTCGCGGCAGCCAGATCCCCATGTCGAGAGAATAACGCCGATCCGTTTCCGGCGGGTGATCGCCATGAACTCGGCCAGTTCGGACCCGACGGCGTGTTCGCGGTCCCGGTCCGACATGCCCCAGTTGGCGAGCGGATTGCCCGAAATCGTCACGGCCTCATCGGGACGCTTCAATTGCCCGACGATCCAGGGAAATGCTTCGATGCGCACGGCGTTGAAATCCCGCTCCAATAGCTCGTCAGTCACCCGGTCAAAGTCGGCAAACGATCCTCCTGGATAGTGCGCATGCAGCCACGAAAAATCCCACATGGCGATTGTGGCGCGCCGGGGCGTCAGATGTTCTCGAATGTCATAGTTCATAAATCTTGCGCCTCTTACTCACTTGCCAGACAATACCTTACCACGAGCCACGAGGGTTCGAGCAGATTATTGCCGCGCTGGCTGACGCGCAACCAGCCCATTAGCGCCGACATGACGCCGTTCGGCGCCGTCAGTCAAGACGACGTGACGCACGGCCTCGATATCGTTCCGATCAACCACTACAACACCGTGGACTGTCTCCTTGACCGGCCTGCTCACCGGCCGGCGACATCAGGCCGCAGTCGAGCTACCCCCTGCTGCGTGACAGTGCTAAAACTATAGTTAAAATCTGCGGCAAGTCACACATCAGGACACACGACACGGCAGGAGGAGCAATGGCAAGGCAGATAGGCCGGCTGGACTGGTTCGGCGCATATGGCTTCATCTACCATCTCGATGGCAGGCTGGCCGCGCGCGCAGACCGCTCGGCTTTAGACGGCGCCAGCAGTGGCGCTGTGCTGCACAAGTCGTTGGTCGCTTTCTCGGCGACGCGCGCGCCGGGCCACACCCATCCCCTGGCCCACAACGTCAGGCTGCTCACAGAGGAAACCGACCCGGATTTGTTGCGCGCTTGTTTTGAGAGCCGCGACAGGGACATCTGGCCGCTGGTCGCTACGCGCTATTTGTCCACCATGCCGGAACAGGCGGCGCTCGAAGTCATCCGGGCGCGATTGGCAGAGACCGACGATCCACTCCTGTTGCTTTATCGCATCCCGCCGCGCGTGCTGCTGTTGCCAGAGGCGCGCGACGTGCGCGAGCGGTTTCCCATCGAGGATCGGCTAACGCTATATGAGTCGTTCCTGGATCTCGGCCCATTCCGGGAGGAGATCATGGAATGCCTGTCACAGGCGCCATCGCGCCGCCACGACCGGCTGTGGCGCCGGCTGCTCGACGACGAGCGCGACATGGACCGCCTGCGCGCGCACTTCCTGAGCGTCAATTCCTGCGAGTGGCAGGCGGTGGCATCCCGCTATCTGCGCGCCCTGCCGCCGGAGGAGGCGCTGGCCGCCATTCGGACAAAACTGGAGACTGTGCGCAAGGCTTCCATCTTGCTGCCGCACGTGCCGGCGGCTGTGCTGGCGCTGCCCGACGCGCGCGACGTGCGCATCGGCATGCCGGCCGGCAAGCGCCTGAAACTCCTCAGCGCCTTCGAGGACCTGGATGCGCATGTAGACGAAATCGCCGAGACGCTGGCAAGGGCTTCGGCAGAATCTGTGGCTGCTTTCTGGAAACAAGTCGCCGATCGCGTGACACCGGGCAGCGCGCTGTCCGCGTTGATGCCGGCTGAACTGCACGCAGCCCCGGCTGCGCCCTCCGACCAGCCGGATGCGCTCGATGCGCCACTGCCCGATCCGAATGCCATTCCGCTGGAGGACTACTCACCGCCCGATCTCTGACCATCGGCCTGCATCGACAGCCCGGCAATCAGATCGGTCAAGTCCACCCACTCACCCGGCTGACCCGGCACAGCATCACTCTGGACAGCCAGCCGCTGGCCATCTTCGCGCCGGTAGATGCCCGCGCGCAGCGTGTCGCCGGGCTGGTAGCCGGCCGGCACGACGACGGCGTGCGCATCGACGATCACATCGCCCGCGCGCCAAACCGGCATCGGCAGATATCCCTCGGCCGGGCTGCCATCGTGTTGCGCAATCAACTGCCCCTCCCGCACCCAATGCACGAACACCGCCAGGTCTTCGGGCACAGGCTGAAGGACGCTCCAGCGCAACGTGACAGTATAGACATTGCTTAACGGGCCGGCAGGCGGCGACACGCGCGCGCTGCGCAACACAATGCCCTGCTCAAAGGCGGCCAGGCGCGCAGTGTCTGATGTTGGCGCGGCCTGCACGGCAATGAAGGCGCGGCGCGGAGCCGGGTCGAGGTCTCCCTGCGCCAGCGGGCCGACGTGGACGGACAGCTCAGCGCCGGCCGGCAACGTCTCGCGCAAAGCGGCCCAGTCGCGGTTTGGATCGACCAGCAACAACACACTGGCGCCACTGACCGGCGCGGCGGGCAGCGCATCTGGAGCAACGCGCGTGAGCATGCCGGCCTCCGCGTCTGGCGACAGGAATCGCAGCGCCGGATTATTCGCAACCAGGCGCTCGTCTATCCACACACGCGCAGCCCCATGCTGTCCGGCAAATGCATTGACCACCCGCGCCAGTTGGGTATTGTGATCTTCGAGCCAGTAAGCGGTCATGGGAAGGCGCGCGTAGACGCCGAAGTAGTCATTGGCCGTGTTGACGCCGCTGACAATCAGCGCCAGCGTCGCCAGCAGCGCCGGCGGGCTGACCGCGCGCCGTAATGGGCCGGCATAGAAGTTCAGCAAACCGCGCCGCGACAGCCAGCGCAGCGCTGCCTCCGTCCCAACAGCGGCCAGCAGGCAAATCGCCGGCAGCGCGCCGATGGCGCGCAAATAGTGCGGCGTGTCTTCGGCCAGTATCGTCGGCGCCAGAAACACGACCAGCCACAGCAGCACAAACGCGGACGCTTGCGCTGTCGCGGGTGACAGCGCGGCGTTTGCGACAGGCATGGTCTGCCCTGCGATGGCCCCGCGCGCCGTCCGCCAGACGCACACGGCCACGCCGGCGAAGAAGGCCGCCGCCAGCCAATCGGTGTAGACCGGGCGCAGCGACAGATTGTGCCGCCAGATGCGATCGCCTTGCCAGGCAAACATGCCGGCTGCCTTCAGCGCGTTGCCGAGGAACGCGCCGGGCAGATCGCCCTGGTTGATCTCCGGGCTAAGAATGGAGACCTGGCCGGCGCGGGCAAAGTACAGGTCAGGATGGCGCAGCAGCCATAGCGCAAGCGGCGCCAGCGCCAACGCTGCGCCGGCCAGCAAGCCCAGCCACGCCGCGCGCGGCAGACGCAGCGCGCCGCGCATCGAGGGCGCAATCATAGCAAGCGCCAGAAAGCAGATGAACAGGACGGCGAT
>DAOTYS010000078.1:0-12765 GCA_034434575.1 Thermoflexales bacterium
CGCATCAGGCTTGCCATCGTCTGCCATCAGCAGCACGTGTGCGCGGTTGAATCGTCGTACGCTGGTATGAGCCGCGTTGCCCCTTTTGACGATATCCAGTAGCTGTTTGCGCTCATCAGATGTCAAAGTGACAATCAATTTTTTGTGTGACATGGCTTGCCTCCGCGGGCATTGTCGCCGATCACGGCAAACCGGTCAACAAAACACTGTTGGACTAATAGTACAATTGCCAAATCCTGGCGATTTGAGTCAGGCAACAGGGCAATCAACTATTCAAAAGGAGAGAGATGAATCGACTGAAAGTCAATCAGCCGGCGGAGCCGGCGTCATCTATTGTGGTCGATCAGGCTGCGGAGCGCAGCTTCATCATGAAAGTGTATGGCTGGATGGCGCTGGCGCTGGCAATCACCGGCCTGGTCGCCACCGCCACCGCGCAGAATCCGGCCTACCTCGAGCCGTTGCTCTCCGGTCCCGGCATACTCATGTTGATCTTTGGGCAGTTGGGTCTGGTGATCGTCCTCAGCCTGCTCATTCGCCGGCTGAGCGCAGGGATGGCCACCGTGCTGTTCCTCGTCTACTCCATCACCGTTGGCATCACTTTCTCGTTTCTGTTCTACGTCTACACCGCCGAGTCGATCGGACAGGTGTTCTTCATCACCGCCGGCACATTCGCGCTGGTCAGCGCCTATGGCCTGGTCACCCAGCGCGATCTGACCAGCCTGGGCAGCCTGGCCTTCATGGGGTTGATCGGCGTCATCCTGGCTTCGCTCGTCAACCTGTTTCTGCAAAGCGAAGCGCTGATGTGGGCGGTCACCTACGTTGGCGTCGCTGTGTTCGTGGGCCTGATCGCCTATGACACACAGCGCATCAAACGCATGGCGCATGGCATTGGCGAAGATGGCGCCGTGCAGCGCAAGGCAGCCATCATTGGCGCGCTGGCGCTCTACCTGGATTTCATCAACCTCTTCATCCGGCTGCTGCGCATCTTCGGCCAGCGGCGCTGACCCCCCGCCCGTTCGACATTCCCGGAATCTTGAAGATTCCGGGAATGTTTTTAACGACCATGCAGGCTGGCGTCTTTGACCAGCCCTCCTTCCATCTTCTCCAGAGGCGCGGTCGGGCCATTGGCGGAGCGGGTGAACTGTGACACAAGGGTGGGCGCAGCCCAGCGCGCCGCATTGGCGATGACCTTGCGCACATTCTCGTCGTAGTAGGTGGGATAGGTCTCGTGGCCGGGGCGGAAGTAGAACACTTTGCCCATGCCGCGATGCCAGCAACACCCACTGCGGAACACTTCGCCGCCGGTGAACCAGCTCACGAACACGAGTTCGTCCGGCTGTGGAATGCCGAAGTACTCGCCGTACATCTCTTCCTCAGGCAGCTCAAAAAAGTCTGGCAGGCCCTGGGCGATGGGATGGCCGGGGTTGACCACCCACAGGCGCTCCTTGTCGTGCGCCTCGCGCCAGCGCAACGAGCAGTCTGTGCCCATCAGTCTCTTGAACGGCTTGGAGAAATGGCCGGAGTGCAGCACGATCAGGCCCATGCCGTCCCACACACGTTTGACAACCTTTTCGACGATGTCATCGCGCACATCGCCGTGGGCCATGTGCCCCCACCAGGTCAGCACATGTGTGCTGTTGAGCACGGCGTCGGTCAGGCCATGCTCCGGCTCGTCCAGCGTCGCAGTGCGAACCTTAAAGTCCGGATAAGCCTGCAAGCCCTCGGCGATCGTCACGTGCATCCCCCTGGGGTACACGTCAGACACGGCCTTGTGCGTCTTTTCGTGGCGATACTCGCCCCAAACGGTCACATTGATCTGGCTCATGAGATGAATCAACCTCCTGCAGGAATGTCAGGAGATTGTATGCCAGAAGACTTATTCCTCAAGCGTCGAGAGATCGCCTTCCGGCAGCCCCTGCGCTCTGGCTTTCAGCACCCGGCGCATAATCTTGCCGCTGCGCGTCTTGGGCAGCCTGGGCACAAACTCAATGTGCTCCGGCTTGGCGATAGGGCCAAGCTCGCGGCCCACATGCTGGCGCAATTCCTCGGCCAGTTTCTCCGAGGGTTCGTAGCCGGCGCGCAGAATGGCAAAGGCATGAATGGCGTTGCCCTTGATCTCGTGCGGCAGGCCGATGGCGGCCGCTTCGGCCACGGCTGGATGCGACACCAGCGCGCTTTCGATTTCAGCCGTGCCCAGCCGGTAGCCGCTTACCTTGATCACATCATCCACACGACCAATGATCCAGAAATAGCCGTCCTCGTCCACGCGCGCAGAGTCGCCGGTGAAATACTTGCCGGGGTATTTCGACCAGTAGGTGTTGATGTAGCGGTCGGGGTCGTTGTAGATCGTGCGCATCATCGATGGCCAGGGCGTGGTGATGACCAGATAACCCTCCTCGTTGGGTTTGACCGGGTTGCCGTGTTCATCCAGCACCTCGGCTTTGATGCCAAAGAAGGGTCGCGTGCCGCTGCCTGGCTTGAGGGGCACCACCGGCGTCGGCGCGATCATGAAGGCGCCGGTCTCGGTCTGCCACCAGGTGTCCATGATCGGGCAGCGCTCTTTGCCAATGTTCTTGTAGTACCAGCGCCAGGCTTCGGGATTGATCGGCTCGCCGACGCTGCCCAGCAAACGCAGGGACGACAGATCGCGCCGGTTGGGCCAGGCCTCGCCGAAGCGCATCAGCCCGCGAATGGCCGTGGGCGCCGTATACAGAATGGTAACGCCATACTTCTCGACGATGCTCCACCAGCGGTCGGGATATGGATAGGTCGGGGCGCCCTCGTAAATAATGCTGGTGGCGCCGAGCATGAGCGGGCCATAGACGATGTACGAGTGACCGGTGATCCAGCCGGGATCGGCAGCGCACCAGTAGCGATCCTCGTCGGAAAGGTCAAACACATACTTCAGCGTGGCATACACCCCGACACTATAGCCGCCGTGCGTGTGCACGATCGCTTTGGGCTTGCCGGTGGTGCCGGAGGTGTACAACAGAAACAGCATATCCTCGGCGTCCATCTGCTCGGTCTCGCACCTGGGGCTGGCGACCGGCAGATTCATCAGCTCGTGCCACCAGTAGTCGCGGCCTTCCTCCATGTTCACCGGCTTGCCGGTGCGCTTATAGACCACCACTGTCTCCACCACCGCCGTGCGCTTCAACGCTTCGTCCACAATGCCTTTCAGATCAACGACCTTGCCGTTGAGAAAAGCGCCATCGCAGGTGATGAGCACGCGGCTCTGCGAGTCCTCGATGCGGCCATGCAGCGCCTCGACCGAGAAGCCGCCATAGACCACCGAATGCACCGCACCGATCTTAGCGCAGGCCAGCATGGCGATCGGCAGTTCCAGCACGCGGCCCATGTAGATGGTGACTCGGTCGCCCTTCTTGACGCCCAGCGCCTTGAGCACATTGGCGAATTTGCTCACCTCGCGGTTGAGCGCGAAGTATGAAATGCTGCGCTCGCTGCCGTCCTCACCCTGCCAGATGTACGCCAGCTTGTTCTTGCGGTGGGTGTGCAAATGCCGGTCGATGGCGTTGTGGATGATGTTGGTCTTGCCGCCGACGAACCATTTGTAGAACGGCTTGTTGGAGTCATCCAGCACGGTGTGCCAGCGTTGATACCAGCCCAGTTCATCGGCCCGTTCGGCCCAGAAGCGCTCTGGATGTTTGGCGGCGTATTCGGCCAATGCATCCCAGTCCTTGACATGCGCGCGGGCGATCACTTCGGTGGAGGGGTAGTAGATTTCAGCCGTATTTTTCGCCATCGATTCCGGGGCAGCCACAGTGATTGAATCTGACATCGCCATCTTCTCCTTCCAGCGCAACCGTTCACAGAATTTGACAGGCCGAATTATATGTGGGGGCAGACGCGCGAACATCCCGCCAAAATTCAGCGCGCGACTGAACGACAATCGCGGCTACAATGCGCTTTGAGAATCCATGAGCCAGATCACCACCTCAGCCGGCGCCATCTCGGTTTCAGCCGATGAAGCCATATCGCACATCGAGAGCGGCATGCGCGTGTTCCTCACCGGCAATTGCAGCTTTCCCAGAGAACTCATGGCGGCGCTGGTGTGTCGCGCTCCGCAACTGGAAAATGTCGAGATCGTGCAGGTGTTGACGGTCGGCAACGCCGACTACGTCGCGCCCGGCTTGCAGCGCCACCTGCGCGTGAACACACTGTTCATCAGCGAGAACGTGCGCAGCGCCGTGAACGACGGGCGGGCCGACTTCACGCCCTGCCGGCTGAGCGAAATCCCGCTGCTGTGGAAGCGCGGCGTGCTGCCGCTCGACGCGGCATTCATTCACGTCTCGCCGCCGGATGAGCACGGCTACTGCTCCTACGGCGTCGAGGTCGGCGTCACCAAAGCTGCCGCCGAATCCGCCCGGCTGGTGATCGCCGAAGTCAACCCGCACATGCCCCGCACGCTGGGCGACAGCTTCATCCACATCTCGAAGATCGATTACTGCGTGCATGTGGACTACGATCTGCCCGAGTTCGGCAGCGCCGAAAGCAGCCCGCTGTATCAGCAGATCGGTTTTCACATCGCCAACATGATCGACGACGGCGACTGCCTGCAACTCGGCATCGGCGCCATCCCGAACAGCGTGCTGTCGTATCTCAAGCATCGCAAGGATCTGGGCATCCACACCGAGATGTTTTCCGACGGCGTCATCGAGCTGGTGCAAAGCGGCGTCATCACCGGCGCGCGCAAGAATCTGCATCCGGGCAAGATCATCGCCGGCTTCTGCCTGGGCAGCCGGCGCCTGTACACCTTCATCGACAACAATCCGTTCATCGAGTTCAGGCCCACCGAGTACGTGAACGATCCCTTCCTCATCGCTCAAAACGATCATATGGTGGCCATCAACTCGGCCATTGAAGTCGATCTCACCGGCCAGGTGTGCGCCGACAGCATCGGGACGCGGCTGTACAGCGGCGTGGGCGGACAACTGGACTTCATACGCGGGGCGGCGCACAGCAAAGGCGGCAAGCCCATCATCGCCCTGCCCAGCAGCGCGGCGCTGAAAGACGGCTCGGTGGTGAGCAAGATCGTGGCAACGCTGAAGCCGGGGGCCGGGGTCACCACAACGCGCAACGACGTGCATTACATCGTCACCGAGTATGGCGTGGCCGACCTGTACGGCAAGACGATCCGGCAACGCGCCCGCGCGCTGGTGGACATCGCCCATCCGGCCTTTCGCGAAGGGCTGGAGCGCGCCGCGCACGACCTGCGCTATCTGTGATCGGGCGCGCCCTGGTTGTCTTCCTGAGGCGAACCATCCGCCGGCGCGCGGACAAACCGCACGCGGGCGACGCGCAATTTGTCCATCTCTTCCACCCGCAGCCATGCCCGGTCGCCTTCGGCTTGCACTTCGTCGCCGGGCCTGGGGATGCGGCCCAGCCGGGTCATGATGTAACCGCCCACCGTCTCAAAATGCTCGTCTCGCAATTGCAGACCCAGCGCCTCGTTCACATCGTTGAGACTGGCCAGACCGTTGATTAGCGCGCTGCCATCGGGCGCCATTTGAATATCCGGCATGCGATCCGCCGGCGGCTCGCCAACTTCACCCACAATCTCCGCCAACAAATCGCCCAGCGTCACCAGGCCGGCCGTGCCGCCATACTCGTCCAGCACGATGGCCATGGATTGCCGATGGCGGCGAAACTGCTGAAGCAACTCGTCGGCGCGCTGGGAATCCGGCACGAAGAAGGCCGGGCGCATCAACTGCCGGACGGTCATGTTGCCCGCGCCTGGCAACAGCGCGCGCATCATGTCTTTGCTGTGCAACACCCCCACGATGTTGTCGAGCGAATCCTGATACACCGGCAACTGACTGTGCGGGTGCGCCGACAGCAATTGCGCCACGCTCTCCAGCGGCGAATCGACATCCACACACACCAACTCCGTGCGCGGCACCATCACTTCGCGCGCCGCCAGATCGCCGAACGAGAACACCGCGTCGAGCATATCGCGCTGATCGGATTCGATCAGGCCGCCTTTCTGGCTGGCCGCCACCAACATGCGCAACTCATCGACCGAGTACAGTCGCTCGTCCGCCATGTCCGGGCTGTAACCCAGAATACGCAACACGAGGCGCGACGCGCTTTTTAACAGCCAGATGGCCGGGCGCAACAACCCGGCCAGCGTGTTCATGGGCGCAACCACGATCAGCGCAATCCGCTCCGCCGATCGCAGGGTGATCGAGCGCGGCACCAACTCGGCCAACACAATCTGGAAGAACGAGGCGATGAACAGGCCGATCAGGCCGCCCATGACCGCCGCCAGGCCGGACAACCAGGGCGGCGCAATGCCGCCCAGCAAGTAGGTGAACACCTGGGTGAAGGCCGGCTCGCTGACGACGCCTATCGCCACCGACGTGAGAGTCACGCCAATCTGGGTGGCGGCAAAGAAGCGATCGGGGTCCTCCATGACGCGCAAGACCACGCGCGCGCCGGCGTTGCCACGATCCGCCAGCTCCGCAATGCGCGTCTTGCGCGACACCGCCAGGCTGTACTCGGCAAACACAAAGAAGGCGTTGATGGCGATGAGAATAAAGAGACTGGCGATGCCAACGCCAACACTCACACTATCCATCAGGCGCCACCGCGCATGCCGCGAACGCTATAATCCCATGCCGGTGTTCGCCTCAACGCATTGTCAGGATCCGGCTCTGGCACGTCTTGACTCATGCGGACATTCTAGCGGATTCACCACCAGCCGCCGATGAGAAAACGAAAAGGCGTCTACCAGGCGCTCGACGCCGCCGGCAATGTGATTTCGGACGAGCGCTGGCAAATGTGGCTGCCGGATGGCGCTTCCGCCGGCAACGGCCTGTGGCAGATCGAATCGGAAGTAACCCGCATCGCGCCCTTCCCCCACCCGCGCATCGAGTCGCTGGCGGCGCAACTGGTTAGCGTGGGCGACGGCCCAATCGCCTGGCACGCGCTTTCCATCCACACACGAGACGGGGCGATTGAGGCCGGCGTGCGCTTCGAGAAAGACGCTGCCGGCCAGGACTGCGCCCGATTCTGCTGGCGCCGCCACCAACAGAGCTGGCAGCGCCAGTGCGTCTGGAGAGCAGATTGTGAAATCGGTTACAATTCCGCCCTGTTTGGCGCGGCGGCGGTGTGGCGAAGCCGGCTGCGCCCGGGTGAATCGCGGATCATCACAATGATCGACATCGACGCCGTGACCCTTGAGCCTCTGCCGGCGCAGCAAAGCTGGTCGCATCGGGGATTCGAGGCGCTGGACACGCCACTCGGACGCCTGAGCCTGGCGCGCTATGAATTCGGCCCGGCCGGGGCGGCGACGCCGGGCCGGCTGTGGTGCGACGAGGACGGCGTGGTCTACGCTTACACCGCTGCGGATGGCAGCGGTTTCCGACTGGCCGCGGTAAACGCAAAGCAGACATGATCGTGGCGTTGTTGATGGACGGTGGAATGAACTCATGACCTGGAATGACCTCGTTACAGTGCTCCCCCCTCTTGTTCTGATCGTCGGCGGCATCGTGATTCTGATAGCCGACTTGTTCGTTCCCGCCGGCAGAAAAGCTGTCACAGGCTGGGCATCCTTCGCGCCGTTCCTTCTGGCGCTGCTTGCGGTGTTTGCGCTCTGGGGGCAGACCGGCGCGGCGTTCAACGGCATGGCAAGTCTGGACGGGTACGCGCTGTTCCTGGACGCGCTGTTCGCCAGCGTGGGCATTGCGACGCTGGCGTTCGCCCTGCGCTACAACCAGTCGCGCGGCATTCAGCGCGGTGAGTTCTACCCGTTGCTCCTGTTTGCCGCCAGCGGCATGATGTTGATGGGCCACGCGACGAACCTGCTGATTGTGTTCATCGCGCTCGAACTGCTGTCGATACCGCTATATATCCTGTGCGGCATCGCCCGGGGCGCCGTGCAAAGCCAGGAATCGGCGCTGAAGTATTTCCTGCTCGGCGCGTTTGCGTCGGGTTTCGTGGCGTATGGCATCGCCCTGGTGTATGGCGCAACCGGCACATTCGACCTGAACGCCCTCGCGCAGATCATCGCAGCCAGACAATACACCGACGCCATTGTGCTGTATGCCGGCGCCAGTCTCATCCTGGCCGGGTTGGGATTTAAGGTGGCCGCCGCGCCGTTTCACATGTGGGTGCCCGATGTCTACGAAGGCGCGCCGACCAGCGTCACCGGCTTCATGGCTGCCGCAACCAAAGCCGCCGGCTTCGCGGCGGTGGGGCGCGTGTTCCTGTTTGGCATGGGCGACCTGATCGCGCTGTGGCAGCCGGTCGTAGCCGTCATCGCCGCGCTGACAATGATCGTGGGCAATGTGGCTGCGCTGGCCCAGACCAATCTCAAGCGGATGCTGGCCTATTCAAGCATTGCGCACGCCGGCTACGCGCTGGTGGGCATTGCCGCCGGAGGCCAGGCCGGCGCTTCGAGTGTGCTGTTCTATCTGGCAGCCTACGCCGCGACGACGCTGGCCGCATTCGCCGTCATGACCGTGATGAGCGCGCCCGAAAGCGAAGATCAATCCATCGACGCATACACCGGCCTGATTCACCGCCGGCCGTTGCTGGCAGTGACACTGGCCATCGCCATGCTGTCGCTCACCGGAATCCCGCCGCTGGCCGGGTTCGCCGGCAAGTACTTCCTGTTCGAGGCCGCCATCCGCTCCGGCCTGATCTGGCTGGCGCTGATCGGCGCGCTGACCAGCGTGGTTTCAGCGGGCTATTACCTGCGGGTGGTTGTTGTGATGTTCATGCGCGAGCCAGGCGCAGAGACGCCGCCGCTGAGCGTTGCCGGTCCGGCCCGAACGGCGGCGATCGTGGCAACGTCCTTCCTGACAATCATCATCGGCATCCTGCCGGCGCCGCTGCTCGACACAGTCGCGCGGGGCGTGCAACACATGCCGCGCTAGGCGCGCGCCTGGGGCGCGCGCCCAACCCTCACCCCATACACTCATGATCCAGAAACTACAGCCAGCGCAATTGCGGCGCGCCGTTGATCCCGCCTCGCTGGGAATCGACACGACTGAATGTATCGAGCCAAGCAACACCATCATCGGGCAGCATCGCGCCGTGCGGGCGCTGGAATTCGGCCTGGGCATCCAACAAATCGGTTACCACATCTACGTGGCCGGCCCGCCCGGCATGGGCAAAATGAGCGCCATCCGCAATTTTCTGGACCAACTCGCCCGCAGCCAGGAGACGCCGCCCGATTGGTGCTACATCAACAACTTCGACGACCCATACCAGCCCAGGGCGATCCGGCTGCCGCCCGGCGCTGGCCGCCAGCTCCAGCACGACGTGAAGACGCTGATCGAGCAGGTGCGGCGGGGCATCCCGAAAACTTTCGAGAGCGAGGAATACAGCGCCAAGCGCGACGCCATCATCAAGGCGCTGGAACAACAACGCGAGGCGTTGTTCCAGGAGTTGAACGACAAGGCGACACAGGCCGGCTTCACCATCCAGGCGACGCAGATGGGGATCGCCATCATTCCCGTGCTGAGCGGACGCCCGCTCACCGACGCGGAGTTTCAGGCCCTGCCGCCGGCTGCGCGCGAAGACTTTCAGCGCCGGCGCGAGGCCATTCAGGAGCAACTCAAGGCCACGATGAAACAGGGCCGCGCTCTGGAGCGCAAGACCCAGGAAGCGCTGGCCGAACTCGACCGGCAGGCAGCCATGTACGCCGTCGGCGAATCCATCGACGATTTGATCGAGAAGTACAACGGCCAGCCCGACGTCACGGCCTATCTCAACGCCCTGCGCCAGGATATCGTCGACAACATCGACCTGTTCAAACCCGGTCAGTCGCCCGAAGAGGGCCAGCAGCCCATGCCGGCCTGGCAGCGCGGCTTGCCGTTCCGCAAGTACGAGGTCAATGTCATCGTCGATCACGGCAAGATGGAAGGCGCGCCGCTGGTTGTGCTGTTGAACCCGACCTACAACAATCTGTTTGGCCGCATCGAGAAAGAGACTCAGTACGGCGCGCTGTACACCGACTTCACCATGGTGAAGGCCGGCGCCCTGCATCAGGCCAACGGCGGCTACCTGGTCATCCCGATCGAGGATCTGCTCAGCTCGCCCTTCAGTTGGGAGAGCCTGAAGCGCGCCCTGCGCAGCCGGCAGATCGAGATCGAAGAGCCGGGGGAGTTGATCGGCTACGTCACAGCCAAAAGCCTGCGCCCGCAACCCGTCCCGCTCGACATCAAGGTGATTCTGATCGGGCCGCCCCGGTTGTACTACCTGCTGCACGCCTATGACAGCGACTTTCCGGAGTTGTTCCGGGTCAAGGCCGATTTCGACACCCGCATGCCGCGCACCGACGAGAACGCGCGCGACTTCCTGAGCGTGGTGTGCCGGCTGTGCACCAACGAAAACTTGAACCACCTCGACAGCAGCGCGATGGCCAAATTGCTTGAATACGCCTCGCGCCTGGCAAACGACCAGGAGAAACTGTCAACGCATTTCGGCGCAGTGGCCGATGTCGTGCGCGAGGCGCACTACTGGTCGCAGCAGGCCAACTCGCCCCGCATCACCGCCGAGCACATCCGGCAGGCGCTGGAAGAAAAGGTCTACCGCTCGAATCTGGTGCAGCAGCGCATCCAGGAGATGATTGCCCAGGGCACGATTTTGATCGACACCACCGGCGCGCGCGTCGGACAGATCAACGGCTTGTCCGTCATCGACCTCGGCGACTATGAGTTTGGCGAGCCGGGGCGAATCACAGCCAGCGTGGGGCCGGGGCACGAAGGCATCGTCGATATCGAGCGACAGGTGGCGCTGGGCGGGCCGATCCACACGAAGGGCGTGCTCATCCTGCAGGGGTATCTGCGGCAGAAGTATTTGCGCGACCGCTCGTTGAGCCTGTCGGCGCGACTGGTGTTCGAGCAGAGCTACGACCTGGTCGATGGCGACAGCGCCAGCAGCACGGAGTTGTACGCCATCCTGTCCGCACTGTCGCAATATCCGCTCAAGCAAGGCATCGCCGTCACCGGCTCGGTCGATCAGCACGGCAGGGTGCAGGCCATTGGCGGCGTCAACGCCAAGATCGAAGGCTTCTTCGACGTGTGCAAAGCCAGGGGCCTGACAGGAGATCAGGGCGTGCTGATCCCGGCCAGCAATGTGCGCGACTTGATGCTGCGCGAGGATGTCGTGGAGGCTGTGGCCAACGGGCAATTCCACATCTGGTCAGCCGAGACAATCGATGAGGGTATCGAGCTGCTCACCGGCGTGCCGGCCGGCGCCCGCATGGAGAATGGGCGGTTCGCCGAGGGCACCGTCAATGCGCGGGTGGAACAGCGGCTGCGCGAACTGGCCGACGCGCGCTGATTGACATCACGAGCCGGATTGAGGCCAGACGCGCAGCCCGGCTCACTTCGCGCGCAGGCTGACCTGCGCGTTGCTCAGAGTCACCAGCCCGGCTTCGTTATCCACCCGCACACGCACCTCGCCCGCTGGCGACACATACGCGCCGCGCACGATGGCCTGTCCACCAGATGAATTGCCCCCTGTGATTACCTCGGTATATGCGCGCGCCTGCCAGTCGTACAGCCAGAAGGTCGTGTCGCGCAAATCCGACAGCCGGGTCGATCCGCTGAACTCATACTCGAACACAACGGTCAGCGGGCCGGTAGTGCGCAGTCCGAGCCAGGGGGAGAAGCCCAACACATGCCGCCCCGGCGACAGATTCAACCCCGAGTCGGTCAGACGCGCGCTCGATGAGGTCGCCCGAATCTCCCAGGCAAACACATCCGGCGGCGCCACAACTTCCGGCGCATCTCCCCTTCTGACATCGATCAAATAGGGCTGAACCGGCAGCCGCCAGACCCGCAGTCCGCGATCGGTGTAGCTGGCGCCCTCAGCCCCGGCGCCAGAGCGGTCGGCCGGCTCCCAGCAGGCCAGATTGACGCCATGCCCCAGCCGGTCCCAGGGTTGGCCAAACAGGGCGAATGCGAGATTGCCTTCTGCAGCGGCGCGCATGGCGTCCTGGCCATAGTCACGCCAGCCGATCAGCATATCCATGACCCTGGCGCCGGCCATGTCGAACGGCTCGCGAAGGGCAATCGGCGCGCGGCTCGCCGGGGGTGACGTCCGCCGCGCGCCAACGAATGATGTGTAACTCGCGCTGATCTGCGATTGAGCCAGACGCATCACCGGCTGCGGCCGGTTCAGATGCAGCCGCGTCTCCGCAGCCACCCGCTGATTCGGGCCGATGTCGCCGATCGCCGCATAATCGCGCCCAACCACCAGCACACACCCGGACAGGGCCACGTTGCTGGCGTTGAGGATGTCGCCAGTGATGCGCGCCGGATCGGAGGCCGACTGGCCGGGCACAAACCTTAAGTCCGCCTCCACATCCGGCAGGCCGGCTTCGCCACGGGTGTAGAACGCGCGCACATCGGTGCTGCCAACCTCCAGGCCCTGCAATCGATCCGGGTCGCCATAGGCCAGTGTCACGCCCCTGGCAGAGGCGGCATCTGCGCCGGAAGTCGGTCCGACCTCGCGCGCCAGGCCCCGGCCTAACCCCACATCCAGCGTCATCCGTCTTGGCGCATACACCCCGACCACCGAATGCGCCGGCGCCGCGCCAGCGCGCCCGGCGTCGCGCCCGGCGTCGCGCCCGGCGTCGCGCCCGGCGTCGTCCAGTCGGGCGTCACCCAGAACAACACTCAGCCGATGGATCTGCGGCTCGTTGCCCCGCAAGCGAAACCCGGTTGCCAGGCCCAACACGGTGAATGCCGTCACCAAAACGGGAATCGATATCCAGGCCAGTTCGGGCCT
>DAOTYS010000079.1:0-6651 GCA_034434575.1 Thermoflexales bacterium
AGCAGACGGTCGGGGGGCGGACTGAGGGGACGGTGGCGCAGCCGGCGGTGTTTTGACGGGTTTGGCCGGCGCGGGAATGTAGCCGGCGCGCCGGGGCGGCGGCGGCGGATAGGTGTTCGGCGATGAGTTCGGGTCAGTCAGTTGGTCGCTTGCGCGGGGTTGGTTGGACATCGCAAACCTGTGCTCTGGCACAATTCAAATGGTGGCGCGCGCCGGTGGCGCAGCGCATCTTAGCGCCGGGGTAGGATTCTGACCCGGCTCATCCTGTGCGACTCGCCAACAACAGACACGCATCATGACTGAAACTTTCGACATCGCTCAACACATCTTTCACTCGCCAGAACTTGTCAGCATCGTCGATGATGCGATCCGTTTTTTCATCTCCACGCCGCTGCGCCGCTTGCCACCTGCCGCTTCTTTTATCGGGTCAGGCGTATACAGCTTGTACTACACTGGCGATTATCCGCTTTACGCCGCGCTGGCCGCTGCCAATCGTCACGCAGTTGACCGCCCAATCTATGTCGGAAAAGCCGTGCCGCCCGGCTGGCGAACTGCCAGAGCCAAAGATAGCGAGACACCGGACATCATGAGGCGCCTGCAGGAACACACCCGAAGCATCCAGCAGACTGAAAACCTGAGAATCGAGGATTTTCAGTGTCGGTTCATGATACTGTCCGGCCTGGAGGGCGACCTGATCGTTCCAATCGAAGCCGGACTTATCAGACGCTTCAAACCCATTTGGAACTCGGTTGTGGACGGCTTTGGCAATCATGATCCTGGCTCTGGTCGTTACGATCAAGCCAAATCCGCCTGGGATGTGCTGCACCCGGGCAGGCCATGGGCCGCGAAATTAAAAGGCCGCGCACCAGATCAGCAAGCTGTGATCGAGAGCGTGAAGGCGGCGCTGACCGATCTGAATTAATTCTTCCTCAGATGGACCACTGCTTCATACAGTTGATGCGCTTCAGACGCTCTGGCAACGCGCACATCTGAATGGATGATGCTGCTGCCAACCCGCTTGCTGCGCGGCACTTCGATTCCCGCAACCTGAAGACCAATGGAGTCGGCAATCTCAGCAAGCAAACGATCGGTTGGGATAAGAATTCCCTGGATGATGCTATTGCCGATCACAACATACGCGTCGGCGCCGCGCCGCAGCAGCGACTGAAGCGTGACGAGAAAACGGCGACAATCGTTAAAGTAGGCCGTCACGTAATTCGCCCAGCCCGCGCCGCCGTACACGCCGCGCTCAGCATTGAGGCCGCGCAGTGACTGCAAAATGCCGGCCAGCTGGCTATTGTCCAGGCGAAAGTTCAACTCCAGAGCAGCCAGATCGCGCACCGTCTGCCAGAACTTGCCAAAGTTCATCTCTTCAAGCGGCTTCATATCCTGCGGAGACTTCACCAGATCAAGCCAGTAGAGCTGAGGCCGAGTGTTGCGATTGTAGTGGTAGTTGTTCAGGTAAGGAGGTGAAGTGACGACCAGATCGATTGAGTCCGGCGCAACATACTTGCGGGCTTCAAAGAACGAGTCATTGAAGACCCGGACGCGAGGGCGACGGCCGCCCAAGGCGCAAGCAGCCCACTCGACATCTTCCGCAATCTCCCGGAGTTTGCTGACAATGGCTTCATCCACCGGATAATCAAGAATGTCGTTTTTGCCCGCCCCCCGCCGCGTGCCCAGGCTGGGCTCGTACGAATAGTTCGAATACCTCACCATAGTTGAAGCAAACGCCAGGCGGAACAGATCGCGCACATTTGTGTCACGGATGGTGTCAATGAAATCCAAGACGATGAGGACTTTCTTCAGGACGAGCGGGCTGAAGAAAGGGACGCGGGTTCTGAACCCTTCCGGCGGCTTGCGAAGCGGTGTGTAGTTCGATGACACCCGGCCAGAATAGAAATCCTGAAAAGCGGACATCGCCCGGTCAAGGGCCATTGGATTCGTCATGGCCGCGTTCAACTTCACTCGGCAAACCATGGCTGCGTAGGGGTTGACCTCAAAACCAATCGTGTCATGCCCAAGCAGCATTGCTTCAACCAGCGTTGTGCCGACGCCTGCAAACGGGTCCATCACCAGGCCAGCCAGCGGCAAATTCTGTCTGATCACCTCCCTGACAAAGTCGCTGGCGAACCCGGCAATCCAGGGGGCCCACCTGTGAATGGGCCGGGTTTTATTGACGGCAAAAGCCGGGTCATAGAAGCCTGCCCCATTCGCCGGCTTTGGTTCCCCGACAAATGGAGCAAGCAACGGCTGACCGACTGCGCGATGAGAGGCTCTCGCAGCGCGAGTCATGGGCGCTCCCGCGACGGTCTACGGTTCGTGTTCGGAGCCGGCGCCTGTATGACGCGCCCGATGCTGTGCTCCGGCATCATCTGGCGGATGATGCGGAGCATTGCCCGGCGTTCTTCGGCGTTCTGCAGGATTCGCGCAAAATCCTGACAACTGATGAGAATCGCCTGTGGAGCGCCGCGCCGCTCGATGATGTAACAGGCGTGGTTTCGCGTCGCATCATCGAGAACCTGCCCGAAGTTATTCTGCGCCTCAGTGGAGCCTACGCTTCTGGTGACCGTGCATTTATCCATTTTAGCTAATGTCATCGTACCAATGCTGGCGACACAAGTCAAGGCCGGCAGAAGCGAAGCGGCGAGGGGGACACGCAACCCGCCCCTGACCTGAATTGAATGCAGGCTGCCTAGTGCGATGCCTGCGTCTGTTCAACATAGATCAGCGCAGAGCGGAAGAAATCATCGAGATCGACAAGCAGCCCGTCGGCCAGCTCGGCGCCGGCATACTCAGTCGTCCATCCCTCCGGCGTGCGCAGACGATAGCGCGCCTCGCGATTCAACCCCGGCAGCGGCAACAAACGATGCGCGTCTGCGCCGGCCAGCCTGAACGCGAACAAGACGCCGCGCTCGCCATTTTTGGCCGCATACCACACCGCCGCCCAGTCGCCATTTCCGTCCAGCGGCGGCGGTTCGGTCAGGAAATACTGATCGCCGTTGAGCACGATGGGCTGAATAATCTGCTTGTACCAGTCCACATGGGTTTTGACGGTCGCTCGATCTTCCTCGCTCCACTGCTCCACCGGCGCGCTGATGCCGAACGACCCGAGCATGGCTACGCGCGCGCGAAAGGCCAGATCGCCGCGCGGGTCGTCCTGCGCGCCGATGGCGCTGCGCGGGGGCCACTCCACCAGCCAGTCGTTGCACTCGAAGGCGCAATGGGCAAGCTGGCTGCCGAAGTGAATCGCCAGATTCATCAACGGATTGGTCTGGTCGCTCATCCAGTTCACATGCGCATTGGCCAGGATGGCGGGATCGAATCGCCCGCCGCCTCCGGCGCACATCTCCAGCGTCAGATTCGGAATCGCGTCTCGAATCTCACGCTGCAATTGATACAGCCCCCGGTAGTGCGCGATGAGCGGGTCCTGATGGGTCAACTCGGCGGGCAAGCCCGGCGCCCACCCACCCTGCCGCAGGTCGGTGTTGAAATCCCATTTCATCCACTCGGCCCGCGTCGCGCGCAGCACGCGCAGGATGCGCTCGCGGATGAATGCGCGCGCTTCCGGCACGCCGAGGTTGAGAATGGCGCGCTGATCGGGCAGCGCGGGCCTGCCGCCAATCGCGTGCAGCCACTCTGGATGTTGGCGACGCGCGACGGCGCTCGCGCCTACCGCCTCCGGCTCGAACCAGATGCCAAAGTCCAGACCATGCGAGTGGCAGTAGTCGCTCAACTCCTCCAGACCGTTCGGGAACCAGTGCGGGTTGACAATCCAGTCGCCTGCGCGCGCCCACCAGCCTTCGCCAGGCTGCTCGACTTCAGTGGTGTACCAGCCCGCGTCGAGGACAAACACCTCGCATCCCAACCCGGCCGCGACGTCGGCGGCAGCCTTCATCTGGCGCACTGGCACCCGCTCATTGAAGAGATACCAGGTGTTGAACTGCACCGGCACCGGGTGTTGATTGTCCGGGCCGGGGAAGCGCCGGCGATAATCATGCAGCCGCTGTGTGGCCGCGTTCAAATCTCCTTTGACGCACAACGCGAACACATCGGGCAGCGCCAGCGTCTGGCCGGGGCGCAACGCATGCCGCAGCCCCCAGTCGTTCAGGCCGGCGCTCACCGTCACCCGGCCATCGGCCAGCCGGCGCACCGGCATCTGCCAGTTCCCCGACCACGCCAGCTCGAACACAAAGGCGTAGTCCGGCGCCAGCAGCGCGACATAGGGCAGGTGCTCAAAACCAGTCTTGCCGGAGCGGCTTTCGAGCATGAGTTGAGTGGCGGGCAGCGCCAGGCGCTGGACTTGCGCTTCGGCGCCCCAGCGCCCGCTGAGATGGACGATCTCCCTGATCTGCGCCGGCAGGCACAGGCCGGCGCTGACGGCGTGGTTCAGGCGCAACACATCGGCGGCGCTTTCGTTGGTCAGGGTGGTGTGAATGACCAGCAGGCCGGTGTCCTTGTCCTGGCATAGATGCAATTCGGCGGCCAGTGGTGCGCAGTCCGCGCGCAGCCGGATGGTGACGGATAACGGCGAAGGTTGTGACCAGTCAACCAGCTGCCAGCGCGCCGGGGCTGTGTCGGGCGCAAGACCAACACTGGCCATACAGTGCGTCTCCCAGATGGCGTCGCCGATCGCCGGTTGCGCGGCAGCCGGATCCACCCAGGCAGCCGGCCCGAAGTAATCGGCGTGCAGCGCGCCTTCGACCAGGCGAAGCCGGAGCAGCGCCTCCTTCCACGTCAGGGTCCACACACTTTGGGTCGCCTCGTAATGCGCTTGCATACGTTGTCCTCCGATCTGAATTATCTGACAAATCGCGCTGCTGAAGAGAGAGCCAGTGCTAAAATGCGTCCGCGCCCGCTCTCGCGCGCGCAGTTCACCCAATTGAGGAACCGATCCATGAATTCCGAATCACCACAACAACCGCAGGCAGGACGCGAGTTCACCTACACGATCACCGGCTGCGGCGGTGTCATCGCTCCAACGCACATTAACGCGCTGAAGCGGATTCCGACCGCCCACATTGCCGCCCTGTGCGACATCAACGCAGCAACCGGCCAGCCGCGCGCAGACGAACTGGGCGTTCCATTCTTCACCGACTACCGCGAGATGCTGGCGGCGATCAGGCCGGACATATCGGTGATCTGCGCACCACATCCACTGCACGCTCAGATGACGGTGGACAGCCTGGAAGCCGGCGCGCACGTTGTGGTCGAGAAGCCAATGTCGATCGAGGTGGCTGAGGGCGATCGCATGATTGCCGCCGCTACGCGAACAGGCAAACTGCTGGCGATCAATTTCCAGCAGCGCTTCAAGCCGTCCATCGAACGGGCCAAATGGCTGATTGATTCGGGCGCCATTGGCCCGCTGGTGCGCGTGCTGGTGGTCGAACCCTGGCTGCGCACAAAGGCGTACTACAGGCTGTCGAACTGGCGCGGCACATGGGCCGGCGAAGGCGGCGCCGTGCTGCTCAACCAGTCGCCCCACACCCTGGACCTGCTGTGCTACCTGGCCGGCCCGCCGAAAAAAGTATGGGGTTGGATTCGCACGCTGCACCACGACATCGAATGCGAAGACACCTTTCAGGCCATGCTGGAATATCCCAATGGCGCGCCCGGCTACATCGCCGCCAGCACCGGCGAGGCCGGCGTGCAACGCAGCATCCAGATCATCGGCCAGAATGGCGCGCTGGAACTGGTGGGTGAAACACTGACCACGCTGCGATTCACCCCTTCGCTGAAAGAGCACATCGCCAGCAATCCGGGGCCGTTCGCCGCGCCCGACGTCACCAGCGAGACGCAGACCATCCCCGGCGACGCAGGCGGTCATTACGCGGTGCACATAGACATGCAAGCCGCCATTGTCGAGGGCCGGCAGCCGCGCGCCAACGGGCCATCGGCGCTGATGTCGCTCGAACTGGCCAACGCCATCACGCTGTCCAGCTTCGAGGAGCGCGCGGTGACGCTGCCGGTCGATCGCGCCGCGTATCACCGGTTGCTGAGCGATTTGCAGGCCGGCAGGCGCAAGCTTCAAGGATGAAACCAGACACGAAGCGCACGAAGACGATGAAAAGGATTTGACGCGATGCGATATGGATGTTGCGTGTCTACGCGAGAGCAGATCGACGTGATCGCGCAGGCCGGCTTCGACTTTTGCGAGCTGCCGGCCAAAGTCGTGCAGCCGTTCGACGACGACGACGCCGCACTGCCGGCCTTGCGTGAGTTCGGCGCAGCGCCCCTGCGCGCCGAGGCGTTCAACGTGCTCGTGCCGCCGCAGTTGCCATTGGTCGGCCCCAAACGCGACCTGGACGCATTGCGCGCCTACGCGCAGCGCGCTTTCAGCCGGATGGCGCAACTGGGCGCGGCAGTGGTCGTGCTGGGCAGCGGCGGCGCGCGACGCATTCCCGAGGACATGCCGCGCCAGGCTGCGCTCAACGAACTGGCCGAGGCGATCAATCTGCTGGCAGACCAGGCAGACCGCGCCGGCTTGCAGATCGCGCTCGAACATCTGAATCGCAATGAGTGCAACGTGTTCAACACGCTGGCAGAGAGCCAGGCGTTTCTGGACGAGCACGGCCTGCCCGGCGTGCGACTGCTGGCCGATCTGTTCCATCTGGAGGTGGAGCAGGAGCCTGTCGCGCATGTGGCGGCAGC
>DAOTYS010000080.1:0-14824 GCA_034434575.1 Thermoflexales bacterium
AGCCGGCTGCGTTCACCCTGCATGTGCGCATCCCCGGCTGGTGCGAGCGCCACACGGTTGCCGTCAATGGCAGGCGTGTCCAGGGCGCGCCGGAGCGGGGCTATCTGGCCATCACCCGCGTCTGGCAGAGCGGCGACACAGTGACCTTGAATCTGGATATGCCGGCGCGCCTGATTGCCGCGCACCCGCAAGTGCGGCAGATGGTGGGGCGCGTGGCGATTCAGCGCGGGCCGGTGGTGTATTGCCTCGAAGAAGTCGATAACCCCATTACGCCGCTCGACCGCATCGTGATCCCGCTGAACACGCGCTGGGAAGTGGACTATCGCCCCGACATGCTGGGCAGCGTGGCCGTGCTGCGCGGCGCGGTCAGGGTGCTGGAGGCGGCTCCGGCGAGCAGTCTGTATGCGCCGGCCAGGCCGGCCCGCTACACCACCGCCGACGTCACCGCCGTGCCCTATTGTGTGTGGGACAACCGCGCGCCGGGCGAGATGCGCGTGTGGTTCCGCAGCAGTTGATCCAGAAAGCCCCCACTTTCGGGCCGCTGAAAGCAGCATGTTTGCAGGGTTTCGGCCTGGGCGCAAATGGAGATTGCCGGCAGTCGTGTGGCTGTTCTGCGCGGCCTGCGCGACGCAGCCCGCTCCCGCGCCGCTCCCGCCGACCGCCACCGCGCCCGCGCCAACGCGGACGCCATCCGTTGCAACGCTCGTCCCGCTGCCCACGCCTGAACCCGGTACCCCGACGCCAATTGCCAGCCCCAATCCAAAATCCAAAGTCCAAAATCCAACATCGCAGATCATCGACGCCCTGGAGCGCCTGGGCGCGACGCCCTGCCCACGCAGTGCGTTCACCTGCGTCACGCTCGACATGCCGCTCGATCATGACGCGCCTGTGACAGAGGACAGCGCGACGATTCCGGTGATGTTCGGTGTGTTGCCGGCCTCTGGCCTGCGCAAGGGGATGCTGGTGGTGGCTGTGGGCGGGCCGGGGTCGTCCGGCCTGGCGCTCGCTGACGCCTACGTAAACGCCTACGATCCGCGCATCCGCGAGCGGTTCGACATTGTGTTCTTCGATCAGCGGGGAACCGGCCTCTCGCGCGGCATCCAATGCCCGGACGCCGCCGCCGCCTACTTTGCCACTGACACCGCTGTCTATGGCCGCCGCGCCAACACGCTGGCCCAACGCGCGGCTTTGCTGGATGCGGCGCGCGCGTTTGCCGAGGACTGTGTGACACAGACCGGCGCCGCCGAGATACTGCCCTTTTTGAGCACGCGCCAGGCTGTCGAAGACCTGGAGCGTTTTCGACAGATCGTTGGCGCAGACCGGCTGTGGCTGTACGGCGAGAGCTACGGCACACAATTTGTCCAGACCTACGCCACTCGCCACCCCGCCCGGACAGCTGGCCTGGTGCTGGATGGGGCAGTCGATCTGACGCTATCGGCTGTGGACTACGCCGCCGAATCCGCGCTTGCCTTCGAGGACGCGCTGGCGCAGACGCTGGCAGCCTGCGCCAGCGATGCGCTGTGCGCGCACGATATGGCCGGCGACCCTGATGCCGCCTACGACCGGCTGCTGACGTCGGTGGAGCGGGGGCCGGTGGTGTTTCAGTTTCCGCTCAGCACGGGCGAGATGACTGCGCGCGCCCTGTCGCGCTCGGATATTGACACGGCGGTGGCAAGCTATCTCAGCGCGCCCGATGCGCGTCTGTTGATGTTGCGCGCCGTTGCCGCCGGCGCGCAGGGCGATTTCGTGCCCCTTGCGCGCCTGTTCTACAGCGCCCTGGGGCTGAATCCTGACACACTGGCAGCCGGGGCCAACCCGGCCTATTCGGACGCAGCGTACTATGCGGTGACGTGTCTGGACGATGCAGAGGCTGACAGTGAATCCCCGGTTGCGCGCGCAGCTGCGCGCGCAGCGGCCTGGTTGAACGCCGGCCAGGACGTTCTGGCGCGCGCGCCGCGCCTGGGGGCGGTGTTTTACAACGACCTGCCGTGTGTGTTCTGGCCGGCTGCGGGCCGGCGCGATCCGCGCCCTGCGCCGTTCATCGCCCCCGGCATTCCCATACTGGCGCTGGCCGCCACCGCCGATCCTCTCACACCTTTCGCCAATGGCGAGCGCGTGTTTCGCCGGCTGGACGACGGCTACCTCATCGCCACGCGCGGCGGGGCGCACGTCATGTTCGGGCGAGGCAACCGCTGTGTGGACAACGCGGTGGCGCGCTTTCTGGTGGAGGGGATTCCGCCGGCGCAGCGCGAGACGACGTGCGAAGACGCCTGGGTGGATGAATACACCCCCATCGCGCCGGCCGATGTCACGCGCATGGCCGACCCGCTGGAAGCCATGCGCTCGCTGAACGACGAGATCGAGCACCTGCCGGATTACTTCTACTGGGATGGGGCCGACAGGGTTGCGGCGGGATGCGCGCGCGGGGGAAGGGTGTCTTTTGAGATGCGCGGCGAGCGGGTGGTGTTTGCGCTGGAGGCGTGCAGCTTCAGCCAGGGGCTGGCGTTCACGGGCGCCGGCGAATACGACTTGAAGGCCGATCGGTTCAGCCTGGAGGGGCGGGTGGATGGCGCGGCGACCGGCGCGCTGGTCTATGTGCGCGAAAGCGGCGGTCGGGCGCGGGTGACAGGCGAATATGCCGGCCAGCCGGTGGAGGTGACGCGCTAAAAGAGCAAGAACGGATTATTCTGGATCAGTTGGCCGCGCGACAAACGCAAACCGCAAAATGGATGCGGACCCAAAACACAGGAATTGAACCCGATGGCAATGACACCGTTTTACACACGATTTGGCAATCTGGCTTTTGAAGAGACGCGCGTTGTTATCCTTCAGGGCAGCCCCGATCTGCCCGATGGTGAATATGGCTTTCTCGAACTTTACTGTGATGAACTCGACTGTGATTGTCGGCGAGTCCTCATCCACGTGGTCTCAAAGGCAACAGGGCCGAGAATATGGGCGACAATCAACTACGGCTGGGAGACGGCCGACTACTACTACACCGCCTGGATGCGAGACAAAAAGTTAGCCAAATTGTTCGTTGGCGCAAAACTTGACCCGCTCAATCCCCAGACTCAGTATGCCGAGGCGTGTCTGAAGCTATTCAAGCGTATGCTGAAGGACCGAGCCTATGTGGATCGACTCAAGCGCCACTACCAGATGTTCAAAGATCAACTAAAACGGGAAGCAGGATTGGGGTAGCCTGAATCTCAAAAACACAGATTCACCACTGCCCCTCGAATCGCTCTTCCGGCCACACGCGCGCGATGTTGTGATAGCCGGCCTGCTCCCAGAAGCCCGGCTTGTCCACTGCGCTGAACTCCAGCCCGCGCAACCACTTGCCCCCTTTCCAGAAATAGCGCGTGTCCGGGTCCTGCGCCTGCGCAGGCCGCGCGCCGACCACCACCCGCAGCGGATAGCCGTGATCCGGCTCCAGCGGCTGACCGTTGTATTTGACGGCCAGCAGCGTGGTCGGCTTCAAAAAGTGCTCGATATCCAGGTTGGTGGTGAAGCCGTATTCGCAATGCTCGATGACGTATTTCGCCGTCGGCTTGAGCCTGACGATGCCCTGGTCGATCAAGTCTTGCAGCCACACGCCTTCCCAGACAGTGTCGAATTTGCTCCAGCGCGTCACGCAGTGGATGTCCATGGTGATGGCGCGCATGGGCAACTGCTGGAACTCGGCCCAGGTGAAGCGTCGCTCCTGCTCCACCTCGCCAAAAATGCGGAAGTCCCATTTGGCCATGTCGTAGGCCGGCACCGGCCCGTAGTGCAGCACCGGGAACTTCTCGGTCAGCGCCTGGCCGGGGGGCAACCGGCCCATCTTGCGGATCTCGTTTTCCTTGTCCCTGCGACCAAACACATTCATGCAACCACCTCGCTGAATCGACCGATGATACGCCTGGCTGCGTGAGGCCGGGCTGATGCCCGCCTGATAGCCGGATAAGCCGGGCGGAAGGGGTCACACCGGCCCGGCGCTCCTTTGAGGCTGCTCGCCGGGCGACCGCTCGGGCGATGTCGATGCTTCGAGTCTGGGCGCCGCCGGCCGGCTCTGTTTGCGATGCAAAATTTCCTCAAGCGCGCTGTCTGTCTCCGGCAACCCTTGCGCCCGGCGCATGCGCGGCAGGTAGAAATCAAACGCCAGCGCATAGGCGGCCCCCACAAACGGGATGCTGAACAGCAACCCCCAGAATCCCAACAACTGCACGCCAATCGTCACCGACACCAGTTGCACCAGCCCCGGCACGCCCACGATGTCGCTCATGATGCGCGGCAGAACGATATAGGCCACCACCTGGTCGGCGATGAACAAGATGATCGTCACGGCCAGCGCCGCTTCGGGTCGGACGACCAGCACAATAATGGCGGCCACCAGAATGCCCAACGGCGACCCTAACAGTGGAATGAAGGACAAGATGGCGTATTGCAGCGAGATCACCACGCTGAAATTGATCTGGAACAGGCTGCACACCGCCAGCGCAACAGCGCCGCGAATCAGCGCCGCGAACACGTAACCGCGCAGATAGCCGGTGAAGGAGCGGTCCACGGCGGCAAAACTGGCGATCAACGGCTCGTGCGCCTCGCGCGGAATCAGCAGAAAGATCTGCCGCTGCAACAGCCGGCCTTCCATCGTCATAAACAGACTGAGAATCAGCATCAGCGCCAGTTGCGCCACCAGGTTGGCCGTGCCGGCTGCCAGGCTCAACGTTTGCTGGGCGATGTTGCCGATCGAATCGCGCACCTGGCCAGTGATGGCCTCGGCCGACAGAATCTGGTCGATGGCCGCCGGGTCCAGGCCGAACTGGAGCGCGAACGAAACCCACACCGCCCGCAATTGGCCGGGCAGCGCCGTCGAAAACTCCGGCAGGCGATTGACGAAGGCGCGAATCTGATCCAGCGCAGTGGCGACGCCGATGGTCAAGAGGCCGGATACGATCACCAGAGCCGTGATGTAGACCAGACCGACCGCCACGCCGAACGGCATGCGCAGCCGAGACACGCGCTGGGCGGCCGGCGCTCCAAACCGGCGCTCTACCCATTGGACGATGAGCGGAGGCGCCGTCGCGCGGCGCAGACCAGTGATGAATGGTCGCAACACCAGCGCAAGGAACCACGCGCCGGCCAGCACCGACAGCAGCCCGCTGATCGTCTGTCCGAACCGCCAGACCTGTTCGACAATCACAATGGTCAACGCGATGATGGCCAGGAGGGTGGCAATCCGGAAGGTCTTCTCTCGCGTCATGGTCTGTAAAACAGGCTGTCGCGCCAGGCGTCAGATGTCGGCCAGCTTGATTACGGTGACGCCGTCGCCGCCCTCGCCATCCTGGCCGGTCTCAAACGACTTGACCAGCGGGTTGTCTTTGATGGCTGTGCGGATCGCCCGGCGCAGCGCGCCCGTGCCTTTGCCATGAATGACGCGCACGAATGGCAGTGACGCCCGCGCTGCGCGCTCGAGATACTGATCCAACCGAGTCACGCCTTCATCGGAGGTCAGGCCGCGCAGATCGAGTTCCATGCCCGGCGACGCGGGACGGTCGAACGATTCGTATGCCGTTTCGGAGGGCTTTTCCTCCGCCGGCCCCGTGCGCAGACGCTCCAGGTCGCCCACCTTGACGCGCATTCTCATGCGGCCCACCTGCACATCGGCCTCGTCGCCGACGATGGCGCCGATGACGCCATCCGCGCCAAGCGAGCGCACGCGCACGCGATCGTTCGCCCGCAAGGGCCGCTTTTGCTGGAGCGGGGGAGGCCCCGGTCTGTGCGGCTCGCGCGCCGCTTCGCGCGCTGCTTCACGCGCCGCTTCACGCCCGGCCTGCTCTTCCAGTTGCCCGGCTTCGCGCTCCAGGGCCTTGACCTCGTCGAGCGGGCCGCCGGCGGCCAGCACCCGGCTGCGCAGCCGGCGCACCTCGGCGCGCAACGCCTCGACCTCGCGGTTCACATCGTCGCGCGCCTCGGCCAGCAATGCCCGGCGCTCCTCTTCGATTCCGGCCAGCCGCGCCCGAATCTTGTCTGCATTCGCCTCTGCTTCGCGCTGCGCCCGCGAGGCGGCCTGCCGGGCCGATTCAGCCTGGCGCTGCAACTTGGCAATCTCCGCCAGCATGTCCTCTGTGCGGGCATCGCTGGCGTCGATGTAGCTCTGCGCCTTCTGCAACACATCTGCCGGCACACCCAGGCGCTGCGCAATGGCAAAGGCGTTCGATTTGCCGGGCAAGCCGATCTGCAATTTGTACAACGGCCGCAGCGTCTCGTCGTCAAAAGCGACGCTGGCGTTCTCGGCGCCGTCAGTCATGTATGCCCACGCCTTCAGGTTCGGATAGTGCGTGGCAACGACGCAGAACGCGCCGGATTCGAGCAGATGCTCCAGGATGGCGCGCGCCAGGGCTGCGCCTTCGGTTGGATCAGTGCCCGCCCCCAACTCGTCGAGCAGCACCAGCGACTGCGCGTCCACCTTGTCCAGGAACGACACCAGATTGGTCAGGTGCGCGCTGAAGGTGGACAGGCTTTGCTCGATGGATTGTTCGTCGCCGATATCCGAATAGATGCTCTCGAACACAGGCAGCGCGGCGGATTCGGCCGGCACGTGCAACCCGCACTGGTGCATGGCCGCCAGCAGGCCGATCGTCTTCAGCGCCACGGTCTTGCCGCCGGTGTTTGGGCCGGTGATCACCAGCAGGCGCGCCTCGTCGTTCATCAGCACGTCGATCGGCACCACGCTGTCCGCTTTGAGCAGGGGGTGCCGGGCCTGGCGCAAGTCGATCGCGCGCGATGCGGGTGAACTGGCTTCCACCGCGCGAATGGCGTCGGCGTATTTGGCCCTGGCCAGCGCCAGGTCAAATTGCGCCAGCGCTTCGACGGTGCGAATGATGAACGCGGCCTCCTGGCCGACCAGAGCAGACAGATTCCCCAGAATGCGCCGCACTTCGCGCGTCTCGGCCAACTGCAATTCGCGCCACTGGTTGTTCAATTCCAGCGTTGCCAGCGGCTCGATGAAGAGCGTCATCCCGCTTGCGCTCTGGTCGTGGATCAGGCCGGGAATGCGGCCCTTGTGATCGGCCTTGATCGGGATCACGTAGCGCCCGCCGCGCTGGGTGATGATCGGCTCCTGCAACCACGATGTGTTGCTGCCGTCGGTGATGAGGCGCTGGAGTTTCTGCATCAGCCGGTCGTGGACGATGCGCACCTCGCGCCGGATGCTCGACAACTCGGGCGACGCGCTGTCGCGCACCTCGGCTTTGTCGTCGATGCAGCGGGTGATCTCAGTCACCAGGCCGCCGCACGGCTCGATCTGATTCGTGATGGCCGTCAACTGCGGGTACATGGCCGCGTAGCGTGACAGGGCGCGCTGCACGTTGCGCGCGCTGGTCAGTGTGTCGCGGATGCTGAGCAATTCGGACGGGTCGAGCACGCCGCTGCGGGCCGCGAACTCGGCGCGCTCGCGCACGTCGCGCGCGCCGCCGATGCTCAGGTTGTCATTCACCAGCAGGGCCGCGCGGGCCTGAGTGGTCTCTGAAACCCGGCGTTGCACTTCAGCGGCTTCGGTGGCAGGGCGCAGGGCGCGCGCCAACTCGACGCTGGCGGAAAAGCTGCAATAGGACGTCAACCGCTCCAGAATCTTGGGCAATTCCAGGGTGTTCAGATGCTTCTCGTTCACGCGCAGGATTCTATCACCGTGACAATCGAGAGCGATTCAGTCGTTGGGTGGATGGGCCGGCCCAATGCGCGACGCGACCCTGGGCAAAGTGTATGCGCTATCTTAGGCGCGCTTAAGTCGAGTCTCAGTTGCCAGACTATGATTGGGACACGCGACATGCAAAAGCCAGCAGCGCCATCTCGCACCGCCGGCTGCGGCGAAAATTGCGGCAAAGGAATGGAAAATCCAATGATTCTGGTGACGGGCGCAAACGGGTACGTGGCAACACACACCATCAAGACGCTCCTCGCGATCAACAGGACGACACCGGCGATTCGCGCCCTGGTGCGCAGCCAGAGCCAGTCTGAAAAGATGCGCCGGCTGGGCAGCAGCGTCGAGCCGGTTGTGGGTGATGTCACCAACCCTGCATCGCTGGACGTCGCGATGCAGGGCGTCCACACGGTCATCCACCTGGCGGCGGTCAATCGTGATCGCGGCGCGGTGACGATGGAGCGCGTGAACGCGCAGGGCACAATCAACGTGGTCGATGCCGCCAGGCGCGCCGGCGCGCGACACATCGTGAACGTTGTGGGGCTGGGCGCGGACGCCAGGCGCCCTTATCCCCTTGCCCACACGCAGGGTGTTGGCGTGGACTACATCATGGCCAGCGGCATCCCGTACACGATTCTCGAGGCTTCAGTGATCTTCGGGGCCGGCGACGAATTCATCAACACCCTGGCCGGCCTGGCGCGCATTCCCCCGATCATGATTGTGCCGGGCGACGGCAAATCCAGGTTCCAGCCGATCGCAGTGCAGGATGTGGCGATGTGCGTTGTGCGGTCGCTGAACAACCCGCAAACCGTCAATGCGCGTTTGCAAATTTGTGGCAGCGAAGTGCTGACTTTGGAACAAATCATTGACGCTGTGATCGCCGAGCTGGGGGTCAGGCGCATCAAGCTACACATGCCGGTGGGGCTGCTGCGCATTGCTGTCGGCATCATGGACAAAGCGCTGCCAAAACCGCCCGTGACGCCCAGTCTGCTGGCGCAGCTTGGCGTGGACAACGTGGCGACTGACAACGCCACGGAGAAAGTGTTTGGAGTGCAGCCGATTCGCTTGCGCGAAGGCATTGGCTACGTTCGCGCGATGACGCTGGGCCTGCTGATCAAGCGTTCGCTGGGGCGAGCAGAGTATCGCTGAGCGGACAGGTTGCAGCTTTGTGAGGATGACATGAACAGCGAAATGCTGATTGCCGCCATTGCGACGTTTGGTGTCGCCATTGTGGCGGCCATGAGCCTGCTGGTTGCGCAGCGCAAGGTCGCCGCGCAGAGGGTTGCGCTGCAACGCACGCGCGTTGGCGAGCGCCAGCGCCGGCGCAACACCAGCGCCCGTCACTGAAAATCGGGCGCCGGGCTATGGCCGTTGTTGAATCGTCGTTCTTCGTGCGCGCTCCGCTTGAGGCAGTCTGGGAGTTTCACAACGATCCGCGCGCGCTGCCTGCGATCATGCCGCGCCTGTTCGGGCTGCGCATCGAGCAGTTTGACGCGCCGATGCGCGCCGGCAGCCGCGTGACCCTTTCGATGGGTGCCGGCCCTTTGCGGCGGCGCTGGGTCTTGCAAGTGATCGCGCACGAGCCGCCGCGCCAGTTTGTGGACGAGCAACTGCCCGGCCAGGGGCCGTTCAAACGCTGGCGCCACACGCATCGCTTCGAGCCGGCCAGTGGCGGCGCGCGTGTCATCGACCGCATCGAGTATGAACTGCCGTTCGGAGCGCTGGGCAGAATGGCGGCCGCCATCGGCGGCGCGCTGATGATGAGATTGATCTTTGCGTCCCGCCAGACGGCGACCCGCAAGGCGCTGGAACCGGCAGCGTGTTCGGGGACGACGACTGGCGTTTCTGTGTAGCCGGCTTGCATTCGGCTTCCCTGTGTGAGATTTAGTTCTGTGCTTCAGGCGTATCACGCAAGCCGGCGACACCAGTTGAAGCCTGGCCGTTGCCTCCTGACGGCCAGGCTTCTCTGCCGATCTGAGGAGCTGACATTATGGCTGTGGATTTGAAGGGTATGAGTGTGTTGATCACCGGCGCCAGCCGGGGCATCGGGCGCGCGACAGCGCTGCAACTGGCCGAACGCGGCGCGGCGCTGACGCTGGCTGCGCGCAACTATGCGCCGCTATCGCGCGTTGCGGAGGACGTTCGCCAGCAGGGCGGACAGGCCATCGCCGTGCCGGCCGATGTGACGCAGCGCGCTCAGGTGAGCGATCTGGTGAGCGAGGCCGTCGCCACCTGGGGTCGCATCGACGCGCTGGTGAACTGCGCCGGCCAGGGTGTGATCCGCCCGGCGCTGGAACTGAGCGATGACGACATCGACCGAATGCTGTCGGTCAACACCAAAGGCGTCATTCTGGTGACGCAGGCCGTTGTGGGTGAGATGCTGAAAACGGCCGCGCAGCGCGCGCCCGGCCGGCCTGTTGGCCGTGTTATCACGCCGGTCGGCACGATGGGCCGCTACGTCATGCGCGGCAGCGCCGCCTACAGCGCCAGCAAGTGGGGCGCGGCTGGCGCGCTTAAAGCCATGGCCACCGAGTTTCAGCGCCAGGGCGTGCAGTTCACGCTGCTTTATCTCGGCGGGGTGGACTCGAACTTCTGGGACACGATCGATATGCCGGTGCAGCGCGACAAGATGCTGCGGCCCGATGAAGCCGCCGACGCCATCCTGCGCGCCCTCGAAGCGCCGGCGCACAGCGTGCTGAACGAAGTCGTGCTGCAACCCGAAAGCCACCAGTATTTGTAATAGCAGACCCCCGGACTGCAATCAGGCCAGGGGTCGCCAGTCAAAAGCGGGGGCGTTCGCCGTGGCGCGTCAGCTCTGGCGGGCATATTGCCCGAACAGGTGCGCGCTCAGAACTTGCAGATAGGGCAGGATCAGCAATCCCAGCGCGAGCGTCACAATCTGACCGATGCAGGGAATGATGTTGATAACGCCAACGATGACGCCGATGACGATGCCTGCCACGATCAGAACCACAGTCGCCGAGGGTGCGCCTGGCGATCGCCCACAGTTCCCCAAGCCGAAGGCAGGCGGCGATAGTGTCCGTGCGGGCGAGCTGGATATAGATGGCCGGCGCGAGCAGGGCCAGCGCCAATCCGTAGACGCCCACCACGCACAGCAGCACTGTGGATGTGCCGAGAAAGGCGACGGCGAATGCGTCGTCGCCGGCGTCGCTTGCGCCGGCGCCCAGCGCAGGCAGCACGGTGGCAACACACACAATGACGAACATCGGCAACGCCAGGATGAAGTTAACCACAGCCAGCTTAAGGCCGGTGACAAACTTGGCACCCAGATCATCCCAGGTTGGAAGGGGGATATTCTGGCCCCGCGACACGCTCTTGAGATGGTCGATGGCGTAGCCGAAGCCGGCCAGGTTGAGAATGGGGACGATGTTGATCAGACCGCCGATCAGAAACTTGGAAATCCAGTTTTGATCTTCGAACGGGTGCTGCGCAGCGCGACCGATGTCAATCATGATGATCCTCCGGAGATAGTCGTTTCACATCACATGGAAGGCGCCGCTGGCGCAGCCGGCTTGTTGCCGATGACGGCCGCGCCGATCAATCCGCCGATGATGCCGAAAATCGCGTTGATAATCAGGCCGAACAGCAGGCTGATGATCGAGACGCCGCCGGAAGCAACCAGTTGCTGAAACATCTGACGTGACTCTGCGTCTGGCAACTGTTCGAGCACTGGCGCCAGAGCCGCTGTTGTGGCGCCACCCAGAACAACGCCGAGCAGCCAGCTAATCACTGCGCCGATCAAGGCGGCGACGAGGCCGATCACGACGCCCTGCCCGGTCGTAACAATGACGCCGTTCTCGTTGCGCTTGTACAACCAGACGGCGAAGATTGCGCCGCCCCACACCCATCCACACAGCAGGCAGTTCACCAGACTGAGAATCGGCACAGAACTGAGAATGCCCATGGCAACGCCGGCGATGCCGGCCGCTATCAATAGTGAGCGCGTATTCAACTGCATGTCGTTCCTCCTGTTGCGAGCAAATGAGCGGAATCACACGACGCTGAATATAGCACCACTCAAGCGCGTCATTTCACATCACAGTTGAATCGAGCCAATCCAGGCCCATAGCGCCAGCAGCGCCGCATAGGCTAGCCGGCCGGCGATCGCATGGACGACTGCGCCCACTCCCACGCACGCGGCGGTGGCGAGCGCAACCCGGCTCGGCTTGCCCGGCGTCAGGGCAGCCAGCGCAACGCCCAGCGCGACAGCGGCCAGCGCATCGCCGGCCAGACTCAGAAGCGGAACGACGCCGGCCCAGCGCCACACGCTGGCAAACCCGGCCACGCGCAACACCGGCCGCAGCGCCAGCGCAGCGCGCAACCAGCGCGATGCCAGGAGCGCAGCCAGCGCCGAGACACACACCCACGCCAGCAGCGCCGCAGCGATGCCGGCCAGCGCGCTGGCAATGAGGGCCTCTGCTGACAGGCCGGCCATCAACGCGCCCGCGCCGTTTACGATCAGGCCGCCGGCTGCCACGATGGCGGCTGCCGTGCCTGTGACAGATGCCTGCGCAATCTCCCGAAACGCGCTGCGCCGGAAAAGGGCCAGCCCGATCCACCTCTGTTCTGGAGCGTCGCTTTGCATGACCGTCTCACGACTTGTCAGATCCTGTCCGCTCGGCGGTGTCTGCAACGTTTTGCTACAGCAGCCGCGCGAACAAATAGGTCGAGACAACCAGGCCGACAACGATGACAAATCCACGCACGACGTTCTGGTTGACGCGCTTCGCCAGCCGCGCCCCGCCGTAACCGCCGATGATGGCGCCGGCGGCCATCAGAATGGCCAGCGGCCAGACCACCTTCTGCTCGATGATAAACACCACGAGCGCCACGCCGTTGATTGCAACCGCCAGCACTGTCTTGACGCCGTTCATGCGGTGGATATTGCGCAGGCCCATGATGCTGAGCGAGGCCAGCATCAGGATGCCGATGCCGGCGCCAAAGTATCCGCCATAGGCCGCCACCAGAATCTGGAACGTGACGCCCCAGAGGTTGCCGACCCAGGTCACCGGCTTCTCTTCTTTCGCGTCGTTTCTGGCCAGTCGGTTGAACAGATCGCGCCCTGCAAACAGCAGTGTGGCAAACAACACCAGGAAGGGCACGATGTAGTTGAAGATTTCGGGCGGCGTAACGACCAGCGCGATCGCGCCCAGCACGCCGCCGATGACGCTGGGGATGAACAGGGTGATCAGCAGCCGGCCCTGAGTGCGAATTTCTTCACGGTACGCGAAGGCGCTGCTGGCCGAGCCGGGAACGAGGGCGGCGGTATTGGTGGCGTTCGCCAGAATGGCCGGCACGCCGGCCGCCAGCAGCGATGGAAA
Organism: Thermoflexales bacterium; assembly: GCA_034434575.1. Classification (GTDB taxonomy): domain Bacteria; phylum Chloroflexota; class Anaerolineae; order J036; family Brachytrichaceae; genus Roseilinea. The sequence goes on from DAOTYS010000080.1 coordinate 13,021, forward strand.
AGAGATCAGCGTGCCGCCGCCGGCCACCGAATTGATTGCGCCGGCGACAATCGCGGCGGCAAACAGCAAAACGAGATTGGGGATGTCCATGCGATGGATTACAGAGCACAGAGCACAGATTACAGATTACAGATCACAGATTACAGAGCACAGAGCACAGATTACAGTGCGCACGGGCTGATCTCGTCTGTTGTCTGTGGTCTGTTGTCTGTTGTCTGTGGTCTGTTGTCTGTTGTCTGTTGTCTCACACCACGAACTGGCCGTTCTGGTAGAACACAATGCCGTCGGCGGTCATGGTGACGCCGGTGGTGTCGGTGATCATGTCCCAGTGCACGGCGCTCTTGTTCTGTGCGCCGGTGTCAGGATAGCCGGCGCCCACAGCGGTGTGCATCGTGCCGCCGATCTTCTCGTCGAACAGGATGTTGCGGGAGAAGCGGGTGATGCCATAGTTCGTGCCGATAGCGAACTCTCCCAGGGTGCGCGCGCCGGCGTCGGTGTCGAGCACCTTGTTGAGCAGCTCCTCGCCCTTGTCGGCAGTCGCTTTGACCACCCGGCCATTCTCAAACCACAGTTTGACGCCGCTGACCTCGCGCCCGTTGTAGATGGCCGGATAGGTGTAGTGCGCCCAGCCGTTGACCGAATCCTCGACCGGGCCGGTGAAGATCTCGCCATCGGGGAAATTGCGCTTGCCTTGCGAGTTGAGAAACACGCGCCCCTCGATGCTCAGCGATAGTTCAACGTTCGGCCCGTGTATCTCGATGCGCCGCTTGCCGTTGAGAAAGTCCACGTAGCGCTGCTGGCGGGCGCCCAGCGCGCGCCAACTGGCCACCGGATCGGCGTCATTCAACAGGCAGGCGCCGAACACGAATTCGGTGAACTCGGCCAGGCTCATCTCGGCTTCCATAGCGTAGGCTTCGGTGGGGAACAGTGTCACGCACCAGTTGTACTTGCCCTGAGCCGACAACTCCATGCGCTTGTTGAGGATGGGGCGCTGCGCCGCCTGCTGGCGCACGATGGCGTCGGCATTGACGCCGGACAGCCGGCGCGTGTTGGTCTCGCAGCCGATGCGGATGTAGGCATCGAACTGCTCGACCGAGATTTTGTCCACCGGCGAGACGAAGTCGAGCTGGCCGTCGCGGGCGTGCTGGTAGAAAATCTCCTGAGCGCCGGGCACATCGGCGCGCAGGTAGGCATTGCCGCCGGCCTTCAGAATCTCGCGGTAGATCGGCAGCAGCAACGGTTGCGCGGCAAAGCCCTGGCTCCACACGTATACCGTCTGTCCGGGCTTCACTTCGACCGAATAGTTGACGATGACCTCGGCCATCTTGTCGAAACGGGGATCGTACATGCGATGAAACCGCCTGATTGCAGATGTCTCAGGTGTGGGGCTTCTCAGAGAAGTCAGACACCTGGTGTTAAGATGGGTCATAGCATACACCAGCCGGTGTGCTGTGGAGGTTGAGATGCGACAGGAATTCGCCCTTGCGGACCAGGAAGCGACGACGCCTCGCCTAACGGTCGAGGACATGTATCACACGCCACGCGACGGGCAGAAGTACGAACTGATCGAAGGAGAATTCACCATGACGCCAGCCGGGCTTCGCCATGAAGTGATTGGAGGGAACCTGATATTCGAGATCAAGAGCTACTTGAAGCGCAATCCAATTGGCCAGGTTTTCGGTTCCAGCGCCGGCTATCGGTTGGCTGACAATATCGTGCTCTCGCCCGACGTGTCTTTTGTGCGCGCCGAACGGTTGCCCGGCGGCGTTGCGCCCGAAGGCTTTGGCGAGTTCGCGCCCGACCT
>DAOTYS010000081.1:0-9009 GCA_034434575.1 Thermoflexales bacterium
CGCAGACCCATACACGTCGTAACGCTCTGGCTGCGCGGCCAGCCGCGCGTACACGATGTTGCCGACCAGGCCGGTTGCGCCGGTGATGAGCACTTTCATCGCGTGATCTCCAGTTTGATCGTTTTGATCTCGAACGGCGACAGGTCGAGTTGCAAGGCGCCGTCTGTGATGGGCAGCGCAGCGACGGGGTCTTCCAGCAGATTGACTTCCCCGGCGGCGCTGAGGCCGGCTGCCACGCTGATGCGGACTGCGGGTGCCGGCTCTCCAGTCGCTTCGTACACGCGCAGCACGGCGCCGCCCTCTTCACCCGGCTTGAGCGCCGTCATCACCACGTTGGGATGGCTGATCTCGACGAAGCCCCGGCGGGCCGGCAGCAGGCCAGGGTGGGCGCCGGCAGTCACGGCGATGAGCGGATGATTGAAGGCCAGCCCCTCGCGGTAGAGCGTCGCGTCGCGCCAGTCGCCGCTGTGCGGCACGAGCGCATAGTCGAAATCGAGTTGCCGGCCCAGTTCCAGGCCGGTGTCCGAGGTCATGCCCGGCTCGTACCCGCCGCCGAAGCCGTAGGCCACGATGCGCGAACTGCGCAACAGCGACAGCATCAGCGTTCCGCCGGCCACATTGTTGCCCGGCAGCCCGCGATTGAGCAGCGCCAGCCCCCTGTTGCCGTCGCTATAGTCAACCCAGTTCTGCGCTGGAAACTCGATGCCGGCGGGCCGCGTGATTGCTCCAAATGGAATCTCTTGCGCGCTGCTGCCGTTCTGGATCGAAGTTGGAAACAGCGCGCGATAGCGCACGAACGAGTCGTTGTTCAACAGCTGGGTGTGTATGTCGATCCGGCGCAGGCCTGCATACAGCCGGATGCGTGTGCTGAAGCGGCCATTGGCGCCGAAGGGGCGCGAGATGTGAAATTCGGACACCACCGGCCCCGCGAAAGTCTCGCCGATTGTGTCAGCGGGGGCATTGCTGAACACGGCCTTGTCTGCCGCCGGCGGTGGATGGGGCGTCTGCATGGCAATGCGGCTGCCCCCATCCAACGGCTGATAAGGCTCCCACAGGTCGCCGTGATCCTCTTCCTGCGCCACCACGTTGGCCGGCCCGCTCAGCGCATTCCAGCCGTCGGCCTTGTTCACCAGTCGTGTGATGGCGCCGCTGGCCGGATCGATCTCGACGCGATAGTGCTCGTTTTCCAGGATCGCATCGGCTTGCGCTGTGACCGGCGCGTCTGACGCCGGCTCGGTCAGCGGGATGACGCGATAGACGGCGTAGCCCAGCGCCGGCGCGTCGCGGGCCACAAAAGCAATGTCGGCCTGCAACAGGGCGCCGTTGTCGTGCCGCTGGACGTTCAGCAATTGCGCTGGTATGAGCCGGCCTTCGGGGTCGCGCAGGCTCACATCCACCACGTTGGGTTCTGCAAAGCCGATCGGCGTGATCACGATATCGTCGCGCGCCCAGCTCAGCGCGTTGAACACGACCAGCGGCACGCCCTCTCCCTGCGTGTCGATGCGCGAGATCAGATCGTTCAGGCCGGCTTGCGCTTCGGCTTCGGCAAGGCGCCGTGAGTGGTCGTAGCTGTGCAGCGTGTCTTCGTAGACGGGGTCAGTCATCACGCCGGACATCAGATCGTGGGTCTGGTTGAACAACATCGGCTCCCAGGCCGGCCACAGGTTACCTGTGCGGCGCGCGCCATTGGCCGGGTGCGCCAACCAACCGTTGATCGTCTGCAACGTCTCGGCGGTGAGCAACAGGCGCTCCAGTTCGCGGGTGCGCTGCTTCAGTTCGATGCGGCTGCTGTAGATGCCCTGAAAGATGGGGTTGAGATCGAGGCGCAGCACGGGCAGGTCGGCGCGCGCGCCGACCCATGCTTCGTAGTCGGCGGGCGTGGCAATGCGAATCTCGAACGGCGCGTCGGCCTGCTGGTTGAAAGCCTCTGCCAGGTCGGGCACGTGCGATTCCGGCTCGCACACGTCGGCGCCGGCCAGCCCGACCCGGCCGGGCGCGCGCGCAAACGGAGCAAGCAGATCATAGCGTTCGCGGAAGAAGGCCGAGAACTCGGGCAGTGTTTTGGGCGAGCCAAACGTCACAGCATAGCCGTGCGGCAGCCAGAACGCGGTGATGCGCGAGCCGTCGATGCCTTCCCAGATGAACTCGGCCGGCGTGCCCCAATCCGGCGCGCCGCGAAAGAACCAGTGCGACTGGATGCCGGCCAGCTTGCACAACTGGGGCATCTGAGGATGGTGTCCAAAGGTGTCGAGCGGCCAGCCGATGGTCACATCCACGCCCAGCGCCTCGCGGAAGTAACGCTTGCCGCACAACAGCTGCCGGACGATGGATTCGCCGCCCGGCATGTTGACATCGGGCATCACATCCATGCCGCCCACAATAGCCAGCCGGCCCTCGTCAACGAACCGCCGGAACGCTGCCGCCTCGTGCGGGTAGCGCTCCAGGAACGGTTTGATGTAGCAAACCTGATCCAGCGTGAAGCGATAGTCGGGATGCTGTTTCAGCAACGCCAGCGCCCGAGAGATGTTGGGCAGGCCCATGTCGAGATACGCCTCGCGCGTCTTGAACACAGCGCCCTCCCAGTGGGTATGGGGGATGAAAAAGAAAACGTCTTTGCCGCTCTGTTGGCCAACTGCCATGCGTCACCTCGGTGGAGATCCGCTCCGTCCTTGCTACTTGCCGGCTTCCTGCGCTTCCACGGCCGCAATGGCGGCCAGATTGACAATGTCTTTGACTTCGTCGCCGCGTTGCAACACGTACACCGGCTTGTTCAGTCCGACAATCATTGGGCCGACCACCTCAGCGTTGCCCAGGCGTTGCACCAGCTTATAGCCGATATTGCCGGCCTCGAGGTTGGGGAAGATCAGCACGTTGGGCGGCCGGCGCAATGCGCTGAATGGGTATGTGCCCTTCAGCAATTCCGGCACCAGCGCCGTGTCTGCCTGCATCTCGCCGTCCACGTCAAACTGTGGCGCGCGCCGCCGGACGATTTCCACCGCGCGGCGCACCTTGTCTGTGTGCGAATCGCGCACGCTGCCGAAGTTCGAGTAACTCAGCATGGCGATGCTCGGCTCGATATCGAAATGAGTCGCCAGTCGCGCGGTGAGGATGGCGATTTCGGCCAGCTTTTCGGCGTCCGGGTCGATGTTGATGGTGGTGTCGGCGAAGAACAGCACCCGGTTGCGCAGCGTGACCATGTACACGCCGGCAGCCGTCGTCCATTCCGGCGCGGTGCGGATGATCTGCAAAGGCGGGCGCAAGGCGTCCGGGTAATGAAAGCTCAAGCCGGTGAGCATGGCGTCGGCGTCGCCCTGTTCCACCATCACGGCGGCGTAGTAGTTCGGATCGCGGATGAGGTGTTCGGCTTCACGCTGTGTCACCCCTTTGCGCGCGCGCAGGTCGAACAGGCGCCGCGTGTAGCGTTCGAGTTCCGGCGACCTGGCGGGATCGACGATCTCGACGCCGGCCAGATCGATTCGCGCGTCGTGCGCTTTGGCAAGGATATTGACCCGGTTGCCCAGCAACACCGGCGCAGCGATCTTCTCTTCGGCGATCTGGCGGGCGGCGCGGATGATGCGCTCGTTCTCGCCTTCCGCCAGCGCCAGGCGCCTGGGGCGCGCTTTGGCTTTGTTGAACACGATGCGCATCATTTCTTTCGACTTGCCCAGGCGCGCTTCCAGTTGCTCGCGGTAGCGGTCGAGGTCGAGGTGAATGCGCGCGACGCCGCTGTCCATGGCGGCTTTGGCGATGGCCGGCGCCTCCCACAACAGCACGCGCGGGTCCACCGGCTTGGGGATGATGTAATCCGGCCCAAACTGGAGCGATGACAGCCCATAGGCTTTGGCCACCCCTTCCGGCACATCTTCGCGCGCCAATGCCGCCAGCGAGCGCGCTGCGGCCACTTTCATCGCCTCGTTGATCTGACGGGCGCGCACATCGAGCGCGCCGCGAAAGATAAACGGGAACCCCAGCACGTTGTTGACCTGGTTGGGGAAGTCCGAGCGCCCGGTGGCGACGATCGCATCAGGCCGGGCGGCTTTGGCTGTGTCGTAGGGGATTTCCGGGTCCGGGTTGGCGAGCGCAAAGACAATCGGCCTGGCAGCCATGCGCTTTACCATCTCCGGCGTGACGGCGTCTTTCACAGACAGCCCGACGAATACATCGGCCCCGGCCAGCGCTTCGGCCAGCGTGCGCAGCGGTGTGTCGGCGGCGAACTCTTCCTTTTGCGGGGTCATGCCCGCTGCGCGACCCGCGTAGATGACACCCTTGCTGTCGCACATCAGGATGTTCTCGCGCCGCGCGCCCAGCTCCAGATAGAAGCGGGCGCAGGCAATGGCCGACGCGCCGGCGCCGTTGAACACAATGCGCGCGTCTTCGATGCGCTTGCCCTGCAACTCCAGCGCGTTGAGCAGGCCGGCCCCGGAGATGATGGCTGTGCCGTGCTGGTCGTCGTGAAACACCGGGATGTTCATCTCGCGCTTCAGCGTCTCTTCGATGTAGAAGCACTCCGGCGCCTTGATGTCTTCGAGGTTGACGCCGCCAAACGTCGGCTCGAGCAGCTTGACCGTCTGGATGATCAGGTCGGGGTCATGGGAGTTGATCTCGATGTCGATGGCGTTGACGTCGGCGAAACGTTTGAACAGCAGACCTTTGCCTTCCATCACCGGCTTGCCGGCCAACGCGCCGATATCACCCAGCCCCAGCACAGCCGTGCCGTTGGTGACGACGGCGATGAAGTTGCCCTTGCCGGTGTACAGGTAGGCGTCATCGGGATTCTTCTCGATGGCCAGGCACGGCTCGGCCACGCCGGGAGAGTAGGCCAGCGCCAGGTCGCGTTGTGTTGCCGAAGGCTTGGTCGGCACGATCTCCAGCTTGCCCGGCGGCGGGTTGCTGTGGTAATCCAAAGCTTCCTGTTTGAGGGTCATCACGCGCTCCAAGTTTGGGAATGATTCAAGGATGCGCTGCGCCTTGCGCGCAGCGCGGGTATTGTAGCGCCCGGCATGAGGGGGACGCTTCGCTGCGCCCGGCGCGACACGTGACGCAATATGCGACGCGCAATCAGTCAGCGGTTCTACGCCGGCGCGGCAAGGGAAACGGCGCCAGTGCGCGCAGCTTGAAGCACGCGCCGATGCGCCTCCACGTTCAGATAGGCTGCCCGGCTTTGCTCATCGCTCAGCCGGCCCGCGCGCTCCTGAAGCAGCGCCGCCGCCAGGCGCAGCAGGCTTTCGGCGCGCGGGTCGTCGTTGTGAAGCAACACCTGGCATGTCGTCCAGTACACGCGCAGCGTTTCTTCTGCGCCGTGCAGGTTGCCTCCGCTGAGCAGATGCGCCGCGATCGGCTCGACCCACGCCGCGGCGCCTGGCGCGTCGCCGCGCGCCAGCGCGACACGCGCCAGGCCGGCGCGCGTCTCCAGCGCCAGAACCTGCTGGTTCAACCCTTCCCGGATGCGCAGCGCCCGGCGATATGCCTGCTCGGCAGCGTCGGTTTGTCCCAGTTCCAGACAGGCGTGCCCCTGAAAATCCCAGCCATAGCCTTCCAGATCGGGCGCGTTGGCCTGTTGCGCCAGCTCGGTCGCCTCGCGGGCGTAGCGCAGGGCCGGCTCGGGCTGCCCGTTGTGATGCGCGTGCAGACTCAAATTCGCCAGCATCGTGATGCGATGCGCTGGCGTGCCGCCGACCTGCTCCAGCAACGCCAGGGCCGACTGGGTGTGCGCCAGCGCCTGAGCGTAATCGCCCATCTGGTCGCACGAGATGCCCAGGTTAATGCGCGCCACCATCTCGGCGTCGCGGTTGCCGCTCTCGCGCGCCAGCGTCAGCGACTGACTGTAGTAGCCTTGCGCCCGGGCATAGTCGCCGCGCGCGTCGGCGGTCTGCGCCAGCAAATCCAGCGTGTTAATGTGTTGATAGGTCAGGCGCAGCCGGCGAGAGATCTCCAGCGCGCGGGTCAGCAACGTCTCCGATTCATCCAGTTGCCCCTGGCCCATCTCCATCGTGGCCAGCAATTCCAGGCAGCGGATAATCAAAATCTGGTTGTCGGACTCAATAGCCAGTTCCAGCGCCTGCCGGGTGCGGGTCTCGGCCTGCGCCAAGCGGCCCAGTCGAAACTCCAGCGCGCCCAGGTGTCGCTGTGTTTCAGCCGTGATCCACAGGCGCTCGCTGTCGCCATCCGGCGCATGAGCCGATTGGGCCGTTGCCAGCGCCTGTTCCAGCAGGACGCGCGCTTCCTCGGCGCGGCCTTGTGATTGGAGCTGGCTCCCCAGCCGGCTCATCGCCAGCGCGTTCAACAAATCATCTGCGCTTTGCTCGGCCAGCGCCCTGGCCTCGCGCAGCAGCGATTCGCCGGATGACTGGTCGTCGGTCAGGGTTATCAGGGCGGCAGTGGCGATGAGCAGGCGGGCGCGCAGCCGCCTGGCGGCGTCGCTGGCCGGCGCCTGCACCCGGCTCAGCGCGTGGTTCAGACGCTGAACGGCGTCTTTCAACCAGCCATTGATGCGATGCAGCCATTCGAACGACGACACTGCTGCCGCAACCCATTCCCACTCGCCCTGTTCCAGCGCCCAGCGCCAGGCCGCGTGCACATCCTCGAAGCTGGCAACGAGGCGCTCGCGCACGGCATAGCTGTCGCTGCCGCACAGTGCCGCGCGCGATTGGGCCAGCCAGCCCAGGAACCATTGCGCGTGTCGCCGGCGCATCTGATCGGCCTGGGCCGGGCCGTTGGGGCCGGCCAGCAGTTTGTTGCCGGCAAATCGCCGGATGTGCTCGTGCATCCACACGCTGCCGTCGTCCAGGCGATGGGCCAGTGAATGTTCGAGGATCTCGCCGAGTGCCTGCGCGCCGCCCGCCAGCGCCAGGGCAGCCGGCGCCGGACAGGGCGCGCGCAGCTCACTCAACATGGCCAGTCCCTGCCGGCCTGCTTCGCCCAGCACGCTCCAGGCCGAATCGAACACCGCTTGCAGGCTGCGGTGGCGCGGGGGGATGTCGGCCATGGGGCTGCCCAAAGCGTCCAGGTTCTCCTGCGCGACCGCCTGCAACTGCGCGACGCTCATGCGCGTCAGACAGGCCGCGGCCAGCTCGATGCCGAGCGGCACGCCGTGCAATGTGGCGCACAGGCGTTCGATCTCGCCGAGCGAGACCCCGGCGGGGATCGGCGCGCCGACGCGATCGGCCAGCGCCAGAAACATCTGCGCGCCAGAGCTGCCGGCCGGCTCACTTGCCTCCAGCGACAAAGCCTTCAGCGGCACTACCTGTTCACGACGCAGGTTCAGGCGCTGACGCGAGGTGACCAGCGCGGCGCAGCGCGGCGCGGCTTCCAGCAACTGGCTCAGGAACGCGGCGGCACCCAGCGTATGCTCGAAGCTGTCCAACACCAGCAGATATTCCCGCTCCTTCAGAGCAGCGATCACCTGCGCTTCCGGCGCGCCACGCTCGCGCAATGCGATGTCGCAGGCGTCGGCGATGCGCAAGGCCAGACTCACGTCCAGGCTGGCATCGGGCTGCTGCGGCAGATGCATCGGCTCGACTGAGCTTGCCGAAGTCGGCGCATCCTCTGGGTGCAGAAAGACGAAGCGCGCGCCATCATGAAAGGCAAACCGGGCGATGAGGGCGGCGCGAATGGCCAGCCGCGTCTTGCCGATGCCCCCCTCGCCGACCACGTTGATGAGTTGCGCGTTGGGCTGGTTCAGCAGCGCAAGCAATGCGTCCAGTTCGTGCTGCCGCCCCACCAGCGGCAGGCGATCCAGCGACTCAGCCCGGCTGCGCGCTGGCGTCGGCTCGACTGAGCTCGCCGAAGTCGGCAGAGCCGGCGGCTGCGGGTAATGCCCTTCGCGAATCGCCTCGCCCAGGCGACAGGTTTCAGCCTCCGGGTCTGCGCCAAACTCTTTTTGCAGCACACGCCGGCAGGTTTGATATTGCGCCAGGGCAGCCGTGCGTTGTCCTTCGTGCGCCAGCGCCGTCATCATCTGGCGGTGCGCTTCCTCGCGCCACGGCTCCAGGCGCAACTGGCGTTCGGCAAATGCTCTGGCGGCCGCCCAGTCCGCCTCCAACAGCGCGCGCTCGGCCAGGTGGCCCATTGCTTCCAACGCCGCGCGGTGAAAGTGCTCGCGCTGGTGGGTCAGCCAATCCTGGAAGGCATCGCTCTCGATAGACAGGCCGGCCAGCAACTCGCCCTCGTAGCAGGCCACGGCCTGGCGCAAGAGATCCAGACATGCCGGACAGCCGATGACTCGCCGGTGAGGGTGTGCATGGATGTGGGCGATAGCTTGCTCGAAGCGCAATGCATCTACCGTCCATTCGTCGGTCAGCGTCAGGGTCACCGTTTGCGCATCGGCGCGCAGGGGCGACAAACCGTCGGCCCCGGCATCCAATGCGCGGCGGATGCGCGTGAAGGTGGTGCGCAGGGCGCTGAGCGCGGCAGTTTGGGGCTTGTCCGGCCAGATCAGGGCAGCCAGCGCATCGCGGCGGATTGTTTTGCCGTAGTTCAGGCACAACCAGGCAAATAGCGCGCGCGCGCTGTCTGTCTCGAAGACATGCCCCTGCGGGGTCTGATCGCGCCAGACTTCGAAATTGCCCAGCAATCGAACTTGCCAGTCTGCCATCCTGCCTTGTCACGCCCTTGTTGCGCGCAAGGATTATATGCGAGCTTGCATGAACAATCTTTGTGGTCTCAAACGCTTTCCTTGAAGCCGAAAGAGATCAATTGCGCTCAAAGGAGGTCGCTAGAATGAACAAAACAGTTGCGCATCTGATCGGCCTGACAATGATTGCCGCGCTGGCCAGCTGTGGTGCGCCGGCCGCCGACGAAATTCCCGCGCCAACGCCGGTTGTGACCGTGGAGACGGTGAGCCAGGCCGACCCATCCTCCCTGCCGGTCAAGGCAGAAGCCGAAGAAGAATCATCGTCTGCGCAGGCAGGCTCAGGCGCGACGGGGGCGGCGCCGCGTGCCGGCGCCGTCGTCAACGACACCGGCTTCCGGCCGGCCCAACACGGCTTCTCGTTCCCCAACTACGGCGAT
>DAOTYS010000082.1:0-15036 GCA_034434575.1 Thermoflexales bacterium
GCTGAGTGGTACAGCGTCTGCTTCCCAAGCAGAAGATCGCGAGTTCGAATCTCGTCGCCCGCTTACTAGCACTCCCGGATTTTGACAAAATCCGGGAGTGTTGCGTTTATCGGAGCGCCGCCAAAAGCGCCAGCAAAGCTGCCAGCGCCAGCAGCCCAATCGCGGCCCAACGCGCAGCGCCGGCCAGCCAGACCGCGCGCCCATGCTGCCGGTGCGCCGCTTCGCCCTGCCGCAGGTCGCGCGTGTTGGCCGGCTCCGCCCCCCGAATCGTTTGCAGCCACCAGGCGCGCGCGCAATAGGCATATTGGCCCAGTTCGCTGGCGCGAATGATGCGGCCTTTGGCCGGTGTCTGGCGCGGCTCGGTCATGGCGCATCGCCCCATGCTTTCTTCGCCGCCGCCGCCGCGACCGCCGCATAGGCCGTGGCCAGCACATCTGCAATCGACGGCTTGCGCCTGCGGGACGACCTGGCCGCCGGCTCGCCGGCAAATGCCGCCGCGCCCAGTTGGCGCAGCACGGCGCTGTCTGACTGCGCCTCGCCGATCCTCACGGCAAAGGTGTCCAGAGCAGCGCCGGCGATCCAGAAGTCTGCGGTGACGGGCAACGACTCCGGTTGCGCTTCGCGCGACGCCGCCGCCTCAGCCTCGGCTGCTGCTTCCGGCGCTGCGTCAGCGCGCCGGGCGCGCAAGGCTTCGATGATCTGGTCTTTCGTCCGTCCGCGCAGGGCGAAGAGCAGAAAAGGATCGGCGTCGAACTGCTCGGCCAGGATGTAGTACACGGCGGCGATGTGCTTGCACGGATTGGACCAGTCGGGGCAGGAGCAATCCGTTTTCAGGTCGGCGTGTCGTTTGGGGAACAGCGACACGCCGGCTTGTTTGAAAGCGTCCTCGATGTCCTGCGGCATCTCGCCGGCGAGCAGCCGGGCGGCAAACACGGCTCGCGCCGCCATCGCGTCCGCCACGCGCGCCCATTCATCATTCGACAGGGTCGCAAGCCTGATTTGCACGCGATAGGGCGTCGGCATCGAACCTTGCACGCGGGCGGTCACCAGGCCGGCGCCCACCTCGATAGACATCACCTGTCCACGCCGGGCATACGAACGCCCGCGACTCAAGCGCGCGCCAATGTTGAACGACTCCAGCACCTCCACCCAGCGCCGCGACCACCAGGTGTCGCCAATGGCGCCGCGCTGGCTTTTGGTCTTGAGGCCGTTCTTCACCCGGCGCGGCGTCGTCTTTGGGAAATATCCCCATCCGCTGCTATACCCGCTTCGTCTTGCCATGGTCGCTCACTCACGAATCGAACGTGTCGCGTATTGCGTGTTGCGTGTTGCGTGTGATGCGTTCGCCGTCAATCGCGGACACCGTCTCCAAAATCAAAAATCCCAAATCCAGAATCAAGAGTCATTCGCCCACGGCCTCGCGGCCCAGCGCAAACAGATCGCGCAGTTGGGCCGTAGACATCTCGGTCAGCCAGTTCTCACCGGCCCCCACAATGCGCTCGGCCAGATCCTTCTTCTGCTCGATCATGGCGTCGATGCGCTCTTCGAGCGTGCCCACGCACACGAACTTGCGCACCTGCACATTGCGGGTCTGCCCGATGCGAAAAGCGCGGTCGGTCGCCTGATTCTCCACCGCCGGGTTCCACCAGCGGTCGAAGTGGAACACATGGTTGGCAGCGGTGAGATTCAGCCCCACGCCGCCGGCCTTGATCGACAGCAAAAAGATCGAAGGCCCCTGACCGGCCTGGAAGCGTTGCACCATCGCATCGCGCTGTCGTTTGGGCACGCCGCCGTGCAGGAACAAGACCTCGCGCCCGAAGGCCTCCTGAAGCCGCCGGCGCAGCATGTCGCCCATCTCGGCAAACTGAGTGAACACCAGCGCGCGGTCGCCGGCGGCAAGCGCCTCTTCGAGCATCTCTTCCAGCCGGGCCAGCTTGCCCGACCGGCCCGGCAGCGCGCTGCCATCGCCCAGAAAGTGAGCCGGGTGATTGCACACCTGCTTCAGCTTCATCAAAGTCGCCAATACCAGCCCGCGCCGCTCGATGCCCTCCGACTGCTCGATTTTGGCCAGCATGTCCTTGACAACAGCCTGGTACAACGTGGCCTGCTCCGACGTCAGGTTGCATAGCACCTTCATCTCCATCTTGGCCGGCAGATCGGCAATGATGGCGGAGTCGGTCTTCAGCCGGCGCAGCACAAATGGCTGGATCAGCCGCTTGAGCGTGGCCGAGCGGTCTGCGTCGCGGTACTTTTCGATGGGCAGCGCAAAGCGGGCGTGGAAATCTTTGGCCGAACCGAGGTAGCCCTTGTTCAGAAAATCCATGATCGACCACAGCTCAGACAGGCGATTCTCCACCGGCGTGCCGGTGAGCGCGATGCGGTGCGCAGCGTTCAGCGTGCGGATGGCCTGCGTCTGTTTGGCCGATGGATTCTTGATGTTCTGCGCCTCGTCGATGACAACGGTATCCCACTCGACGCGCGCCAGATGTTCCATGTCACGATGAACCAGCGAGTACGTCGTCAACACGACATCGTGCCGCTGGACTTGCTCCTCGAACGCCTGGCCGGCCAGCCGCTCAGCCCCGTGATGCACCATCACCCGCAGTGTGGGCGCAAAACGCTCGATCTCGCGCTGCCAGTTGCCGACGATGGACATGGGACACACCACCAGCGCCGGCCCGCAAACCGCGTTGCCATCCGCCCGGCTCGCCAGCAGGCAGGCAATCAGTTGGGCCGTTTTGCCCAGGCCCATGTCGTCGGCCAGACAGGCGCCCAGCCCGTGCCGGCGCAGAAACACCAGCCACGACAGCCCCCGTTCCTGATAGGGGCGCAGTTGGCCATTGAACGTTGCCGGCGGCGCGATGGCGGGAATGCGCGCGTCCGGCGAGCTATCGTCCGACAGGCGATTGAGCAGATCGCCGATCCACCCCTCACCCTCGACACCGACCACCGGCAGGCCCGTCTCTGACGGCTCCTGCCCCAGGCCGATGCGCATCGCCTCGCTCAGCGCCATATCTCCCTGGCCGCGCTTCTTCTCAAAGAAAGCGATGGCCCGCTCGATCTCATTGCGCTGAAGCTCGACCCATTGACCCCGCACATTCACCAGAGGCACTTTCAATTCGGCCAGCGCCTGAAACTCTTCAAACGACAATGCCTGATCGCCCAGCGCAAGCTGCCACTGGTAGCCGATGATGGCATCGCGGCCAACCAGATTCTGATTGACGCGCGCGCCTTGTTTGGGGCGCAACTCCAGCTTCACGCCCAGACGCGCGGAGCGTTTGTGCCACCACGCCGGCAACATCACGCCAAAGCCGGCTTGTTCGAGCAGCGGCGCCGATTCGCGCAGAAACGCATAGGCCTGATCGACGCTCAACGCCATCCCCACCGGCCGCGCCTCGTTCAGGCTCGATTCGAGCAGCGGAAACAGCCGCGACGCCCGGCCCAGATCCTCCAGCAGGCGCTCCTGGGGATTCTGGAATTTGCGCTTCAGAAAAGTCAGCGTGGACGAGCGCTCGCGCCACACACGCTCGGCCGGCACCAACAGGCTCCGGTCGTCGTTGGCCTGCAAGTGGTAGCTGAGATGCCATATGCCACGCCCCAGATGATCCTCCGGCTCGGACAGACGAAAGCAGGTGCGGAACGGCGCGGTGTTGGCAGCCGGGCGCAGCGGGTCCAGCCATGCCCGCACCTGGCCGGCAAAGGCTTCGATCTCCTTCGGCGTTCCCTTCAACTCAGCGTCGTCGCTGTCTGGGGCGGCCAGCGCCTGCAGCCACTGGTCGAGCAACGCGCCGTCCGTTGTGGCGCCCCGCGCGGTCTTCCGCGCGGTCTTCCGCACAGCCATCCAGCGCGAGGTTGCCAGCGCATGGCGCGCCAGCGCGTCCACGGCATGGTTCAGGAAACTGGACAGGGTGGCCTGCGCCGAAGGCAGCGGCGCGCCGGCGTCCAGGGCGCGGCACAGGGGCGGCATGGCCGCGGCTAATGCGGCCGCCCGCGCTTCGTCATCGCCGATCAACACGATCTGCCACGCGGCGCGATAGGCGCCCTCACGGGTCTTGCTGAGCGTGGGCGCAAAGCTCTGGCGCATCGCCAGTTCCAGCACGAACTTGATCGCCTCGGCCCAGAAGCGCACCGAACTGCCAAAGGCGAGTCTGGGCGGCGGCTCGGCCGGCAAGGCGAGCAAAAAGTCAACCGCCTGGGCCGGGTCGAGCAGCAAAGCCGGCATGGTCCAGGGCAGCAACTGCGCCTCCGGTCCCGGCGCTGGCCGGTCGTCGAGGATCAGTTCAGGCGAGGGCAAGGGCGCAACAGGAGCAAGCGTCGAGGGCAGATACACCGAAATCAGGCCGGGGGGCGCCAGTTCGGACATGTCGCTCAGGCCGAGGGCCACGAGCATCTGCGACAGGTCGGTATCGGGAGCTGCGAAGGGATGCCGGGCGCCCGCGCGCGTTGCGCCGCGCCGGCGCGCTCGTCCAGGCGCAGGGTCAGAATTTTCGCCCCACACCCACAATCCGGCAGGCGCGTGAGCAGACCACAACGCATGAAGTGTTTGCATGGCCGGGAGGATTCTAACAACATTCCCGGAATCTTGAAGATTCCGGGAATGTTTAGACGGCATAGCCGTAGGGACGCGCTGCGGCGCGTCTGCGCAAAGCAACGTTGAGGTGTCCGAGTTCGCCTGTAAGCCGGATTCTGTCGTAGGCCGGCAAGCCGGCCCGAGGCGATCATCTCTCTCGACCTGCGCATTGCTGCCAGGCTCTAGCTGCCTACCTGCGCATCAGCGGGCCGCCTCATCTGCGCGTTTTGGCATTGCTCCCGGTGGGGTTTGCCGAGCCGCCGCATCACTGCGACGCTGGTGCGCTCTTACCGCGCCATTTCACCCTTGCCCTGGAAAGGATGAAGGCAGAAGGATGAAGAGTGAACCGCGCTTTCCGCCTTCATCCCTCATCCTTCATCCTTTCCGGGCGGTGTCTTTCTGTTGCACTTTCCGTCGGCTCACGCCGCCTGGCCGTTAGCCAGCACCGCGCCCTGTGGAGTCCGGACTTTCCTCAGGCGCTATTGCGCCCGCGACCGCCCGGCGAACTCGAACACAACTCCTTATACACCGGTTTGAGGGCAGTGTACAGAGGCGCGCGCAGGATGAAACAGGCTCCGCAGCGTCCACCACCGACAGCCAATCCGAAATCCGAAATCGGAAGCGGTGTGGTAATCTTGCGCCGAATTTAAAGGGAGACGCTGCCATGTCACATCCAATCACTGCGGATCATGAGTTGTACGACGTCACGATCATCGGCGCGGGGCCGGCCGGCCTGTTTGGCGCCTTCTACGCCGGCCTGCGCGAAATGAAAGTCAAAGTCATCGACGCGCTGGACGAGCCGGGCGGCCAGTTGGCCGCGCTGTACCCGGAGAAATACATCTACGATGTGCCCGGCTTCCCGCGCATCATCGCCCGCGATCTGGTCAAACACCTGATCGACCAGGCTATGATCTGGAAGCCTTGTCTGGCGCTCGGAGAGCGCGTCGAGATGCTGACCCGCGAAGCCGATGGCGCGTTCACCCTGACCACCAGCAAGGGCGCGCACCGTTCGCGGTCGGTCGTCATTGCCGGCGGCGTGGGCGCCTTCACGCCCAAAAAACTGCCCAACCCCGAACTGGCGCAGTACGAGGAGAACGGGTTGTACTACTCTGTCAAAGAGAAGGCCATTTTCCGCGGCCGCGACATTCTGATCGTTGGCGGCGGCGATTCAGCCGTGGATTGGGCGCTGAACCTGAAAGACTACGCCAGACATGTGACACTCATTCACCGGCGCGACGGCTTTCGCGCCCACGCCGCCTCGGTCACTGAACTGATGAACTCAGAAGTCGAGGTCAAGCTGTTCTACGAGTTGAAGACCGTGCGCGGCAATGGCCGGGTTCAGGAGGCGGTCATCTTCGACAACCGAACCAAAGCCGAAGAAGTCATGCCTGTGGACGCGGTCATTCTCACCCTGGGGTTCAACGTCGATCTCGGCCCAATCAAAAACTGGGGGCTGGAGATGGTGGGCACGCGCTACATCAAAGTCAACAGCAAGATGGAGACCAACATCCCCGGCGTGTATGCCGCCGGCGATATTTGCGCCGAAGCCGGCGTCGAGCCGCTCAACCTGATTGCGGTCGGCTTTGGACAGGTCTGCTACGCCGTCAACTTCGCCTATCAGTTTCTCAACCCCGGCGCCAAAGCCTTCCCCGGCCACTCCAGCGAAAAGAAGCTGTGAGTGCTGAGTGCCGAGTGCTGAGTGTCGAGTGTCGAGTGTCGAGGGGGCAGTGGTGACTCTGACTACTGTCTACTGACGACTCCCGCTCAGCGCCGTTTGGTCCAGGCATCGTTGGCGTAGCGCGAGGCCAGCAATTCTTCAGCCGCCTGCAACTCGGCCTCAGAGATTGGCTGCATTGTGAAGGCGATGTCCAGCGTATCCGCAAACGCGGCTTCCCACGCCTGGGCGACCTCGCTCCAGGAGACATCGCGGCCGACGATCTCGCTCAGCGTGCCGGCGTGGGCGCGCACATCCTGCGGCGGCGGGGCGCCGATCAGATAGCGGCAAATGCGGGCAATGTCGCCGCGCAGCGGCAGGCTGCCGTGCTGGAGCACGCCATCCACCCGCCGCCACTGGGCGCTGCCTACCAGCTTCTTGCCCCCACCCACCACCTCGTAGTCGCTGGGCGCTTCAAAGCACACCGGCCCTTTGGCCTTGTCTTCTTTGGCCACCCGGTCAGCATTGGCATCGGGCACGCCCAGCCGACGCAACCCCTCCACAATCGCCCCCGCAATGCGCCGGTAGGAGGTCATCACATCCCCTTCGGCAATCGGGTGGCCGATCGGCAGAGAGATGCTGTAGGTGAACTCGTCGGTGTGCAGGATGGCCAGACCGCCGGTCGGCCGGCGCACCACGCCAACGCCATCGGCCTCGCACGCAGCCAGGTCTACGCTGCGGGTGCGCTGCGCCTGGCCCAGGCTGATGCAGGGCGGCTGCCAGCCGTAGAAACGCAGCGTGGCCGGCTGAGCGCCGGCGCCTACGGCGCGCGAAATGGCCTCATCGCGCGCCATGTTGGTCGCGCCATCGCAATGGCCATCCAGAATCAGGCGGAACGGAAAAGACATGCCGGTCAGTATAGCTATTGCCCAAGATGCGCCACATTCGCCGCGCAGATGGCGATGAGGATCGATCCGCTCAACAGCGCAATCACCGGGTTGAGCCACATCCAGATCGTGCGGATCATCGCCTCGGCCGGGTTAGCCGGATCATAGAGCACGGTGACTTTCTGGCCGGCCACCTCGTAGAGCTTGCCGGTCAGATTGCGGTTGTCGAACTCAATCTCCCGGCCGTCCCGCGCGCTGAATCGCACGCGGGCTTGATAGAGCGGGCTGCCGATCGGACGTTTCTCCAGTTCGACGATCTCCGACACGATGCCCGGGGCGGCCTGCGCGCGCCATACGAAGCGAATGACTTGCGCCAGGTTGAGCGCCCCCACAGCAATCGACACCAGCCCGAAGATGCCGGTCAGCAAGATGATGGCTATCTGGAACATCCGGGACAGTAGTTAACCACACCCCCGCCCCCGGCGCAAGCGCAACTCTCTCTCTGCGGTCTGTCATCTGTAATCCGATGTCTGTCGTCTGCCATCTATCGTCTATCGTCTGTCGTCTGTCATCTGTCATCTGTGTTCTCCCTTTGACTCCGCACCCTGAACTATGTTCTAATACGTGTTTCGTATGACGACTTACCGGCCTGAAAATCCTCTCATTGTCCAGAGCGACAAGAGCGTGCTGCTGGAAGTGGATAACCCGCTGTACGCCGAGGCGCGCGATGCCCTGGCCCGCTTCGCCGAGCTGGAAAAAAGCCCGGAGTACGTGCACACCTATCGCATCGGCTCGCTGTCGTTGTGGAACGCCGCAGCGGCCGGCCTGACCGCCGACGCCATCCTGGCCGACCTGGAGCGGTTCTCCAAGTATCCGCTGCCGGACAACGTGCGGGTGGATATTCGGGACGCCATCGGGCGATATGGGCGGATCAAAATCGTTGCCGAAGAGGGGTTCTGGGCCGGCGGGCCAAATGGCGCAGGCCGCATGCTGGTCGTCACCGACGACGCGCGGCTGGCCGAAGAGATCAGCCGGCACAAGCTGTTTGCGCCGCTGATCCAGGCCCGGCTGAACCCCCTCACCTTCCAGATCGACCCCGTGCAGCGCGGGCAGGTCAAGCGCGCGCTGGTGCAGATCGGTTTTCCAGCCGAAGACCTGGCCGGCTATGTTGAAGGCGCTGCGCTGAGCTTCGATCTGCGCGAGTTGGGCGCCCTGACCGGCGCGCCGTTCTCCCTGCGCAACTATCAGGTGGACGCCGCCGAGGTGTACTGGGCCGGCGGGAGCGCCGCCGGCGGCAGCGGCGTGGTGGTGCTGCCCTGCGGGGCCGGCAAAACCCTGGTCGGCATCGCCGCTATGCATCGGGCGCAGTGCGCCACCCTGATTCTGACGCCCAACACCGTCGCCGTGCGGCAATGGATCCGCGAGTTGCTCGACAAAACCACCCTCACCGAAGACCAGATCGGCGAATACACCGGCCTGAAGAAGGAAATCCGCCCCGTCACCGTCACCACCTATCAGGTGCTCACCTACCGCCCCCGGCGAAAACCAGCCACAGGCCAGTCCGATTCGAGCAACGGAATCGACAGCGCCGATCTGCAATCCAAAATCCCAAATCCCAAATCCCAAATCATCGCCGACTATCCCCACATGTCCCTGTTCAACTCGCTGGATTGGGGATTGATCGTGTACGACGAGGCGCACCTGTTGCCGGCGCCGGTGTTCCGCATCACCGCCGAAATCCAGGCCCGCCGCCGGCTTGGGTTGACAGCCACGCTCGTGCGCGAGGACGGACGCGAAGACGAAGTGTTCTCGCTGGTCGGCCCCAAGAAGTACGACGTGCCGTGGAAAGACCTGGAGCGCCAGGGCTGGATCGCCACCGCCGAATGCCACGAGATCCGCGTTCCCCTGGAAGAGGAGGACCGGCTCGAATACGCCGTGACCAATCTGGACAACAAATACCGCTTCGCCGCCACCAACCGCCGCAAACAGCGCATCCTTTCCCTGCTGATGTCCAAGCATCGCGAGGACTCGGTGCTCATCATCGGCCAGTTCCTCGACCAGTTGGAGGAGATCGCCCGGCGGATCGAGGCGCCGCTCATCACCGGCGAGACGCCGGTGCGGCAACGCGAAAAACTGTACGCGCAATTCCGCGACGGCGAGATCAACAAGCTGGTGCTGTCGAAGGTGGGCAACTTCTCCATCGACCTGCCCGACGCCAATGTGCTGATTCAAGTCAGCGGCATGTTCGGCTCGCGCCAGGAAGAGGCGCAACGCCTGGGCCGTGTGCTGCGGCCCAAACAAAACGGCCTGCTGGCCCACTTCTACACCATCGTCACGCGCGACACGCTGGATCAGGAATTTGCCGCCAAACGCCAGTTGTTCCTGACCGAGCAGGGCTATCACTACGATATCTTCTACGAGGACGAGGTGGCAGCGTTCCAGCCGGCTGTCATCGCCGCCAATGCCGCGCCCGTCCGGCGCAGAAATTGAAATGACCGTGACACGCACGCACAGCCCGCCGCAGACACAGCCCAACGGGGCAGGCAACGGCTTTTGGCCGCACGCAACGCCGTTTCGCGCCCCGTTGCCAGCCCTGACCGAAACGCTCGAAGCCGAGTTCAACATCGCCCAAATGCGCGCCCTGGCCCGGCTGTGGAATATCCCGCTCAAAGGGTCATCGCGCAACGGCTTTGTCGAGCAGGTGGCCCATGCATTGGCCGAGCGTGTGGCCCGGATGCGCGCGGACCCCGAGGCGCTGCTGGAGGGATTGCCCGCCGACCAGGCTGAGTTGGCGCGCCGGCTGCTGACCGCGCGCGACCACGAGCTGCCTGTGCCGCGCGCGTTGATCAGCGCCCTGTGGAGCAGACAGAGCGAGGGCGCCCCCGATCGCGCGCTGTCAGAGGTGCTCGACGCCCTGCGCCGGCGCGCGCTGATCTTCCCCACCAATCGCTATGTGGGCTATCGCGACGTGTACTACCAGTGGTTGCCACTGACAGCCAGCGGCGGCAACGTTCCGGTCGTCTCATGGGCCGCTGCCGCTGCAACGACCGCCCATCAGCCGTCCACGCTCATCCACCGTCCATCGCCAATCGTCAATTTCCTTGACGCATTCGACATGTTCCTCGACGCGGTGATGTCCACCGGCGTCGAAGCCCGCGCGCCGCTGCCCCCCCACCCCCAGGCCGGCAACACGCCCTGGCTGAGGCGATGGGAACACGACAAAGACGAAGCCCATCGCCTGCTCAACTCGCGCCCCGGCTGGGCGCCGGACCCACGCAGCGGCATCAGCGTGCCGACGGCCTCATGGCTCTCGCCTGATGCGCGCGCCAGACTGGAAAACCAGACCGGCCTGCCGGCGGCCGAGTGCGAGTTTCTGTTCGCCATCGCGGCCAGCCTGCAACTGATCGAGGCGCCCGACGCCGGCGCGGACACGGCCCGCAGCGATGCCCACCCTTCGGAAACCGGCTGGCATGTCAGAGCGCGCATGTCCGCCGTCGAAGCGTGGTATGCGCTGTCGAACGCGCAGCGATTCCTGCGCGCCTGGACGGCCTGGCAGGAAAGCGTGCCCGACGCCCTTGAGGCGCATCTGGCATTGGGCGCGGGACGCCCCTCCTCAGATGCGTCTGCGCCACAGCCGTTCAAAGTCATGCGGGCCATTGGCGCGCGCGAGCTGGGGCCGCTCGATCTGGGCGCGGAGTGGTGCGCCCTGCGGCGCTATCTATTCCGCGTCTTGCGCGGATTGCCGCGCGCGCAGTGGGTCGACTGGCCGGCCCTGCGCCGCGCCCTGTTCGACTTTCACCGGGACTGCGCCTGGACGTTCATGACGCCCAACCAGTGGTGGTTCGCCAGCCCGGATGGCTTGATACGCTTGCAGCATGGCCGGTATGACGAATGGACGCGCAGCATCGGCGCAGTCCTCGAAGCGGCTTTGTGCGGCCCGGCGCAATGGTTTGGGCTGATAGAAACGGAGGTGGAAGACGGCGCCGATAATCGTCTCGTCGCATTGCGCCTCACAGACATGGTCGACTGGGTCACACAGGCGCAGATCGCGGCAAGCACAGGCGATGCGCTGGCGGCGCAAACGCACAGTCTGTCCGCAGAGAGCGCGTCCGCCTTGCCCGCCTTGCCGGCGACCGCCACGCCGCAGCCCCGAACCACCGCGCCGGTCGTGTGGCTCGACGCTGCCACCTGGCGCTTGCCGCCCGCGCCGGAACGGGCAGACTTCATCGCGTTTGCGCGCAAGATCGGCGAGCCGGCCGAGGCGCCCTTCACCTACCGCCTCACGCCGGCCAGCATCCAGGCCGCCCTGGGCGAGGGCATCACAGCCGGCGAGGTGGCGGCGCAATTCGAGCGGTTCGGCGCGCCGGCGCCACAGGCGGCCCTCGATCAGTATCGCGCCATCGCCGAGCGATATGGCCGCGTGCGGGTCTACGAATCGCTGACTATTCTTCAGTTGTCCGACGACTACGCCCTGCCCGAGTTGCTGGCCAACACGTCGCTGGCGCAGGCCATCGTGCACCAGATGTCGCCGCGCGCCGTCGTCATCCGGTCAGACAGCCTGGACGCGCTCATCCGCGAGTTCGTCGAGCGCGGATACACGCCCACTGTAGTCTGATTGCGGCCAATCGTCCATCAGCAAAACGCTATGCACACGCGCAACACTGAGCAAAGACCTGAGCGCAATGCCGCGCAGGAAACTGGCAAGCCCGGCGACTCTGGCAAGCCCAGCGGCTTGCCCTACATGGTTGCGTCGGCATCGGCCTCCGACTTCCAACGCGACCTGAGCCGCTACTGGCGGCATGTGCGCAGCAAAGGCGAGGTGGGGCTGACGGCGCGCGGCTGGATCTACAAGACGGCTTTCAAGGCGCTGCTTGCAGCGCTCAACGAGCCGCTCGGCGGGCCGGATTCTGAACAGGAATACCCTCGCCTGTTCTTCATGCGGCAGTTGCTGATCGGGCTGCGCGAACTTGCTGAAACACAGGGCGCTATCAGAGCGCAAGCCGGCGGGCAATTCTTCCACATGCCCCTGGCCGCGCGCATCAAGCGCGCGTTCGAGACCTGGCGCGACAGGCCGATGATTACCGACGCCGGCCCTTTGCGGCGCAGCGCCCTGCCCGGCCCGCGTCGGGATGAACTGGCTCTGACGATGAAGGCGCGCGTCGCGCTCTTGCGCGCCCTCGCGCGGGTCGAGAAAAACGCCGCTCTGGAACGGGCGCTGCATGAGCGGGCGCTGCATGAGCGGGCGCTGCATGAACGGGCGCTGCATGAACGGGCGCTGGAGCCTGGTCGCGCATCGCAGCCCGGCGAGCGTTGGCGGTCTACAGCTGCATTGCTGGACGCGGTCGCGCGCCCGGAGCCGGCGGGTTTCCGCGCTATCGGCAGCCATGCGCCAGAGCAAACCGGCCTGCCTGACCGACTGGCTATGCTGTCTGCGCTGGCCGGCCCATTGCACTGGCTGGGGCTGGTCGATTTGGGCTTTGGCGCATCCAGCACAGACGCAAGCCGCGATCAGCGCACGCCGGCGCCTCCATTGCCCACTGCTTACCGGCTGACTGAGACCGGCCTGTGGCTGCTCGAACTGGCCGACCCGCCGCACTATGTCGAGAACGGAGGGCGGGTGCTGGTGCAACCCGATTTTACGATCCTGGCCATGGAGCCGATCAGCGACCGCGTGCTGATGGACCTCGATCAGTTTGCAGACGTGCAGGGCGGCGATCGCGCCACTGCTTATCAGTTGACGCGGGAATCGGTGTATCGGGGGCATCAGGCCGGCTGGGATGTCCGGCGCATTGTGTCGTTTCTGGAAGCGCATCAGGGCGCGCCGCTGCCGCCCAACATCCGGCGAACGCTGGACGAGTGGGAAACCCGGCATCATCGTATCGTGTTCCATCGGCAGGCGCGCGTGGTTCAATTTGCAGACGAGGACGCGCGCGACGCCGTCACCCATGTGTTGGCGCAGGCCCAACTGGCGCCGGTTGCGCTGGGGTCGGCGCACGCGCTGATCCAGCCCGGCGCGACGATGGAGGCGGTTATCCAGGCGCTGAGCGAGGCGGGATGGATGCCGCAGATCAGCGCCGGCGACGCTGCGGATGGCTCGCCCGCGCGCGATGACACAGAGGGCTGTCTGCGTCTGGTTCCGTCTCAGGAAGGACCGGGCAGCTTCGATGTGTTGTTCAAGCAGCCGGCGCCCAGTCTGTTCGCCCTCAGCCAACTGGCGCCGTTCTCAGGCCCCGTTGCGCCGGGCCGGCCATTGCAGATCACGGCTGCCGGTGTTCGCAACGCGTTGGCCGGCGATATGACTCTGGATGAGATTCTGGCCATCCTGGCGCACCTGCACGACGGGCCGCTGCCGGCGCCGGTCGAGCAGAGCATCCGCGACTGGGCGCGCTTCTTTGGCCGCGCCGCCGCAAGCGCGGTGTGCCTGTTTGAGTTCAGCCATCAGGAAGTGTTGAACAACCTGCTCGACGATGAGGCCGTTGGCCACTATCTGAAGGTGATCGAGGGCAGCCTGCAGCCGGTGGCCATTGTGGACGCCGCTCATGCCGACATGGTGCGCGAGATGCTGGCCGAGCGGGGCATCCAGGTCTCAGGCGACGGACTGTCGTGAGGCGTCCGACACCTCAACGAGTCTATGGTTGGGGCTGAGCGGTTGGCTCTGCCGGTGGTGATTGGGCTTGCTGAGCGCCAGCGTCTCCGCCAGCGTCTCCGCCAGCGGCGCCTGGATCGGGGGTGGGCTGCGGCGTGGGATTCGGCGCAGCGGGGGACCGCGTCTGGTAATAGCAGGGGTTGAAATCCGGCCCCACAATGATGCGATAGCGCGGCCCGTCCGCAGTGGGTTGCTCGACAATCGCGTCGTCCTTGATGTTGAACGTGCGCTGAAGGAGCGGCAACGCGCTGCCTTTCTTCGTCGTGGTGAAATCGACGATCTGGGTTCTGGCAACGCGCTCCTCAACAGTCCTGATATCGACAATGCGAAAGCCGAGATCACCCAGCCGGTCGGCGGCCACGATGCCGAAGTTGGGATCGCTCGTGGCGTTCCACACCTCGATCGGGATGCCTTCATTCGGGCGTTGATTCAACGCCACACGCAGCACCTGCTGAATGTAAGGCTGCATCGTCTCGCGGTTGGGGATCAGGACGGAACCGACGGTTGGCAGCGTCGCGCCGCGCAGGCCGCCGCCGTCGATGAACCGGCTGCGAATGATGGCATCCTCGAATCGCGGGGCGAGGGTGGCCAGATACAGCATGTTTTCCAGCGTCAGGTCGGTCTTCACTTCGTGTTGGAACTGCGCGTACAACTCGGGCACTTTGGCGATCATGTCGAGTTGCCTGACCTTGTTGAACATGGCGCGGATCAGGCGCTGCTCGCGCCGGCCGCGGTCGATGTCGCCGCCCGGCACGCCGTAACGGGCGCGCACATAGGCCAGCGCCTCCAGACCGTCCAACGTGTAGATGCCGGGCCGGGGGATGTTGATGGTCTGCAAGGGCACGGCTGTGCCCGGCTCCCACACTTCGCCGGTGAACGTGTCGGTGTAAGGGGCGGTTACGGTCATGGGCGAGGCCGGATCAGCCATGTAGTACGGGTCTTTTGGGAATTGATGAAATAGAGGGCAGGTCGCCACGATCTGCACGCCGCCGAGCGTATTGACCGCCCGCACCACGGCGGAGAAGTTGACCATGGCGTAGTAGTCCACATTGATCCCGAAGTTGTACCGGATCGTCTGCCTGAACAAGTCCGGCCCGCCGCGCGCAAACGCCGTGTTGACCTTGTGCGAGCGCCAGCCTGGGATGTACACCAGCGTGTCGCGCGGAATGGAGAGCAGCGTGACAGCCGGCACGTCAGGATTGATGCTGGCGATGATGATGACATCGGTGTTGGCAAAACCGAGCTTTGGGCGAGTGTCCACGCCGAGCAGGGCAATGTT
>DAOTYS010000083.1:0-11744 GCA_034434575.1 Thermoflexales bacterium
GGGGTCGGACGCCTGTGTGCGTTTGCTATACTCCCCGGCGTGACATCGACCACGAATGGCAGCGTCAGGCTCAATTCCTGGCTGCTCCCCGTGTTGATCGGCGCGCTCATCCTGCTTCAACTCGTCACCCCCTGGCAGGGATGGATGATCCTGGCGGTGGGGTTGGGCGGCGCGTGGCTGAGCGCCTGGCTGTGGGCGCGCGCGCTGGCGCGCGGTCTGGTTTTCCGGCGCGAGATGCGCTACGGCTGGGCGCAGGTCGGTGACCGGCTCGAAGAGCGCTTCACGCTGCACAACAACAGCCTTGCGCCGGCCCTGTGGGTCGAGGTGGTCGATCACACCGCCATGCCGGACTATCAGACCGGCCGCGTCACCGGCGTCGATAGCCGCTCGCAGACGCAATGGCGCACGCAGAGTTTGTGCACCCGGCGCGGCGTGTTCACCCTCGGCCCAACCACACTGCGCACTGGCGATGTGTTCGGCATCTACAGTGTCACCGTCGAGTCGCCCAGCGCCACCACGTTGATGGTGTTGCCGCCGGTCATTCCGTTGCCGCGCATCGAAGTCGCGCCCGGCGGACGGGCTGGCGAAGGTCGCCCGCGCCCCAATGCCCCTGAACAGACCGTCAGCGCCGCAACCGTGCGCGAGTATTACCCCGGCGACAGCCTGCATCGCATTCACTGGCTGACCACCGCCCGGCGCGGCGCGCTTTTTGTCCGGCTGTTCGACAACACGCCGGCCAGTCACTGGTGGATCATGCTCGATATGGATCGCGGCGCGCACGCCGGTCAGGGGCAGGACTCCACCGAAGAGCACGCCATCACCCTGGCCGCGTCGCTGGCCGATGCCGGCCTGCGCGCCGGTCAGTCGGTCGGCCTGACCGCCTTTGGGGATGACCTGGTCTGGCTGCCACCCAGAAGCGGCGACCCCCAGCGCTGGCAGTTGTTGCGCGCTCTGGCACTCTTGCGCCCCGGCCGCGTTGCGCTGGGAGAGCTGCTTGAGCGCGCCCGGCCGGCGATGAGCCAGCTTTCGAGCGTGATCGTCATCACGCCGGCGGTCGCATTCGCAGACGCAGCCCGCGCGCCGGCATGGGTCGATCGGCTGTTGATGCTGCGACGACGCGGCGTTGCGCCCACCGTCTTGTTGCTCGATGCCGGCGCGTATGGCGACGGCGCTGAGGTGCCAGCCGGTGGTGGGTTCGACACGCTCACTCACCGCGATCAGGCTGCGCGGGCATCGCAATTGCTCGCCAGGCTCGGCGTGGCCAGCCAGGTGATCGGGCGCGCCGTGTTCGACAGCCCGGAGAGCAGGCCAGGCCGCGAAGGCGAATGGGAGTGGCACATTCTGCCCACCGGCATGGTCGCGCCGGTGCGCCAGCCCCGCAACGTCGATTGGAGAACGGTGTCATGAGCATCGTTCAGGGCGCAGTCGGCTGGCTGGTGCGCCGGCTTGGATTTGCCACGCTCCTCATGCTGGCGATTCTGTTTGTGCCGCAATTCGTGTTGTCCTTCGTGCTCACACAGAACATTCGCGGTCTCGACAGCAACCTGTTGGTGGGCATGGCGGCGCTCGGACTGGTCACTGCGTGGTGGCTGGCGCGGACGTTTGCGCCGACCCGGCCTGGCTCACTCTGGGCCGTGCTGCTGGGATTGGGAATTGGGCTGCCGGCGGTCGCAGTGCGGGTGGGAGGACTGGCCGGCAAACTGCTGGCGCTCGGCACCCAACTGAACGACGCCTATCGAGCGTTGACCGGGCCTTTCAACGACCCTGCGCCCTATCTCGAACCGATTGCGGTCTCGTTGAGCGCCCTGTCCGGCGACCTGGCGACCCTGTGGAGCCGGTCACAGAGCTGGTTGATTGAGGTTGTTCAGGGACGCCCCGCGTTCGATCCTGTTGCAGCCGCGCTGGTGTGGGCCTACGTGATCTGGAGTGTGGCGGCGTGGAGCGCCTGGGCTGTGCGCCGGCACGCCAATGTGTTGCTGGCACTCGCGCCGGCAGTGACTGTGTTGGCTCTGACGGTGTTGTATGTGGGTGATGAACCGCGCGTCCTGTTGGCGCCGCTGGGCGCGGGATTGGCGCTGATGGTGGTGGTGGGGCAGGCCGGCCGCGAGGCGCGTTGGCGGGCCGCCGGCATGGACTTCTGGGAGGGCATGCGCCTGGACATGACCATCTCGGCGGTTCCGTTGCTCATTCTGTTGCTGATCGCGGCCAGTGTTGTGCCGACCTTTTCGCTCGAAGGCCTTGTGCGCTGGACGCAGCAGACCTTTGCGCGTCCCGTTGCCGAGGAACGCCCGGTCGTGCCTGAATCGCTGGGTCTTCAGCCCCGCCCGCGCCCGGCCCGCTCGCCGGACAACTTGCAGGCGCCGGGCCTGCCGCGTCGCCATCTGATTGGCGCAGGGCCGGAACTGTCCCGCGAGATCGTCATGTACGTCAACACGAGCGACATGCCGGCGCCGATG
Source organism: Thermoflexales bacterium (assembly GCA_034434575.1). GTDB lineage: Bacteria > Chloroflexota > Anaerolineae > J036 > Brachytrichaceae > Roseilinea. The sequence continues at coordinate 2,457 of DAOTYS010000083.1, forward strand.
GAGGGCATCCCGCCGGAGCTATACGAGGCCGGTGACATCCCGCGCCTGTACTGGCTGGGCAGCACCTACGATTTCTATAACGGGCTGGGCTGGTCAACCAGCGGCACGCGCGAGGAGCAGTTTCCCGCCGGCCAGCCGCTCATCACCGAGACGATCACCGCAACATTGAGCCAGACCCACCGGCGCGTGCGCCAATCGTTTCTGTTGACGGACAACCCGGCCGGCGTGTTGTACGCCGCCGGCGTCTTTGTCTCAGCCGATAGCGACTACACCGCAGCCTGGCGTTCATTCGATGATTTGTTCAGCATCCGCGCCCCGGGTGTGGTCGAGTATCGTGTTGACTCCTACGCGCCCAACGTGTCCGAGTCGAAGCTGCGCGAGGCCGGCGCAGACTACCCCGACTGGATTCTGGAGCGCTACCTTCAATTGCCTGATGCGTTGCCTGACCGGGTTCGCGCGCTGGCCCGCGACCTGACGGCCACAGCGCCGACGCCCTATGACCGCGCCAGAGAGATCGAGTCGTATCTGCGCGGCTATTCCTACACCCTGGATTTGCCGGCCCCGCCGCTGGGCCGCGATGTGGTCGATTACTTTCTGTTCGATCTGAAGCGCGGCTATTGCGATTACTTTGCCACGGCGATGGCAGCCCTGGCACGCGCCGCCGGCCTGCCGGCTCGCGTCGCGGTGGGCTACGCCACGGGTGTCTACGATCCGCGCGCTGCGCGTTTCACAGTGGTTGGCACGGATGCGCACTCCTGGCCGCAGGTCTACTTCCCCGGCTATGGATGGATCGACTTCGAGCCGACCAGCGCCCGCCCATTGATTGACCGGCCGGCCGATCCGCTCGAATTCGATCTGTCTGCGCTGCCGCGCAGCGCGCCGACCGAGCCGATCACCGCGCAACGCATCCGCGCCGAGGGGCAGCGCATCGGCGCGCTGTTGCTGGCGGCCCTGGCGATCGTTATAACGGGGGCGATCTGGCTGTTGGGCGACACATGGCGCTTGAGCCGGCTGCCGCCGGAGAAGGCCATTGCGCGCCTGTACGGGCGCGTGTATCGGCGCGGGCAGGCATTTGGCGCAGCGGCGGGGCCGGGCGACACGCCTTACGAGTTCGGCGCGCATCTTGATGAGCGGTTGCGCGCGCTGCTCGATGGCCCCAGCCGGCCAGATGCCCGCCTGGAGATCGATCGCGCCGAGTTGCGCAAGCTGGTCGATCTATACGTGCGCGCCAACTACAGCCCGCATCCGCAGGATGCCGGCGCGCGCGCGATGGCGATCAACGCCTGGCTGACCGTGCGGCGCACTCTGTGGCTGGCCTGGTTGCGCCATCGCCTTTCGCGGCGCAGGCGCCGAGCGAAGCATTTTGTGGCTTGATCTCAAGTCTGCTTGTCCAGACTGTGAGCGCTTTCGGCGGCTGAATGGAGTGTCCCCGGCAGCGCGCAGTCGCGCGGCTGAGGAAACAATCGCCTGGGCACCCACCACACATAGAAACTCATGCCTGCCAGCTCGACCAGCGATTGAAAGACGATCGCAACGACAGCCATCTCGAATGTGGCGGGCAGGGCGAGCGCAAGCGGCAACACAACAAACGAATTGCGCGTGCCCAGGCTGAATGCTAAAACGCGCCCTTGCGCCGGCGGCAGCTTGAACAAGCGCGCTACCAGCCGCGCCAGCACGCTGGCGAGTGCCAGAAAGCCGATGTACACCGGCAGCAACTGCCCAAGCGCCCCAATGGAGTCGGCGATGAGCGTCACCTGCGTGGCTGCAATGATGAAGATCACTATCCCCAACAGCGGGACCGGCCCCCAGGCCAGGTCACTCAGCAGTGCGCGGCGGCGCTCCTCTCGTTCTGCCCACTTTTCAGTGATGAAAGCGCCCAGCAAGGGCAGCGCAATGATGACGACAAACGCAACGATCACTTCCTGCCGCGCCAGCGTGATCGCAGCGATTTCTCCAAGCAAGAGCGATAGATATACCGGCAGCAGAATAATTTGCAGCAGCAGGCTGATGGGCGCGAAAGAGATGGCATACCTGGCGTCGCCGCCGCCCAGATGGGCGAATGTGATAAACCAGTCTGTGCAAGGCGCGAGCAACACCATCATGATGCCAAGCCGCAAGACCGCGTCTTCTGGCAGGAATCCCTTCAGCGCCCACAGACCAGCGGGGATCAACACAAAATTGCCGACCACGCTGGCCTGTATGAAACGCACATCAGAGATGGCCTGACGCAAGTGTGCTAGTGGAACTTGGGTAAAAGTGCTGTACAGCAGCAAGGCCAGAGCCGGCCAGAGCAACCTTTCCAGAAGGCCGGCCTGCTCTGGCCACATCGCGCCGACAGCCATGCCACAACCAATCGCAGCCAGGTAAACCAATGCCTGGAACTTTTCAAGTGTTTCTCGTCTCAAGCGAGCGGCGATTTTCTCACAGCTTCAGCAACACATCCGCATGCTTTGAGCTTGCAAGATGAGCGACAGTTTCACTGCCGCTTGAGCGCCTTCAGTCGCTCGTTTTCCTCGCGCGCTTTGTAGAACGGATCAAGCGGGTAACAGCCCGACACCATGCCGTTGCGCGGGGCGGTGGTGCAGTCGCTGAATGTGCGGCAGAGTTGTTTGGCGTTCAGGCCGCGCCCGCTCAACACATCCGCCGGCAGCGTGGGGTAGGCCAGCGCCATGCGCCCCAGGCCGATGAAGTCCACGTTGCCGAGCCGAACCTGCGCCTGCCCCACATGCGGCAGATAGTCCTGCAAATAGGTGTAGCCTGACCCAACGATGGCCAGATCGGGGAACTGCTTTTTTAAGGTTGCGGTCGCGTCAATCTGGCGCGCCACGCCGATCAACGGGTCCTCAGGCGGCAGGTAACCGTCACTGGGCGGGAAAGCCGCCGGGCGTTGGATGTGGGGGTTGTAGTAAGGGCTGCCGGCGGTCAGGCACACCAGCCGAATGCCGAGGTCGCGCAGCAGGCGCAGGAATTGCGCGGCTTCGCTCAGGTCAGGCCGGGTGGGGTTGTGTGGGTCGCAGCCAAAGGCGTAAGGATAGTCGGCCCCCTCAAATGGTTCCGGCGCGCCAGCCTGGTCGCTGCCTTTCTTGAACGGGACCATGTCGAACGCGCTCAGTCGCACGCCGATCTCCAGGCCCGGCGCTTCGCGCCGCACAGCCGCAACCAGGTTGCGCAGGAAGCGCGTGCGGTTCTCGAAGCTGCCGCCATAGGGGCCGGGGCGCGTGTGGGCGCTGAGGAATTCGTGGCCCAGGTAGCCGTGGCAATGCTTGAGATCGACGAAGTCAAAGCCGATTTGCTGCGCCTGACGGGCGGCGCGCGCAAAATCGCCGATCAGGTCGTCGATCTGCGCGTCGGTCATCACCGGGTAGTCGGGCGGAATGCCAAACTTGCGATCGAGCAGCGGGTGGTGGTAGAGGATCATCGGCTCCAGCTTCGTTTTGCTGTTGGGCCGGGCGAAGCGGCCGGAGTGCGTCAACTGCAAGCCGACAACCAGATCGCCGGTCGCGCCGAAATCGCGGGCATGGGTTTCTAACAATTCATCGCGCAACCACGCCAGGTCCTTCGCGTTGGCGTCATTGATCATCAACTGATTGGGGTTGGCCCGGCCATCGTGTCGCACGGCCACTGCCTCGCCGCCCCAGATCAATTTGGCGCCGCTCTCGCCGAAGCGCCGCCAGCGTCGGGCAGTCAATTCAGACGGTTTGCCGTCGGGGGCGCCATCCCAGCCTTCCATCGGCAGAATGCAGAAGCGGTTGCCGATCTGGAAGGCTCCACCGCTGGCGCGCGGAACGCTCAGGGGTTGGGCCAGCGGCGATTCCGGCGCAGCCAGCACGACGTCGTCCAGCGCCAGATCGAGATTCAGTTCGCGCAGCCGGGCGCGCAAGGCGTCGGGGGTTTTGAAAGAAGCGATTTTTGGGAAATGCATTGGAGTAGTCAGTGGTCAGGAATCAGGAGTCAGAAGTCAGGAGCCAGGAGTCAGGGGTCAGGAGTCAGAAGTCAGGAGCCAGGAGTCAGGAGTCAGGAGTCAATTGTGCTGCACACTTTGCACTCAGCACTCAGCACTCAGCACTTCTCTCACAGCCTTCGCAGATGAAAGCCGCCATCGACGTTGATGACTTCACCGGTGGACATGGGGAAGGCGCCTTCGGCAATGGCGGCGACGGCGCGGCCCACGTCTTCGGGCGTGCCCCAGCGTCGGATCGGCGTCAGTCCCTCGGCGATAAGTTTGTCGTATTTGGCTCTGGCCACGCTGGTCATGTCGGTGTCGATGATGCCGGGGCGAATCTCGTACACGTTGATGTGGTGCTCGGCCAGCCGGTCGGCGTACAACTGCGTCATCATGGCCAGGCCGGCTTTGGAAACGCAATACTCGGCGCGGTTCACGCTGCTGGTGTACGCGCTGATCGACCCCATGTTGATGATGACGCCGCGCCGGATGGTTTGCGCCTCGATCAGCATAAGCATCGCTTTCGCGGCGCGCTGCGTGAGGAAGAACGGGCCTTTCAGGTTGACGGCCATCACCTCATCGTAGCTGGCCTCGCTGAGTTCGAGCAGGTCCACGCGCTGACGGGGCGCCATGCCGGCGTTGTTGACCAGCGCGTCGATGCGCCCGAAGTGGCGCAGGGTTTCAGCGATCAACCGTTCGCGGTCTGTTGCGCTGGAGACATCTGCCTGGACGAGCAGTCCGCGCCCGCCGGCCTGTTCGACCGCGCGCAAGGTGTCTTGCGCGGCTTCGGCGTTGCCGCGATAGTTGACGACAATCGACCAGCCGCGTTCGGCCAGTGCGAGCGCCGCGCCCCGTCCGATGCCGCGACCGGCGCCGGTGATGAGTGCGACAGCGGTGTTCATGCAGCCTCTCCCAGCGCCTTGATCGCTTTGGCGACAGCTTCCAGGAAGAAGTGGTCGCCCCACATCGTGCTTTCGTCCACGCCCAGTCCCTTGCGCTGATGGTACATGCCGTGCTTGAGGATGCCTTCCCAGCCCGGCGTGTCGATGGCGAGGAACTCCGGGCCGGTCAGAGTGTCCATGATGCGCAGCGCGTAGTCGCGATACAGCCAGGCGTGGGTTGGGTCGCTGGTCAGCCGGGCCAGATTGAACAGCCCGCTGGCGGCGATGGCAGCAGCAGAGCTTTCGTAGGGGTAAGGCGGGTTTGGCTCAGCCCAGTCGTTGGGCGGCACGCCGTGGGCGGGCGTCTGTTCGATGTAGTACTGTGCGCACGCTTGCGCCGTGGCCAGGAAGCGCGCGTCGCGCGTGAAGTAATAGGCTGTGCCAAAGCCGTACAACGCCCAGGCCAGCCCGCGCGCCCAGGATGAGTCGGCGCGCCAGCCCTGGTGCGTGCTCTGGCGAATGAATTCGCCGGTCTCGGTGTTGAACAAGCCTTCGTGCGATGCGCTGCCGTCGCCGCGCACCAGATAGCGCCGGGTGGTCAGGCAATGCTGATTGGCGATGCGCCACAGGTTTTCGTCGCCGGTTTGTTGCGCCGCATAGAAAATGACGCCCACGTTCATCATGATGTCGATGAACAGGCTATCCTCGGCGACGAACGAGCGCAGGTACTGGCCCTTCTCCTTGAAGCGCAGCGCCAGGGTCTGGCCGGCTTCGATCACCACCTGGTTGATCGTCTGGTCGCCGGTCACGTCGTACCAACGTTTCCACGTGGACCAGAACAGAAAGCCCAGATCATGCACGTTGCGATCGGTCTTGCGGTGTTCGATCAGGCGCGAGTAATGCTCGGCGCGCTGACGCCACACCTCGTGGCCGGTGTGCTGGTACATCAGCCATAGTTGGCCGCCCAGAAAACCCTCGCACCAGTTGGTCCACGCTTCGCCGTCGTGCTTCCATTTGCCCTGCCGGGTGTACATGGGGAAGAAATCGGGATGCGCGGTGACAAGATGTTCGAGCTGCCTGCCGGCAAACTCAAACGCTGTCTCGCACTTGCTCAGCAGTGTGTCTCGATTGATCAATGCTGCCTCCTGTCGCCAATGATAAACCGGGTTCAAAGTTCAGGCGCGGTCGTCAGAACAGGTTATCATGCAGGTCTGATCACGTATGGCACCGTATCTCACCACCCAACGCGCAGGCGCCGGCAATCGCACAAGCGCGCTTCTCGATGTCGTCCTTGCTGTTGTTCTGGTCTCTGTCGCCATACTCTATCTTCAACCCGGCCTCAGCCGCTGGCTGAACATCTATGACGAAGGGCTGATGGTCTATGGCGCCGTCCGGGTGATGGACGGGCACATCCCCTACCGCGATTTCTGGGGCATGTACAGCCCCGGCCAGTTCTACGCGCTGGCCGGCCTGTTCCGCCTGTTCGGTCCGTCAATCATGGTCGAACGGTGGTGGGATGTGGTTGTGCGCGCCGCGCTGGCGTGTGTGGTTTTCTTTCTGGCCCGGCGTTTGTCGTCATGGCCGGCGGCAGTGCTGATCTGGATGCTGACGCTGGCGTGGCTGGAGTTCTTCGGCTTTTTTGGCTATCCCATCTTCACCGGCCTGTTGTTCATCTTTCTGAGTTGCCTGGCATTGACCGAGGGGCTGCGCGCGGCTGCGGAGGGACGCCCTGATCGGCGCGCCCTTGCGCTGGCCGGCGGACTGGCTGGCGTGGCGGCATGGTTTCGCCACGATCTGGCGGTGTACGCAATTGCCTCTGCCGTGCTCGTCTTGTTTGCACATGGGCTGAGCCGGCCTGTGTCTATTGCTGCGCGGCGCATGGCTGTTGCGGACTTCGTCCGCGCTGCCCGCCGGCTGACGCCCTATGCGGTTGGGTTGGCCGTTGCTGCGGGGCCGGTGGCAGTGGCGCTGTTGCTCTCTGTGCCCGTCAACGAGTTGTTGCATCAATTGTTGATCTTCCCGCTGACCGTATTCCCGCGCATGCGGCAGTTGCCTTATCCGCCGCTGACATTGGAGAAATTCCCGTTCTACTTCCCATTTTTCGCCTATGCTGTTGTCGCAGCCTTGATCGCCCTGGCCGGCTGGCGGCTGCGTCGCGTTGGCCCCGATGAGGCGCGCGCGTTGCGCGACGTTCGGTGGCGGGTTTGGACTGCCGGGGCGGTCATGCTGTTTGGCCTGTTCGGATTCAATCAGGCCAACATCCGCTCGGACCTGATTCACATTCCGCAGTTCTTTCTGCCGGCGGTTGCATTGCTTGCGCCATTGATGGTCGGCTTCAGGCCTGTGCTGAAAGAGCACAACTATGCTGTCGCCGCGCCGGCGATCACGGTCATGCTGCTGCTGGCTTTCCCGGCGATCAGTAATTACCTCAGCGCCAATCCGCAGCCGCCCCCGCCGCATGACGTGGCGCGGGCGCAGGGCGCGCCGGTGGACCCGAACCAGTTGCGCGCCATTCAATTTATCCGTCAGGCTACAGCGCCGACAGACACGATCTACTCCGGTGTGGGCCGGCACGATCGCATCTTCGTGAACGATGTGATGTTCTACTTTCTGGTCGAGCGTCACAGCGTCACGCGCTATCACGAGCTGCACCCCGGCCAGGCCACCACGCTGCCGGTGCAGGAAGAGATCGTGGCCGCCCTGGGGCGCAACCAGACGCGCTACATCGTCCTCAGCGACATGTTCAACGAGGTGTGCGAGCCAAACGCCAGTTGCGACAGCGCCGGCGTGACGCTGCTGGACGACTACATCCGCTATCACTACAGCACCGTTGCCCAGTACGGCCCCTATCGGGTGCTGTCGCGCTGGCGATGAATATGGCATGTAGAATGCCTGAGGGTGGCAAGACTTGTTGAAGATGAAGACTCAGATTACAAAGCAAGATCTGCAAACGTATCGCCGGCGCTGGCAAGCCGTGGATCGGCGAGATGTGGCCGCGCAGCGCGCGCGAACGATCGACGAACGCTGGCATGAATTGATGATGCTCCGGTGAAAATGCGCCCACAAGCCCGGTCATGCCACCGCTTGCGGCATTTTCATCCGCTGTGGTGAACCGCCGGTTCATGGGCAACTCTTTGCGTTTGCCGCTGAATCTGGTCTGATCGTTTACGATGATTCGCGCAATAGGCCTGATCAAGCAACAGTGTGGGAACGATGGCAAAAGCTCAGAGCCGGCAAGTGACGCAGCAGGAGAGCCTGACCGGATTGCGTGAAGCGTTGGCCGCGGTGGGCGCTCTGTTGACGAGCCGGGTCAGAATCAATCCAACACCAAAACGAACACTTTGCGGAGGAATGTATTCATGTCACAACGAGGCGTGGTGCGCCGGGCGCGCCCGGCCAAAATCGGTGTGTTCGGCATCGGCCTGGCGGCATACTGGCCGCAGTTCGAGGGGTTGAAAGAACGGCTGGAGGGATACCAGCGCGAGGTCGAGGCGCAGTTGAGCCAGTTTGGCGGCGAGGTGGTCTCCGCCGGACTGGTCGATACCGCCCCGGCGGCGCTGGCTGCCGGCGACTTGTTCAGCCGTGAAGATGTCGATCTGGTGGTGTGCTACGTGGCAACCTACGCCACTTCGTCGCAGGTGTTGCCGGCGGTGCAGCGCGTGCGCCGGCCCGTGCTGGTGCTCAATCTGCAACCGGCCCCGCAACTGGACTACGAGAACATCACTACCGGCGAGTGGCTGGCCAACTGCTGCGCCTGCTGCGTGCCGGAGATTTCCAACGCCTTTGCGCGCAGCCGCATCCAGTTCAACGTCGTGTCCGGCATGTTGCGCGATGATCCCCGCGCCTGGGGCGTGATTGGCGAGTGGGTGCAGGCGGCGTCGGTGCTGCGCTCGCTCAACCGCAGCCGCATCGGCTTCCTCGGCCACACGTATCCCGGCATGCTCGACATGTACTCCGATTTCACCATGCACCATGCCCAGCTTGGCGCGCACATCGAAGTGCTGGAGATGGACGACCTCGAGCAGCGTGTCAATGCGGTGACGGAAGCGGAAGCGGCGGCGAAGAAAGATGAAATTCTGTCCGTGTTCGAGATCGCCGAGCCGGGCAGCGACAAGATCTCCATGCCGGTGACGCCGGAAGCGCTGGATTGGTCGGCGCGCGTGGCGTGCGGACTCGACCGGCTGGTGAGCGATTTCGATCTGGAGGGGTTGACGTACTACTACCGCGGGCTGGACGGCAATGTGTGCGAGCAACTGGGCGCCGGCGTGATCGTGGGTAATTCGCTGCTCACCGCGCGCGGCGTGCCATGCAGCGGCGAGGGCGATCTCAAAACGTGCGTCTCCATGTTCATCATGGACCGGCTGGGGGCTGGCGGTTCGTACACCGAGTTCTACGCCATGGACTTCGTTGAGAACTTCATTCTGATGGGGCACGACGGCCCTGGACATATTGCTATCAGCGACC
>DAOTYS010000084.1:0-28939 GCA_034434575.1 Thermoflexales bacterium
ATGCCCGGCGTGTCTTTGACGTTCACATTGAGAAGGCGTTCAGGGCATTGACTACCGCCCCTCGTTGACTTTGCAGGAGCCATAATCGCGCAGCGGGTAGAAATAGAGCAGCAGATCCCCCCGCGCGATGGCCCGATCTCCCAGTGTGAGTTTCCAGGCTGCCAGGCCGACAACGATCACGATCAGCGCCGGCGCAGTCAGGCGCGGCAAGGCGCGCAGGGCAGACAGGACAGCAACGCGAGAACGATCCATGCGGCGCGATGATATCATCAGCAACAGCCTGTGATAGAATCGCAGGTCGGCAAAACTGATGAGGTGAGCGCGCGGGGCGTCCCGCGCGCTTGTCTGTCAAATCGTCAAGGAGAAACTGTGGAAGAGAACGTCGTTCCAAGCGTAGCCGGGACGGAAGGCGAAGCATCCGCTTCGTCTGGCGCGTCTCGGCCAAAGCCCCGCAGGGGGTTCAATCGCAATGTAGCTGCCAACAGCTACGATCGCAACGCGGCGCGCCCCAAGCGCGTGGACGAGTTTGCGACGACGGGCACAGTGCCGGATTACAAGGACTACGAGCGGCTGCGCCGATACGTGAATCCGCAGGGCAAAATCCTGCCGCGTCGTCGCACAGGTCTGAGCGCGAAGAATCAACGGCTGCTGGCCCGCGCCATCAAGCGCGCCCGCCATCTTGCGTTGCTGCCCATTGCCGGCGCGCGGCCAACCTGGATGTAGTCAGGCGCAACGTTCAAGGCAGCGTGGATCGACCGGACCGGCCAGCCGGCCGGCCCCGTGAAAGAGGTGAGCACCTATGGCAAAGAAGAAAGGCAATCGCGTGGTCATCAAGCTCAAAAGCTCGGAGAGCGGCCACGTGTACTGGTCGGAGAAAAACCGCAAGAACGACACGGGCCGGCTGGAGATTCGCCGCTTCGACCCCATCCTGCGCAAGCACGTGATGTACAAGGAAGAGAAGTAGCGCGTCGATTCCGGGTTCTGGACCGGCAGGTCCGCAACCCGGAATCTAAAACCGCAACAGGTCGGGGATTTGGGTTGGCAGGTCTGCCACCCGAATCCCCGCCGCTTTCATGGCCGAGACTTTCCCCGCGGCCGTGCCCATGCCTCCCTCAATGATCGCGCCGGCGTGCCCCATGCGCTTGCCAGGCGGCGCGGCGCGGCCGGCGATGAATCCCGCCACCGGCTTTTTGACGTGCTGCTGGATGTAGGCCGCAGCGCGTTCCTCATCGCTCCCGCCAATCTCCCCGATCATCACGATCTTCTCGGTTTGCGGGTCCTCGTTGAACAGCTTGATCACGTCGATAAAATCGACGCCGTGCACCGGGTCGCCGCCGATGCCCACGCAGGTGCTCTGGCCCATGCCGCTCTGCGTCAGAGCGTGAATGACCTCGTAGGTCAGCGTGCCGCTGCGCGACACCAGGCCCACATTGCCGGGCGTGACGATGTTGTAAGGAATGATGCCGATCTTGGCCTGGCCGGGCGTGATGAGGCCGGGGCAGTTGGGGCCAATCAGCGTCACACCGCGCATGTCCAGATAAGCCCGAACGCGAATCATGTCCTGCACGGGGATGCCTTCGGTGATGCAGATGACCAGTTTAATGCCGGCGTCCGCCGCTTCCATCATGGCGTCCGGCGCGAAACGGGCCGGCACGTAAATCACGCTGGTGTCTGCGCCGACCTCGCGCACAGCCTGACCGACGGTGTCGAACACGGGCACGCCGTAATCGGTCTTCATGCCGCCCTTTCCGGGGGTGACGCCGCCGACCAGAATGGCCGGGCTGTATGCGTGCATCTGGCGGGCGTGAAAGTCGCCTTCCCTGCCGGTGATGCCCTGCACGATCAGTCTGGTGTTCTTGTCTGCCAGTATGGCCATGGTTTTCAGCGTTGCTCCAATCCTTTTTGCTTCTGCGCTTTCAGAAAGGCGACGATCTCGGGCGGAAAGCCGGCAATCTCAGCAAAGGTCAATTGCGGGTCGGGCCTTTGCCAGATCCAGTCCACTTTGAGCCAGAAGCCCGGCGCCGTCCGCGACCGATAGACGCCCTCGATCGGCTTGACAAGATCGTACTTGCCGTTTTCGTCCAGCTGGTAGAACAGCGCCCGCTGGCGACGCGGCCGCGGGTCGATCAACCAGTATTCGCGCACGCCACATTCCTCGTACTCGACATACTTTTCGTCGTAGTCGCGTGTGACGCTGTCTTCCGACACAACTTCAACTGCCAAATCGGCCGGCCCGTTCAATCGCCTGTCGTCCAGCCGGCTCAGATGCGCGTTCGACACATAGATCAGGTCAGGCTCGCGCGATGGGCCGTCGGGCCGGCATTTCATTTCAAAGGCCGCGCGGATCACGCGCCCCTGATTGAAAAATTCCGCAAACAGGCTGAGCAACAGGGCAAGATAGTCGGCAATGAGTTGATGCAGGGTCGTGGGTGGCATGTGATAGATGATCTGGCCGTTGACCCACTCGACCAGCCGGCCCCCGGCAGACAGCGACAGATATTCCTCATAGCTCGCCGGTTGTGAGGGCGGAGAGCCAGACTCGCCCGGCCAGTCGCCGGCGCGCTGCGCGTTGGCGGTCAACACACGGTCACTCATGGGTCTCAGCCCGCTGCCAATGCCGGCTTGCCAGACGCTCCAGCACCCGGCGCATTGGAACGCCGCGTTCGTTCAACAACACGAGCAGATGATACAGCAGATCGGCGGCTTCATCCGTCAGCCGGTCGTCGTCCTGCGCCACGCCGGCCAGGGCCGTCTCCAGACCTTCTTCGCCCACCTTCTGGGCGATCCTGAAGCGGCCTTCGGCGAACAGGCGCGCGGTGTAGCTTCCCTCCCGCGGGTCAAGGCGGCGCTGTTGAATGACGCCCTCCAGTTCGTCAAGGAAGCCGGCGCGCGGCGCCGCTTCGATAGCGTCGCCGTCCAAAGTCTGCCAGAAGCAGCTTTCGCGGCCGGTGTGGCAGGTGGGGCCGGCCGGATCGGCGCGCACCAGAATGCAATCCGAATCGCAATCGGCGCGCAGTTCGCGCACGCGCAGCACGTTGCCGCTGGTGGCGCCCTTGTGCCACAGCTCCTGCCGGCTGCGCGACCAGAACCACACCTCGCCGGTGTCGCGCGTGCGTTGCAAAGACTCGGCGTTCATCCAGCCCAGCATCAGCACGCGGCCGGTGACAGCGTCCTGGATGATGGCCGGAATCAGGCCATTTGAGTCAAAGGACAATTGCAATCCCATGCCTGTTTACACCCTCACCGGCACACCCCGGCTCGCCAGATAGTGCTTGACCTCGCTCACGCGAAAGGTCTTGTAGTGGAACACCGAGGCAGCCAGCACCGCGCTGGCCCCGGCCTCGATGGCGTCATAGAAGTGTTCGAGTTTGCCGGCCCCGCCCGACGCAATGACCGGGATGCTGACGGCGCTGCTGATCGCGCGCAACAAGGGCAGGTCGTATCCATCCTGTGTGCCGTCGGTGTCCATGCTGGTCAGCAGAATCTCGCCGGCGCCCAGTCGCTCCGCCTCGATCGCCCAGGCTACGGCGTCGAGATCGGTCGGCACGCGCCCGCCGTTCAGATAGACGCGCCAACGCGACTCGCCGGGGCGGCATCTTGCGTTTGGGATGGGGGCAGGCTCCAGCGCGTCGAGGCGTTCAGCAGCGGTGATGCGCCGGGCGTCGATGGCCACCACCACGCACTGCGCGCCAAAGCGCCAGGCGGCCTCGCTGATCAGCGTGGGATTGCGCACGGCGGCGCTGTTGACGCTCACTTTGTCGGCGCCGGCCAGCAACAGTTCGCGGAAGTCTTCGGGGGCGCGCACGCCCCCGCCGATAGTGAACGGGATGAACACTTCATCGGCGACGCGGCGGGCCATCTCGATCGTGGTGCCACGGTTTTCGTGCGAGGCCATGATGTCGAGGAACACCAGCTCGTCGGCGCGCTCATCGTTGTATACGCGCGCCTGCTCCACCGGGTCGCCGGCGTCGCGCAGGTTGACAAAGTTCACGCCCTTGACCACCCGGCCGTTGGCAACGTCGAAACAGGGGATGATGCGTTTGGCAAGCATAGTGTGATGGCGCTATTGGGTCAGCCGAGCCGGCGACAGCTAAACGATGGATCGGGACAATACGATCGCTTCTTTGAGCGACAGCGTGCCCTCGTACAGCGAGCGGCCCAGCACGACACCGGTCACCCCTCTGGCCGCGTAGGCCATGATCTCCTTCACGTCATCCAGATGGCGCACACCACCGGAGGCGATGACGTTCAGGCCGGTCAATTGCGCGAGCGCCGCGGTCAGCTCCACAGCTGGCCCGCTCAACATGCCGTCGCGGCCCACCTCGGTGTACAGCGCGTGGATCACGCCCATCTCTTTCATGCGCTGGCCCAGTTCCACGGCGCTGATGGGCGTCTCGGTCTTCCAGCCGCGCGTGACGATCATGCCGTCGCGCGAGTCGAGGCCCACCACCACGCGATCGGGACCGTAGAGCGCGAGCGTTTCCGCAACCAGGCGCGGGTCTTCGACAGCCGCCGTGCCGAGCACGATCCGATTGGCGCCGGCGTCAAATGCCGCCTTCACATCTTCCATGGCGCGCAGGCCGCCGCCGAACTGAATACTGGCTTTCAACGCCGCAGCAACCAATGTCAGCGCCCGGCGATTGGCGCGCGCCGCCGCTGCGTCGCCGAATGCGCCGTCCAGATTCACGACGTGCAGCCACGTCGCGCCATCATTCACCCAGCGCCTGGCGGTTGCAACCGGATCCTCGGAATAGGTGGTCTGCTGAGCCGGGTCGCCCTGACGCAGACGCACTACTGCGCCGTTGCGAAGATCAATTGCAGGGTAAATCGTGAACATTGGATTTTGGACTTTGGATTCTGGACTTTGGATTGTTGGCTCTCCGAATCGCAAATCCAACATCCGAAATCTAGAACTGAATGAAGTTTCTTAGCATGGCCAGGCCCGTGTCCTGGCTCTTTTCCGGGTGGAATTGTATCCCCCACACTGTGTCCCGCGCGATGACGGACGGGAATTCATAGCCATAGTCCGTCACGGCCACAACGTGGGCCGGGTCACTGACAACCGGGTGGTATGAGTGGACAAAGTAGGCATAGCTGCCGGCCTTGACGCCGGCGATCAGCGGATGGTCCTGTTTGGGCGTGATCTGGTTCCAGCCGATGTGCGGCACTTTCAGGCGCTGGGGGCCGGGCTGTGAATCGGCGAATTGAAAGCGCGCCACGCGCCCCGGGATCAGGTTCAGCCCCGGCCACTCGCCCATTTCCTCGCCCACGCTCATCAGCAGTTGCATGCCCACACAAATGCCGAGCAACGGCTTGCCGGCCAGCGCCAGCTCGCGCAGCGGTTCAAACAGGCCGCGCGACTGCAACCCGTGCAGGCAGTCGGCGAAAGCGCCCACGCCCGGCAGCACGATCTTGCCGGCCCGCTCAAGCTCGCGCGGGTCGCTGGTCAGCGTGACGGTCGCGCCCACATGTTCGAGCGCCTTGCACACGTTGCGCAGATTGCCCGCGCCATAGTCCACAACAGCGATCATGTCGATTTTGGATTTTGGATTTTGGATTTTGGATTTCAGATTTGGGATTGGCAATTTGCGAGCCGGCCCGCGCCCAATACGCAATACGCAATACGTAATACGCAACACCCGCTACAACACGCCTTTGGTCGATGGCACGCCCAGCCGACGCGGGTCGATGCGGGTCGCGGCATCGAGCGCCCGGCCCAGCGCCTTGAAAATGGCTTCGGCCTTGTGGTGGTCGTCGCGCCCGTACAGGACGCGGGTGTGCAAGTTCAGCCGGCCATGCGCGGCCAGAGATTCGAGGCTGTGCGGAATGAGGGACGCGCTCAGCCCTCCCAGGGCCGGGCCGGCAAACTCGCCGCTGAACACCGCGTAGGGCCGGCCGCTCAGATCGACAATCACCTGCGCCAGCGCCTCGTCCATCGTCACCCAGGCGTCGGCCATGCGCGCGATGCCGGCCCGATCGCCGAGCGCGCGATCGAGCGCCTGCCCCAGCGCGATCGCCACATCCTCGACGGTGTGATGCGCGTCGATGTGCAGATCGCCGCTGGCCTTGACTGTCAGATCGAACAGGCCATGGTGGGCCACGTGATGCAGCATGTGATCGAAGAAGCCGATGCCGGTGTTGATCTCGGCCAGGCCGGATCCGTCCAGGTTCAACCGCACCAGCACGTCCGTCTCTCGCGTCACCCGATGAATCTCCGCCGCGCGCGCATGCCCGCTCACGCTGTCACCTCATTCAAACTTTGACCGCCCTGCCAACCTTAAAAACCTTACGAACCTGAATCCCGCGCCATATCCCGCAGCGCCGCCATCAGCGCGTCGGTGTGCTCCGGCTTGCCCACGCTGACGCGGACACAATCGCGCAGGCCATCCTTGTCGAAATAGCGCACCAGGATGCCGCGCCGCTGCAACGCCAGCTTGAGCTGTCTGCCCGGCGGCGCTTCCGCAGCGCGCAACGCGCCGGGGGCTTGCGCTGCGTCGATGCGGCACAGCAGGAAATTCGTCTGGCTGGGATAGACGCGCAGCCAGCCCGGTTCTTGAAGCAATGCGCGCAGCCGTTCGCGCTCGGCCACAATGCGCTGCACGCTGTCGCGCAGATAGTCGCGGTCGCTCAAGGCCGCGATCGCCGCCACGCTGGCCGCGACGTTGGGCGTGTAGGGCTGTTTGATCTTCCACAAGTGCTGGATGATCTTCAGCGGGAACACGCCATAGCCGACGCGCAGGCCGGCCAGGCCGGCCAGCTTGCTGAACGTCCTCAGCACCACCAGGTTGTCGTAGTCGCGCACCCAGCCCGCGCGGCTGGGTTGGTCGCTGAAGTCGATGTAGGCTTCGTCCAGCGCCACCAGCGCCGGCAGGTCGAGCAGCCGGCGCACATCGTCGTCGCTCACCACCGAACCGTCTGGATTGTTGGGATTGGCGACGAACACCAGCTTTGCGCGCCGGCCTTGTGAAGTCGATCTGAGGACGGCCGCGCGCACTGCTTCGACATCGATTGAGAAGTCAGAGCGGCGCGCGATGGGCACATAGCTGGCGTTGACAATGTCGCTCTCGAACCGGTACATGCCGAACGTCGGCGGCAGGTCGATGACTGCGTCGCCTGGCTGGACGAACGCGCGCCCCACAATATCAATGATCTCATCGGCGCCGGCGCCGCACAGGATATGCGCCGCCGGCAGGTTGATATAGTCCGCGATGGCCTCGCGCAGCGCCGTCTGATCAGGGTCGGGGTAGATATGCAGCGCGCCGCAGCGCGCGATGGCCTCCAGCGCGCGCGGCGACGGCCCGTACAGATTCTCATTCGCGTCGAGCTTGACAATCTCGGACGGGTCGCGCCCCAACTGCTTCGACAGCGCCTCGAACGGCACGATCGGCGTGTAGGGCTGCATCTGGCGCAGGTGCGGAGAGATGAAGGATTCGATGTCCATCCGTATCGCGTATTGCGTGCTGCGTATTGCGTGCTGCGTATCGCGTATTGCGTGTCGCGTATCGCGTATTGCGTATTGGGTTACGCCGGGGGGTCGCCGGTCAACGCCTTCAATGCGCGCACGCGATCGGGCTGCTCTTCAAAGATGTAGGTGACCGGCGTGACGACAACGCCGCTGCCGCCGATGCTGCGCAATTGCTGTATGGCGTCGGTCAGTTCGCCGCGCTGCACAACCAGGTTGACGGCGAACCAGTTGCCCTCGCCAGCCTGCGCGGCAGCATGGGGCGGCGGATACACGGGCGACACGGTTGGCCCCTGCAGGCCGCCCAGCGTGGTTTGCAGATGCAGTTTGTGCGCCACATCCTCCGCCGACGCGCCGCGCATGTTGGCAAACACCATCACCTGACCCTCGGCGCGCAGATGGGCCTCGAAATACTCCAGCAGGGTGACGGCAACCTGCATCACTTCGGGCCGGCGCAGCGACGCGCAATTGGCGACCAGGCTGGCCTGCGAGGCCAGAATCACGCCGTCGCTCAGGGCGCGCAGCCGGTTTTGCTGCAACGTGGCGCCGGTCTCGACGACATCGACAATGATGTCGGCATACCCGATCTCCGGCACGACTTCGAGCGAGCCTTCTGCGTCGATCAGGGTGTATGGCTGCACGCCATGCCGGCGCAGAAACTGACTGGTCAAGTGGTGATATTTGGTCACAACGCGCAGCGGATGCGGCATGGCGGCGGCTTTGGCCGCCAGTTCCGCCATGCTCGTCACGCCGACCCAGGCTTCGGGAACAGCGACCACCAGCCGGCACTTGCCGTACCCCAGCGCATCGTGGATGACGCGGGTGTCGCTGGCGGCGTTGGCGTCGGCAATGACATCATAGCCGGTGATGCCGAAATCAACCCCGCCATTGGCGACGCTCACCATGATGTCGCGCGGGCGCTGAAACAGCACGGTCACGCCGGGCAGCGCAGCGATCGAGCCAACGTAGCTGCGGGTGACGGACTGCCTGATATCGAAGCCGCAGCGCGCCAGAAACTCCAGCGTCGAGATTTGCAGCCGGCCCTTCGAGGGAATCGCCAGTCGGATGTCTGTTCGGGTCATCGAGTGATCGGGTGATCGGGTGATCGGGTGATTGGGTGATCGGGTCATTGAGTCATTGGGTGATTGGGCCATTGGCTCAATCGCTCAATCTCCCAATCTGTCAATGGCTCAATCTCTCAATCGCTCAATCTCTCAATGCTTCAATGGCTCAACGCAACGGCCTTCTGAGCCGCCTCGGCGAGGGTGTTGGCTGTGACCAGTTGGGCCTCGGCCAGCATGCGATTCCCCTCTTCCTGGTTGGTGCCAACCAGGCGGGCCACCATCGGCACATTCGGCTTGACTTCCTGCAGGGCGGTCACAATGCCGCGCGCCACTTCGTCGCAGCGGGTGATTCCGCCGAAGATGTTGAACAACACCGCCTTGACTTTGGGATCAGCCAGAATGATGCGCAGCGCCGCCGCAACCTTGTCCGCTCTGGCGCCCCCGCCGACGTCGAGGAAGTTGGCCGGCTGGCCGCCGTAATACTGAATGATGTCCATCGTCGCCATGGCCAGGCCGGCCCCGTTGACCATGCAACCGATCTCGCCGTCCAGCGAGATATAGCTCAGATCAGACTCGCGCGCCTTCTTCTCGGCCTCAGAGTCCTCATCGGGGTCGCGCATGGCGGCCAGGTCGGGATGGCGGAAGAGGGCGTTGTCGTCGATGACCATCTTGCCGTCAAGCGCCATCAAGGCAGGCGCGCCGCCGGCCTGTCCCACAATCGCCAGCGGGTTGATCTCGGCCAGCGAGGCGTCATTGGCGGCGAAGGCGGCGGCCAGGCCGCGCGCGATCTTCACGAAGTCGGGCCACAACGCGCGCGGCAGATCGATCTGCGCTGCCACATCTCGCGCCAGGTAATCCGGCAGTCCCACAAACGGATCGATCGGCGTGCGCACGATTTTCTCCGGCGTTGTCGCCGCCACTTCCTCGATGTCCACGCCGCCGGCGGCGCTGGTCATCATCACCGCGCGCCGCGACACGCGGTCGATGACGATTCCCAGGTAGATCTCGCCGCGAATGTCGGCGGCCGGATCGACAAGCACTCGCCGCACCGGCAGGCCCTTGATGCTCAGATTCAGGATGTCGCGCGCTTTGGCTTCGGCCTCATCGAGCGTTTTGGCGACTTTGACGCCGCCGGCCTTCCCGCGCCCGCCGACCAGCACCTGCGCCTTGATGACGACCGGCAGGCCGATCTGCCCGGCGGCCATGCGGGCTGCCTGGGGTGTCTCGGCCACAATCCCTTGCGGCACGGGAACGCCATGCTGACCAAAGATGCGTTTTGATTGATACTCGTGAAGTTTCATGGTCTAAGAAGCTTAAACGCCGGCGCGCCGCGATCAGTCAGCCGCCGGCGGATCGTTTTGCTGCGCGCCCAGCAGCGCGCGCAGGCGGGCCAGTTCTTGTTCCAGTTCGCGCACCCGCGCTTCGGCCGCCGCCCGCGCCTCGGATTCCAGGCGCGCCCGCGCTTCGGCCTCGCGGCGTTGGGCGTCGATCTGAACATAGTCGCCGATGGGCTGGCCGCTTGCGTCGAACAGCAATACCTGGTTATCCTGCACGCCGATCCACAGTCGCGGCGCGTCGAGCCAGATCCAGCCTCGTTCATTGGTGGGCGCCGGCGCATAGCCCGACTCGGACATGCGGAAGCCGCGCACGGTATGCCGCACCCAGTCCGCGCGTAGCGCGCATTCGACGATGATGTACTGCGCTACGCCGGCTGTTTCGTATTCGTCCACTTTGTCGATTACGTCGATTCGGCGCGTCTCCGGCGAAGTGATCTCGATCACCAGGGCCGGCTGCGCGCCTTCCTGCGCAACATCGAAGGTCGTCCAGGTTCGGCGCGCGCGCACGCCGGTCATCACAATCACATCCGGCCCCAGCGGTTTGACCGCCGGCGTCGCCCAGGCCACACGCATCTCGGTCAACACCACGGTCGCAGGATCATCGACGAACCTGGCGCTCAACGCGCCATAGAGATACCAGCGAATTCGTTCATGGTCGTCGTTGTGCACGATGAAGTCTTCCTCCTGCGGGTAATGGACATCGTGAAGGGTCAGAGGAACCTGCTCGAACACTTCTTCGCCGCCGGGCAGCTCGCGGCGCACATAGCGCCAGCCATAGCGGAAGGGGTCAAGGGTTCCGCTTTCGCCCGGCGCAACAACGGTAGGGGATGCTATTGCCATGGCCTGCGCTCGCCTCTCTTTGAACAACGAACAACGCAGTGACTATAGCATAGCCGCCGCATCTGCTCAGCTTTCGATAATGCGCAGCACGCTGTAGCCCAGGCCGGACAGGGCGCGAATAGCGTCCTGCTCAGTGAGCGCCAGCTCCTGGCGAATGAACTGGGGGTCGCTGCCGGCGTGCGACAGCACCACCGTCAGGTGCGGCCCATCCTCCAGCGTCTGGCCGCGCGACTTGACGTAGACGGTGGGATGCGACGCCTGGATTCTCTGGAGCATTTCGGCGATGCGGGACTCGTCGCCCCGGTCGAGCACAATGGTGTGCTCGAGATAGCTGCCGGCGCCAATGGCGCTTTCCAAAATCGGCTGGAGCGATGTGTTGAAAATGTCTTTCATCTCCGCCGGCACGCCGGGCAGGCACACGAGGGTGGTCTGGCTGTTGATGTCGAGCGCCAGGCCCGGCGCAGCGCCGCTGGGATTGGCGAGGGGACGCCCGCCCTGCGGAAAGAGGGCCATCTTGCGGCGCGCTTCGTTGATCTCGGCGCTGAAATTGGGGCGGATGGCGGCGAGATGCTCGTAGCGCCGGCGAACCATGTCGAGCGCGATCGGATCTTCAACCAGCGGCACGCCCAGCATGCGGGCAATAGCGCGAAAGGTCAGATCGTCGTCGGTCGGGCCAAGTCCGCCGGTGGTCAGGATCAGGCGCGGCGCGCGGCGAATGGCCGCGCCAATGCCGTCGGCAATCTCGTCATACTCGTCGCGCAGGATGTGCGCGCGCCGCACGTGCGCGCCCAGCGCCGTCAACGAGCGAATCAGCCAGTGTGTGTTGGTGTCGAGCACCTGGCCCACCAGCAACTCATTGCCGATGGCGAACAACTCAACGCGCTTGTCGCGGGATGCGAGCGGTCTGAACGTCTCTTGCATGGTCTGCAATGCCCCATAAAAAACGGGGCAATCATACTATGACATGTCTCTGCATCCGCGCTCGGGCCTGCGCCGGCTGCGCGCTCATGGGCGTCTCAACGGTCAGGACGCGGGTGGCAAGCAACTTGCCCTATTGCATTCGGCAGAACTCGCTCACTACGTCATGCAGCACGCGCACGCCCCAGGCCAGTGAGTCGATGGCGACGCGCTCATCGTGCCCGTGAACCAGTTCGCTGAATCGCTCGCCGGGGCTGAACTTCATGGGAGAGAATCCATAGCAGATCGCCCCCAACCGGGCCATATGCTTGGCGTCGGTCGCGCCGGTCAACATGAACGGCACGGGCGCGCCGGCGGGGTCGTGTCGTTTCAGCGTGTCGCCGATCAGCCGAAACAACGGCGTGTCGATCTCGAATTCCAGCCCTGGCGCGGCGCTGTCCACTTCAAAGGACAGCCGGCCGGCATCGTCTCCCAGCGCGCTGCGCAGCTCGTCGATCAGGTCTGCCTGAGTGACGCCGGGCAGGGTGCGACAGTCGAGTGTGGCTTCGGCGACAGTGGGAATGACGTTGATTTTCAGCCCGGCGCGCAGGCCGGTGGGCGTTACCGTGTTGTGGGTGACGGCGCGCAACTCGGCGGCCATGCCGGGGTCGCGCACGGCGTGGTCGATGAGCGCCGATCCCATCTGACCGCCGGCGGAGAGCAGCGCCCGCAAACCGACGCCCTGCGCGCCGCCCAGCCCGTCGGCCAGGCCGGCCACGAAGGCGCGCGCCGTATCCGTCATGCGCATGGGCAGTTTGAGCCGCGCGATGCGATCAACGGCCCGCGCCAGGTGGACGACGGCGTTGTCGTCATGGGGCACGCTGGCATGTCCCGGCCGGCCGGTGGCCCGCAGGCGCATCCACACATTCCCTTTCTCAGCGGTCTGAATGGGGTAGAAACACTTGCCGGCCAGGTGCAGCGAGTAGCCGCCAAACTCGCTCAGGGCGTATTCGGCGCGCAGCAGGTCGGGATGTTGCTCGACCAGAATGCCGATGCCCTGATTGGAGTCGCTTTCCTCATCAGCGGTGGCGGCCAGAATCACATCGCGATGCAATGAGAGGCTGCCGGCGCGCATCTGACGGGCCAGCGTGAGGAAGACGGCCAGTTGCATCGCCAGAATGCCCTTCATGTCCAGCGCGCCCCGGCCATACACGTAGCCATCACGCAGCAGGCCGCCAAACGGGTCAACCGTCCAATGCGCCGGCTCGACCGGCACGACATCGGTGTGCGCGTAGAGCAGCAGGGGCTTGGCGGCGCCATCCCCCTTCAGCCGGGCGATCACGTTGCCGCGATTGGGCGCAGTTTCGATCACCACCGGCTCGATGCCGTTGTCGCGCAGAATGCCGGCGATGTGCCGCGCAGCCAGCATCTCATTGCCGGGAGGGTTCGAGGTATCGAGACGGATCAGGCCCTGCAACAGCCGGATGGTCTCGTCTGCGATTGCGGTCCAGTTGAGTTCAGTCGATTCGATCATGGCAGAGGCGCGCCTGGTCTGCGCCGGGTAAGTATAATCACAGGGCTTGCAGCCTTGGAGTTTGAAACCGCTCGCATGAAGTCGCGCTTCCTTGTCGCTGTGGCCGCCTGCTGCGCCGTGTTGTTGCCTTCAGCCTGCGCCGCGCCGGCCAGCCCCACTGTTGCCGTCACACGGGTGAAACCGCAGGGCAAATTGCTGTTTTCCAGCGTCTCCGACAATGGCAGTTTCAACCTGTTTGTGATGGACGCCGACGGCTACAACCGCCGGCAGTTGACCAATCTGAAGGGCGATGTGCTGGGCGGGAAATGGTCGCCCGACGGCTCGCAGATTGTCGCCAGCATCGAGCAGGATGGCGTGGCGCACCTGTTCATCATGGACGCCGAGGGCAAAAACATGCGCCAGTTGACCAACATGCGATCGGTTGTCCACCCGGCCTGGTCGCCCGATGGCCGGGCGCTGGCGTTTTCGTCGGGCGAAGCCGGCCAGCAGGACATCTACTTCATCCGCCCCGATGGCACACAACTGCGCAGGCTGACGCAGACAAAGGGCAACCACTTGCAGCCGGCCTGGGCGCCGGACGGCCGGCGCATCGCTTACATCTCCAATGAGAGCGGCACATATCAGTTGTATGTGATGACGCTCGACGGCGCTGTGGAGCGCATCAGCAGGAACGATCAGGCCAATTATCAGTTCCCGGCCTGGTCGCGCGACGGCCGCTACCTCGCCTTTGCCGCTGACTCGACTGGCGTGTACGAGTTGTACAAACTGGACACGCGCAGCGGCAGCGTCACGCCGCTCACCAAAGACGAAGTCCCATCCACGCAGCCGGCCTGGTCGCCGGACGACAGCTTGCTGGCCTACACCGTGAACACCGCCAAAGGTTTCCGGCTCTACATCACCACCGCCGACGGCCGATCGCGGTCGCCGATTGATCTCGACTCCCCCAGCGACGAATACTTCCCCGACTGGAAAAGATAGCGACAATGGCAAAGATTACTCCCCGCTCGCAGGACTTCTCGCAGTGGTATCTTGACGTGATCCGCGAGGCCGACCTGGCCGACTACGCCCCAGTGCGCGGCTGCATTGTGGTCAAACCGTATGGCTGGTCGCTGTACGAGAACATGCGCGACCACCTGGACCGGCGATTCAAGGACACCGGTCACGTCAACGCCGCTTTCCCCATGTTCAGTCCCATGAGCTTCCTGCAAAAGGAAGCCAAACACGTGGAAGGATTCAGCCCGGAACTGGCGGTGGTGACCATTGGCGGCGGCGAGACGCTGGAAGAGCCGCTGGTGGTGCGCCCCACGAGCGAGACCATCATCGGCCACATGTACGCGCAATGGATCAAGAGCTACCGCGACCTGCCGGTGCTGATCAACCTGTGGAACAGCGTGGTGCGATGGGAAAAGCGCACCAAGCCGTTTCTCCGCACGATGGAGTTCTACTGGCAGGAAGGGCACACGGCGCACGCCACGCATGAGGAATCGTGGGCCGAGGTGATGCAGATGCTGAATGTCTATCACCGGCACGGCGTGGAGGACTGCGCCATGCCCACGATCAAGGGGCGCAAGAGCGTCAACGAGCGATTTGCCGGCGCCGTCACCACCCCCTCGATCGAAGCCATGATGGGCGACAAACGCGCGCTCCAGGCCGCCACCAGCCACGACCTGGGCCAGAACTTTGCCCGCGCCTTCGAGATCAAGTACCTGGACCGCGACAACACAGAGAAGTATTGCTGGACGACGTCATGGGGCTTGAGCTGGCGCTTCATGGGCGCGCTGATTATGATGCACGGCGACGATCAGGGCCTGCGCCTGCCGCCAAAAGTTGCGCCGATCCAGGCGGTGATCGTGCCCATCTTCAAGAACGACGCCGAGAAAGGCAGCGTGATGGCTGTGTGCGACCGGCTGTTTCAGGCGCTCAAGGCAGCCGGCATCCGGGTCAAACTGGACGACCGCGACGAGACGCCCGGCTTCAAGTTCAACGACTGGGAGATGCGCGGCGTGCCGGCGCGCCTCGAGGTCGGCCCGAAGGATGTGGCCAGCAACACCGTGGCCCTGGCGCGGCGTGACATGCCCGGCAAGGCCGGCAAGTCCTTTGTGCCCCAGGACGGCCTGGCCGAACGGCTGCGCGCGCTGTTCGACGAGATTCACGCTTCGCTCTATCAACAGGCCGAAAATTTCCAACGCGCCAACATCCGCGAAGTCAACACCTACGACGAGTTGAAGGAAGCCACCCAGGACGGCTGGGCGCTGGCCCCGCTCTACGACGACCCAGCCGTGGACGCGCAGCTCAAAGACGAATTGCAGGTCACCAACCGCAACTTCCCGTTCGACCAGCCGGAGGGCGAATGGAAATGCGTCGTCACCGGCAGGCCGGTGCGCGAGCGGGCGCTGGTGGGCAAGGCGTACTGATGACGATTGACGATTAGCAACTGGAGAGCGCCGGCTGAGTTAAGATACCGGCATGTCAAACCCCTCTGCCCGCCGCAGGCTGATGCTGATCGACGGCCACTCGCTGGCCTATCGCGCGTATTTCGCCATGCAGGACACACCCCTGTCCATCACGCGCGCGGACGGCCAGAAAGAGCTGACCAATGCCGTCTATGCCTTCACCAACATGCTGCTGAAGGTGTGGAACGACGAGAAGCCCGATTACATTGCCGTGGCCTTCGACGTGGGCAAAACCTTCCGCGATGACATCTACCCCGAATACAAGGGCACGCGCCAGAAGATGCCGGACGAACTGGCCCAACAGATGAAGCGCATCACCCAGGTGGTCAACGCGCTGGGCATCGCCACCTTCAGCGCCGAAGGGTTCGAGGCGGACGATGTGCTGGGCACGCTGGCGCGGCGGGCAGCCGGCGAAGGCATGGAGGTGCTCATCGTCACCGGCGACCGCGACGCCCTGCAACTCGTCAATCCGGCGGTGAAAGTGCTGACATCGGGCCGCTTCTTCGATCAGACCATCGTCTATGACGAGGCGAAGGTCAGGGAGCGCTTCAAACTGCGCCCCGACCAGTTGATTGACTTCAAGGCGCTGGTGGGCGACGCGTCGGACAATGTGCCGGGCGTGCGCGGCGTCGGTGAGAAAACCGCGCAGGCGCTGCTCGAACAGCACCAAACCCTCGACGGCGTGTACGCGCATCTGGACGAAGCGCCCAGGCGCGCGCGCGCGGCGCTGGAAGCCGGCAGGGAAGCGGCGTATCTCAGCCGCACGCTGGTCACGATCCGCACCGATGCGCCGGTTGAAGTGGACTGGGAAGCCTGCCGCGCGCAGGTGGACTATCCGCGCGCACTGGCCCTGTTCCGCGAGCTGGAATTCGCCAGCCTGATCAAGCGCATTCCGGCGGCGGCGCCGGGAAACAGCGGCGCCACAGCGCAAAGCGACGCTGACGCGCAGGGGCAGTTGAGCATGTTCGGCGCCCGCGACCTGCAACCATCGCAGGCCCAACCCGCCGTATCGCTGCCGGCTGTGGGCGCCGCGCAGTTGCCATTCACCCTGCGCATTGTTGACAGCGACGATGCCTATCGCGCGTTGCTGGCGCAGCTCAACGCTGCGACGCAGATCGCCTTTGACACCGAAACCACCGACCTGAACATGCTGCAAGCCGAGCTCGTCGGCGTGTCGCTGGCGGTCAACGACACAGAGGGCTGGTACGTGCCGTGCCGGCCGCAGGCCGGACAGCACGCGGGCTATCACATCGACCCGGCCTCGCCCAAGTTCGAGCCGATCGCGCGGGCGATGGGCTGGGGCGAGGCGCAACTGATCGCGCACAACGCGAAGTTCGATCTGGGCGTGTTGCGACAGGCGGGCGTGTCGTTCGACAAGCCGGTGTTCGACACCATGCTGGCTCAGTTCCTGTGCGATCCGGGCGGGCGCGGACTGGGCCTCAAGTCGATGGCCTTTGCGCACTTCGGCTGGCAAATGACCGAGATCAACGAATTGATCGGCAAGGGCAAGAACCAGTTGTCAATGGCCGATGTGCCGCTGGAGCAGATCGCGCCCTATGCGGCGGCCGACGCAGTCGCCACCTTCAAGCTGGCCGGCGTCCTGGCGCCGCAGTTGAAGAAACTCAACCTTGAAAGGTTGTTCTACGAAGTCGAGGTCCCGCTCATCCCGGTGCTGCTCGACATGGAACTGACCGGCGTCACTGTGGACGTCAAATATCTGGGCCAGTTGTCGGTCGAGATCGGCGCGCGCCTGCGCGAGCTGGAGAAAGGCATCTACAACACCGCCGGCGTGGCCTTCAATGTCAACTCGACGCAGCAACTGGCCGACGTGCTGTTCGGCAAACTGGGGCTGCCGACCCAGGGCGTGCCGCGCACCGCCGGCGGATCATTCTCCACCGCCGCCGACGTGCTCGACTCGCTCAAGGACAGGCACGAGATTATCCCGCTCATTCTGGAACACCGCGAACTGAGCAAACTAAAGGGCACTTACGTCGATGCGCTGCCGGCGCTGATTAACCCCAGGACGGGGCGCATCCACACCGACTATAACCAGGCCGGCGCGGTGACGGGGCGATTGTCATCCTCCAACCCCAACTTGCAAAACATCCCGATCAAAACGGAGATGGGCCGGCGCGTGCGCAAGGCGTTCGTCGCGCGGCGCGGCTGGCAGCTCATCAGCGCAGATTACTCGCAGGTCGAGTTGCGCATCCTGGCGCATCTGGCCGACGACCCGATGCTGAAGGCAGCCTTCGAGCGCGGCGAGGACATTCACGCCACCACGGCGGCAGCGATCTACGACGTGCCCTTGAGTTCGGTCAATGCCATGCAGCGCAGCTACGCCAAGCGCATCAACTTCGGCATTGCATACGGCATGGGCGCGTTTGCGCTGGCGCAGAACACCGGCATGAGCCAGGCCGATGCGCAGGAGTTCATCCGCAAGTATTTCGAGCGCTTCCCGCGCGTGCGCGCCTGGCTCGACGCCACCAAGCGCACCGCCGCCGGGCAGGGATACGTGGAAACAGTGCTGGGCCGGCGGCGCTATTTCCCGGAGTTGTCTCCACAATCAGCAGCCACCGATCAGGCCCGACGCCGGGCCGAGCGCGAAGCGATCAACCATCCCGTGCAAGGCTCGGCTGCCGACATCATGAAGATCGCCATGATCCGCGTTCACCGCGCGCTGAACCAGGGTCACTACCAGGCCAGGATGCTGCTGCAAGTGCACGACGAACTGGTGTTCGAATGCCCGGCCAGCGAACTGGACGCCGTCAGGGAACTGGTCGACCACGAGATGGAGAATGCCTTTCCGCTCAGCGTCCGGCTGAAGGCTGATGTGGCGAGCGGCCCGAACTGGGACGAAGTGAAATAAGCGATCCGGCGAGAAGGCCACGCTCCACACTCAATCCGTATGCCCGCTCAGGGTACGGCCCCCCTTTCCCTTCTCCCCGTAGGAGAGGGGAAGGGCGTCGGGGGGATGGGGTGAGGTCCAGACAATACACGATGCCGGCGCGGCCTTCCTGGCCGTAAGGGATGCCGGGCGCGGCCGGGTGCTCGGCGATGCGGTAGGTCGCGCCGTTGATAGTCACGTCGTTGACGTTGGGGCGGAAGGACATGGGTCACCTCATCAGAGAAGCAAGCGGGAGAGTTGCTCGCGCAGGGGCGCGACGGTCTCCCAGGGCGCGAAGCGCGGCAGGAGCGGGCGTAGATCGGCTTCCCAGTCCGCGGCCGCCTGGCGGAAGGCCTCCTCCAGCAGCGCGGCGGAGGGCGTCAGGTCGTAGAGCGCCAGTTTGGCGCGCGCCAGGTCGGGATCGAGCGGGACGCCCTGACCGGTCAGCAGCCAGAGGTCGTAGAGGTCGCGCGGTTTGCCGCGCACCAGGAAGGCGCGTACTTTCTCGGCCAGCAGGTGTTCCAGGGTGAGCGCCTGCACCACGAACGGACGCAGGTCGTCATATTCCGACGCCACCAGCACGGCGCGGCTTTCCACCGGTTCCGGACGCAGGTTGATGTCCACCCGCACTTTGCCCTTGGTTCGGTCGCGGCCGTCGTAGAGCGGCCCCTGGTAACTGACGTCGAAACTGTAGCCGACCTCCGACTGCCAGGCGTTGCGCACCCCGGCGCTCAGGCCAAAATCGCCCAGGCCGCTCACCATCCTCTCCCACAAGTCTTGCAGGAAGGAGATGTTGGGCGGGCCGTTGAAGTCCAGGTCTTCGGAGTAGCGGTTGCCGCGATAGGCCACGCGCAGCGCCGTGCCGCCCTTGAAGATCAACGCCTGCGAACGGCCATAGAGCAGGAACAGGAGCAGGTGCTGGATGTAATCCCGTTCCTGTGCCTGCAGACCGATGCCGCTGCGCTGCGCCAGACGCTGGAGCTGGGCGCGGGTCAACATCTCAGCCGACTCCTTGCGGGAAGAGCGCCTCGCGCGGGACATTGAGGTAGAGCCGCCAGCGAGAGGTGTAATCCCCCCGGCGCGGACGGCGCAGGTCGAGGCGCACGGGACCCGTCGGCGGGGTGAGGCCGTCGGTGGGCTGGTTCAAGGCTTCGAGCAGGTAACCCAGGCGCGCTTCCAGACTGGCGTTCTCCAATTGGCGAGCGTATTCGATCAGGTCGGCGGCGCTCACCCGCCCGTCCTGCAGGGCGTTCCGCAGGGCTTTGGCCACTTCACTCACGCCGCCGGCATACTGCGGCAGGAAGAGGCTATCCACAATCGCCTTGGCCTCGTCGGCCACGGTGATGGGCAGCCCGCCCAGGGTCTCGCGGCGATAGCCGAATAAGGCACGCGGTTGCAGGCGGACAAAGCGAAAGGCGAGGCCGCGCCAGGTGAGCGGACGCTTGGCGCGCGTCACGGCGACGAAGACCTGCCGCGGGGCCTGCTCGGTGAAGCCGTGGAAGTGCAGCGCCGACCAGAAGGAGACGTAGGAGGGGGTGACGAACTGGCCGGCGAGGAAGAGCGGGTTGGAGAGGGTCTGCTCCGGGTTCAGGCCGAGCAGGACGTACTTGCCGCGCTCCAGGCAGGCGACCAGGCCATCGCGCTCCATGCGCGCCAGCAGGCGGGAGGCGCGGCCGACGTCCAGGCTGAGCAGCGCCGCCAGCGTGCGGGTCTCGAAGGCGAACAGGTCGTGCTCGAGGAGCAGGCGCGCCGTTGAAAGCGGAGTGATGGGTTGACGGTTTTCTGCAACTGGGTCAATCATTATCAACGACGATGATACGCTGCGGGGGGCAGGCAGTCAAGGGGGCGCGCAGTCGTGTCGTCGCCGGCGACTGCGCCGCCGCTCAGGCCTGGTCAGCAGGAGAGGCCATCTCAGGATGGTATGATGGAGAGGTCTCCACTCGCGTTGTGAGCCGGGTTACCGAACCTGCACCACCGCGCGCAGCAACACGCGCCGGCTGGCAGGGTCAGCCCCTTCACCCGCCACCTCCACTCGCTCCGAACCGCCTGTTGGATAGGCGCCAATCTCGATCTGGTAATTGCCGTGCGGCGTGTCGTCGGGCAGCGTCAACGTGATCTCATCTCGAATCACGTCCCCCATCCACCACTGGATCGTGGGGAGTCCGCCGTCCAGCGGTTCGCTGTCGCGGCCGGCCCACACCGGCCCGTTGGTGGCCGGGTTGAAGGCGTCGCCGAGCAGGTGAACAAAGAAGGTGTAGCGTTGGTGGATTGCGTCCGCGCCGACCGGCTGTTGAATCCGCCAGTCCAGACGCACGGTCAGCGTATCTCCCGGCGCCAGGATACTGCTGGCCGGTTCGATGGCAAAGCCGATGAACTCAAACGGCCCAACTTGCGCCGGCTGTTCCACGCGCCCATTCGGCGCAGGCAGCTGGCGCGTGCCGTCCACGCGTGGCCCCGGCAACACCACGTCGCCGCCATCCGCCCAGCGCAACACCAGTTGATATTGCCCCGCCAGCGTGGCCGGATAGACGGGCAGTTCCACGATAAACCGCGCCACGCCATCGGGCGCTGCGCTCAGCGCGATGGATCGGGGCATCACCTCGCGCCCGCTCTCGTGGCGCCAGGACACCTGCGCGCTTTGTTCGCCCGGCAGCTGAACATAGACTGCCTGATACACGCTTTCACCGGGCACGCCGCGCTGCACCGGCAGGTCATAGCCCAACACGCGGCTTGCCGCGCGGCCTGCCGCGCGCTCTTCACCACCCGTTGCAAGACGAAATTGTGGGCGCGCGTCGGACAGAGGGACAGTCAACTTTGATGGCGTGTTGGTCAGCAACACCAGACGGTTGTCGTTAAAACGCTGGTCGAAGGCCGTCTCGCGCCGCGCCTGCAACCACGGCAGCGCCAGCGCATCGGGGTCTTCCATGTGCGCATCGGCCAGCGCCACCCATAGCCGGCTGAACTCCGCCAACAGCGGCGCAAGCTCAGCGTCGATGTTGTCCGGCGTCAGCACCGGATGTCCGCGTGGGATTTGCGCCACCGGCGCGCGATGGCCACTCAGCCCCTCACGATCATACTCATACAGGAACAGGGGATAGCGACTGCCAGAAATGAGCGCCACGCCGTCGCCGGGTTGAGCGTGAGCGCGAATGGTGCGCACCAGGGACGGGTAGTTGTCGCTGAGATGGCGGCCAGCATAGTATTGGGACAGGCTCCAGGCAAACAGGCCGGCTACAGCCAGCAGCGCGGCTGCGCCGGCCCAGCGCCGCGCGCGCCCAATCCACACAATCGCCCAGGCCAGGCCGGCCAGCAGATACGGCGCAAACGGCACAAAATAGCGCGCTTCCAGGCGCGGGACATAGAACAACGTCCGGCCGGGTTGGGTGAGGATATACAGAATGAGCGGGGGCAGCGCCAGCGTCAGCGCGAGCAGCGCAACCACCAGCCAGGCCGGCTGCTTCGGGGTGGCGCGCCGGCGCAGCGCCAGCGCGGCTGCCATCCCCATCGCCAATATCCCGCCAACCGGCGCCACCGCCCAGGTCACCGCATCGAGATGGGTGGAGATGCCAGTGGCCAGCAGCACACCGTACAACTGAAAGGGAAATGCGAGCGAGGTCGATGTAGCCACCGACCAGCTCCGCATGTTGCTGAATGCCAGTGTCAGCCACGGGATGACCAGCGCAATGACCGCCAGATTGGCGAGGAACCAGCCGCCAAGCGTCACCAGCGCATGTCGCCAGTGTCGCGCCAGGGCGCATGTCAGGCCGGACAGCGCCACGACTAGACTGAGCAGCAATAGGTTGGCCGCCGAGAGATAGATGGTGTACATGGCGCCGGCAGCCGCCAGCGCGTACAGCGCCAGATTGCGCCAGACGCGCCATCCCCACAGGCCGCGCCGGGCTGCATCCACGAATCGAAGTGTGAAGTGCAACGCGACAAGGCTCATCAGGGCCGCCAGCATGTACATGCGCATTTCCTGCGACCACCACACCATGAAGCGCGACATGCCTGTGATCCAGACCGCCAGCGCGCCGGCCCACTCGCCCCCCAATCGCCGCGCCAGGGTATAGCTGACGGCGACAGTTAGCACGCCTAATGCAAGGGTGAGATAGCGCATGGCAAAAGGCGTGTCGCCCCCCAGCCGGCTCCATCCCCACAACAGCCAGAAGTAGAGCGGAGGGTGAACATCGCCGGCCGTCCACAGCGTCGTTTGCGCGAGGGGCTGCCGCACTGCCCATACCGCCAGCGCCTCATCCCACCACAAATCCTGATCGCCCAGCCAGGCCGCCCGCGCGGCATGGGCCGCCAACAGACCGAGCAGGGCCAGCAGGATGGAAGTGGGGACGATCAGGTGCGCGCGCCGGGCAATCATGTCGGAGATTAAGTATACGGGCTTTGGTATAGTTCAACGGACAATGAACCCGATTCGCACTCGAACAGCGCACTCCGCGCCAGGCCGGCAGCGCGCGAGGATTGCAGCGATGTTGCTGCCTCTTGCAGTCCTGCTGGTGTCCTGCGCCGACGGCAGCGCGCAATCCGCCGGCCCGGCCAGCGCCATGTCCACCGTCACGATCAACGTTGTCCTGAACGTCACCCCGACGCCGCTGCAGATGTCCACAGTCACGCCGCCGCCCGCGCCCACGATCATCATCCTGGCTTCCGAGGCAGCGCCAACCGCCACACAACCCCCCACTGAACCGCCAACCGATCATCTTGCGGCGCGGGTCAACGGACAGGAGATCACCCGCGAGCAGTTCGAACGCGAACTGAGCCGCTATCTCGCGTCGGATCCCGCCGGCCCCGCGCCTGACACCCCAGAGGGACTTGCGCTGGCCGCGCAACTCAGGGATGAAGTGCTGGATGCATTGATCGAACAGGCGCTCATCGAACAGGAGGCGAGAGCGAACAACATCGCCACCACAGAGCAAATGATCGACCAGGAGATCGAGACGCTCATCAGGATACGGGGCGGTCGCGCTCAATTCGAAGCCTGGCTGGCAGCCAATAAACAGACCGAAGCCGAGGCGCGCGATCTGGTGCGCCAGGAGTTGATGGCGCATGCGCTGCGCGATCGGGTGCTCGCCCAGTTGCCGCGCACCGCCGAGTATGTGCATGCGTATCACATCGTCGTCGCCACCGAAGTGGAAGCGCGGGCGGTGCAGACCCGGCTGGCCAGTGGCGCCAAATTCACGGCCCTGGCCCAGTCGCTGTCCATCGACGACAGCACCCGGCCCGATGGCGGAGACCTGGGCTGGTTCACCCGCGGCGCCGGCGCAGTGCTGTGGACCGAAGTCGAAGACGCCGCCTTCGCGCTCAATCCCAACGAAGTCAGCCCGATCGTGCAAAGCCCGATCGGCTTTCATCTGGTGTGGGTGACTGAGCGACAAACGCGCGCTTTGACCGCCGAAGACACGGCTTACTTCCAGCAACTCGCGCTGGATCGCTGGATCGACTCATTAAAAGCCAAAGCCACGATCGAGAAATTCCTGCCATAGACCGCGTTCATGGCAGGGCTGCCACGGCAGGGCTGCCACGGCAGGGCTGCCACGGCAGGGCTGCGGCAGTTCATGCCCCCGCTCGATCATCCATCTTTAATCATCAATCCCCAATCGTCAATCGTCAATCGTCATGTCCACGCTGTACCTCGTTGCCACGCCCATCGGTAATCTGGAAGACATGACACTGCGCGCGATCCGCGTGCTGCGCGAGGCGCCGCTGATTGCCGCCGAGGACACGCGCACGACGCGCGTGCTGCTCGACCGCTATCAGATCAGCACGCCGATGACCAGTTATCACGAGCACAACAAGCTGGTCAAGCTGGACGCGATCCTGGCGGCGCTGGACTCCGGCGACGTGGCGCTGGTAAGCGACGCCGGCACGCCCGGCATTTCCGACCCCGGCTATGAACTGGTGGTTGCAGCCATCGCGCGCGGACACACCGTGACTTCCATCCCCGGCGCGTGCGCGGCCATCAGCGCGCTCGCCGTGTCCGGCCTGCCCACCCATGCTTTTGTGTTCGAGGGCTTTGCGCCGCGCAAGGCTGCGGCGCTGGCGCGCTGGATCGAGGAGCTGCGCCATGAACGGCGCACCATCGTGCTGTACGAAGCGCCCCATCGCCTGGTGAAAACGGTCGAGGCTCTGGCCGCCGCGTTCCCGGCGCGCCAGCTGGTGATCGCCTGCGAGCTGACAAAAATGTTCGAATCGGTCTGGCGCGGGACGTGCGAGACGGCGGGCGAGTATCTGCGCCACCACCCGCCGCGCGGCGAGTATGTGCTCGTGCTGGAAGGGGCTGCGCCCCAGCCGGCGGACACGTGGTCCGAAGCGCAGGTGCTCAGCGCGCTGAACGCTCGACTTGCCGCCGGCGCGACCCGCCGCGACGCCGCCAGGGACGTGGCCGAGCAAGCCGGCTGGAGCAAGCGCGATGTGGTTGCCCTGCTGCACGCTTCAGCCGATCCAGCCGAGCGCCCGGAGGACATCTGAACTGTGAGCAATCTCGACACCCCTGCATCCTACGACAGCTTCGATCCGTCGCGCATCCGCGACGCCATACGCCAGTCCCCAGACTGGTGCGAGGTCGCGTATGCGGCCGGCCGCTCACTGGCCCTGCCCGACGCCTTCCGGCGCGCAGGGCGGGTGGTGTTCGCCGGCATGGGGCACGCCGCCATCGCCGGTGATGTGGTTCGCGCGCTCTATGCGCGTGAATCGCCCCTGCACCTCAGCGTGTGGCGGGACTACGATTTGCCGGCTTTTGCCAGCGGGCCGGACACCCTGGTCATCGCATCATCGGCCAGCGGCGCCGACGACGAGCCGCTCAGCGCGCTGGACGAAGCCGTCCGCCGCCAGTGCAGCGCGCTCGTTCTCTGCCCTGGTGGAGACATGGCCCTGCGCGCATCACAGGCCGGCGCGCCGCGCTACTGGCCGGCTTTCACAACGCCGGCGCATCAGACCGGCCTGTGGCAGATCTTCCTGCTGCTTGGCATCCTCAGCGAACTGTGGCTGATCCCGGACCCCGGCGCGGCTGTCAGCGAGGCAGTGTCAGTCATGCGCGAGGCGGCGCGCGTCATCGGCCCGGACAGCCCGGCCGTTCGCAACCCGTCTAAACGACTGGCGGGGCAATTCATAGGTCGTTTGCCCATCATCGTCGGCGCGGGCATTCTGGCACCTGTGGCGGCTTACTGGAAGTTGCAGTTGAACCACATCGCCAAAACGGCCGCCGTGTGCGATGAAATGCCCAATGCCAATCATGGCTCAACCCTCGGTTACGAGCGGCCGGATGCCGTGTGGCAGAAGAGCATTGTCATTGCGCTGCGCGGCGCGTGCGACGACCCGCGCGTCGCCGCCCGCCATGATCTGACGACGACCCTCATGCTCGAAGCCGGCCTCAACCAGGACACTGCGCGCGCCAGAGGAAGCAGTCCACTGGCCCAGGCCTGCTCACTGGCCTGTTTCGGGGATTGGACAGCCTACTACACCGCCATCATGTCAGAGATCGACCCGGCACCGGCGCCATTTGTCCACCATGCATGGAATCAGACATGAGCGAAAAACCCAATCAGCCGCTGAAATTCAAGCCAGACCTCAAAGAGAAGATATGGGGGGGCAAACGATTGGGGCGCATGT
Organism: Thermoflexales bacterium; assembly: GCA_034434575.1. Taxonomy (GTDB): domain Bacteria; phylum Chloroflexota; class Anaerolineae; order J036; family Brachytrichaceae; genus Roseilinea. Next base: position 26,092 of record DAOTYS010000084.1, read on the forward strand.
ACCGCGTTGCAGATTCGGGGCGGCGCATCGGCGAGGCGTGGCTGATAGAGGACACCGTCGCTGTTTCAGACGGGCCACTGGCCGGCCTGACCATGAGCGAGATCGTGCGCCGCGACCCGGCAGGGATTCTGGGAACGCTCGGCCAGGCTGCCGGCTGCGGAGCGTCGCCGGCCGGCGCAGCGGCGATTTGCCGCTTCCCGTTGCTCATCAAACTCCTCGACGCCAGCGATGTGCTGTCGGTTCAGGTGCACCCCGACGACGCCTATGCGCGCGCGAGAGAGCAGCAACCGTTTGGCAAGTGCGAGGTGTGGTATGTGCTGGAGGCTGAACCAGGCGCGCAGATCATCCACGGCTTCAAACACCACATGTCACGAGACGCGCTGCGACAGGCGATCAGCGAGGGCCGGCTGGCCGATGTGCTGGAGACGGTGCGGGTCAAGCCGGGCGATGTGGTGCTGAACACACCGGGCACGGTGCATGCGCTGGGCGCGGGGATGCTGGTGTATGAGTTGCAGCAGTTCTCCGATCTGACTTATCGCCTGTATGACTGGGGCCGGCTGGAAAACGGCCGGCCGCGCGCGCTGCACATCGATCAATCCATCGAGGTGGCCGACCTCGCCCCGTTTGAGCGCCACACCATCGAGCCGGTGATGCTGAGCGAGGCCGGCGTCAAACGAGCCTGCTTCGCTGCCACGCGCTACTTTGCCGGCGAGGTCCTCACCATCGTCAGCGCCAGCGCGCAGCAGACCACCGGCGCGAGTTTTCACACGCTGACGGCGCTGCGGGGAGAAGGAAGCATTGTGTTTGGCGAGGGCCGGCTGACGCCCCTGCTGGCCGGCGAATCCGTCGTCATCCCGGCCAGCCTGGGCGCTTACCAGCTTGTGGCGGCCAGCCGGCCGTTTGTGATTGCCAGAGCCTACGTGCCTGACCTCATGGATGACATCGTGCGGCCCCTGCTGGCGCGCGGCGTGCCGGCGGAGGCGATCGCGCAGTTGGGCGGCGATGGCGGCCGCTCCGACCTGCGCCGCCTGCTGGCAACGCACAGTTGAACGGAGCGGGCTAATCTGCCGAGGGAGCGCGCATCTGCGACGCCTGACGCCGCTGCAGTTTGCGCCGGGCCATTGGCGCAAACTGGCTGAGGGCGACCCCTGCGAAACTCAGGCCGTAGAGCAGCAGCGGAAAGACGGCCAGCCATTCGCCCAGACGCGCCAGCGCCAGGCAGACCCCCAGCACGTAGAGCGCCATGCAGCACTCTGCTGCCAGAGTCCAGTCCGGCGCCTCGCTGTATTCCTCTGCGCAGACGCCTGCAGCGCCGTCTGCCACGCAAGGCGCGGTCTTGGGCGTGCGCGCAAAAACGCCCGACGCCCGGCTGGTCAGGCCGGCAAACATGGCAACTGTGTTCGACCAGGCCAGACCGATCCCCAGCATGATGGCCACCGGCAAATCGCGCGCGAACATGCGCGCCGACCGGCCCTGCTGCCGATGGGCCACAAACATGGACGCCATGGGCAACAGACCAGCAAGGCTGATCAGGCTCATCCAGCCGGGTATGACGCGCTCGCCATACGTCTCGATGGCTAGAAGCGGCGAGCTGATCGCCAGCAGGAGCAGGAGCGGATAGGTCATGTAGCCGCTCAAGTGCATCAGGCCCGCCACTTTGCGCGCCGGGGAGAGTGAACTGCGCAGCAGCCGCGCCGCCAGTTTGCGCAGGCATTGCGCAGTGCCGCGCGCCCAGCGCGCCTGCTGGCGCTTGAACGAGGTCACAGCTTCGGGCAGTTGACTGGGCGCGACAACATCCAGCAAATACATTCCGCGCCAGCCGCGCATTTGCGCGCGGTAGCTCAGGTCGAGGTCTTCGGTCAGTGTGTCGAACTGCCAGCCGCCGGCGTCGTCGATGCAGGCCCGCCGCCACACCCCGGCCGATCCGTTGAAGTTGATCGGCAGCCGCCAGCCGCTGCGCGCCGGCTGATCGACGCCGAAATGCATATCGAGCAAGAGCGCCTGAGCGCGTGTCAGGGGGCTGTCATCGCGATTGAGATAGCCCCAGCGCGTCTGAACGAATCCGAGTGCGGGGTCGCTGAACGGGCCAGAGGGCGCGCAGAGCCGGCGCAGAAAATCGGCGCGCGGCGCGAAGTCGGCGTCGAAGACAGCGATGAGTTCGCCGCGCGCCGTGCGCAAGCCGTTCGCCAGCGCGCCGCCCTTGAAGCCGGCGCGATGGTCGCGGTGAATCAGCTCGATCGGGACGCCGGCTGCGGCAGCAACATCGACGGCCGTGCGAACGATGCGCGGCGTATCATCCGTCGAATCGTCCAGTATCTGAATCTGCAGGCGATCGCGCGGATAGTCGAGCGCGCTCAATGTCGCTATGAGGCGCTGCGCAACGAAACGCTCGTTGTAGAGCGGAGCCTGCACGGTGACATAGGGCAGGTCGCCATCGGAAGGCGGCTGAGCGAGTGGCATGTGATGCCGGCGCCGGGCGCGCAGAAACAGAAATAACAACACGCCCTGGTGAAAGGCGTACACCGCCACCATCAGCGCCGCGCCGATATTGACCGCTAGCAGAACGGATGTGAACGGATCAAGCAGGGACACTGAGGTCTCGCACCCGGTTGGCAAACAAACTCCGCCGGGCGATCATCGCTCGGCGGAGGCGTGAACGGGTCACATGGCGACGCGAAGACGCGCCCTATGGATTCTTGTCCAGGTCATCCAGGTCCAGGGAGCCGATGAAATCTTTGAACGCGCCCAGGTCCTCATCAGGCACCGTGCCTTCTTCCTCCGGAGTCACACCGGCGCGTTCCATGACTTCTTCGTTGACGTAGATCGGGCACTCCACCCGCACAGCGAC
>DAOTYS010000085.1:0-1755 GCA_034434575.1 Thermoflexales bacterium
ATGCCGGCCACGTTCTCCAGCACGACGAGCCTCGGCTCGACACTGCGAATGGCTTCGCGTACGAGATCCCATACCTGGCCGTGCCTTCCGAACCGTCCTTCGCGTTTTCCGGCGACAGAGTAATCCGGGCACGGGAATCCCGCCGTAACGACGTCCACCAGGCCTCGCAGGCGGCGTCCATCAAAGGTTGCGAGATCTCCCCAAATTGGAGCGGGCGGAACGCACCCTTCCTCCATGCGCTGCGCAAGGACCCGGGCCGCGGAGAGTTCCCGTTCAACGTAACAGACCGGGCGCACTGCTCCCAGTGCGATATCGACTGCGAGGGCGAGTCCTCCGATGCCGGAGCAGAGAGATAGGGAACGTAGAGCCCCATCAATCCTCCCTCAACCACACCATATGCGTGCTCCTCAATCTCCATGCATCGCAGGGATGCATTCCAGGATCAACAGTTTGTTTCGCTTTGTCACTCCGCATCTGCGCCATCCGGCTTTCAGAAAACAGCAGCCTGGGTTCGTGCTGCGGATTTTCCTGGGGTTGACGTAAGTATACAGGCGCTCTCCGGGCCAGCGCTGCCAAGCCAAACGGCAGGCCTCCCGGATCAACACGCTGGATCGAATCGGCCCCTCGTTTCGGAAGACCGCGCAATTCACGCCGGTTTGTCCATCACCCGATATAAATTTGCGCCAAACAAACAGGGCATCGCAGCCCGGCGTAACTAACACCATCTTTTGCCCCGGCCCGGCGAACAATGATGGAGGTTTCTCACGTTGTCTGTAACTGTAGTGCCGATGAAACAGCGCCAAGGCCGACGGGTCGCCGTCCCTTGTCTCAATCCATACGTTGTCAAGCAACTGCAAGTATGGTTGAATGGCCGCAGCTTTCATGCTCTTGCGCCTTCTCTGCGGCACAAGCGCCTGGCATGGCGGGCATAGACACTCACTGCCCGCCAGTAGGCAGCCATCGGCGCTTTGCGCTTGCGCCACGAATGCTCGGCGAGCCGGTCGGCATGCGCGGCAAGCTCGCTGAGCAGATCATCCAGCGCTGCCTTTGCATCAGATGGCAGGCTCGCAATGCGTTTCGCCGAGGCCAGCTCCATCAAAGGATTGATCGACATCTGCGCTCCTCAATCCTCCAGCTCCGACTCAACCGTGTACAGTGCGTTGAGAATCGCCGCCGGCACGTCATCGCTGTCGCTCGCCCAAATGCGCCGCGACAGCGCGTGTGCCTCGCGCAGCGCAGCGGCCAGTTTCTCGATGCGGCCGCGGTTGTCTGCGAGCCACAGACGGTACTGCCGCTCGAGGAACGCATCGTGGGCTGCGGCGAGATCAGCGGGATCAGGAAACATCGTCACACCTCCAGTTCACTCTCGGATCGCAATCGCACTCCACACGGCAGACGGCACTGTGGCGGCGGTTCCCACGGCGCACAAGCGCACCACGATGGCGTTGTCCGCGCCGCGCATGACGCCGACAACGCCCGGAGGGAGCGACTCCGGCCAGCCGGGAGCGATACGCTCCCCGATTCCCACGCCCGGCGCCGGGAACTGGAACTCTGCGCACGAGTTGGCCGGGATCGACAGCGGCGCTGTGCCGGAGTGGTAATAGGCCCGTCCGCTCACGCTGCGCGCCTGCGTGGGCGCGTCGATGCGGGTCTGGGCGGCGAGTGTCAGAGCCAGCAACGGGAGAAGCAGCCGCACAACCGTCACTCCGACTGAAAGTTCTCTTTCGCGGCGGCGGCTCGCGCCGTTTTTTCCGC
>DAOTYS010000086.1:0-11145 GCA_034434575.1 Thermoflexales bacterium
AATGCCACACTGATTATTCCGGCCCCGGTGTTTGTGTTTGCCTGCGCCGCCGGCATGGTATTCAGTTTCCCGGAGGTTGGCATTGTGGCCGGCCTGGGCGCGGCGTTGGGTGAACTGACCGGTTACATGGCCGGCTATGGCGGAACCGTAGTCGTTCCGCGCGGACGGCTGTATCAGAACCTCCAGCGATTCATGCAACGTCGCGGCATGATCGCTATATTCCTGCTGGCCGCCATTCCCAATCCCATTTTCGACGTCGGCGGCATTGTGGCCGGCGTCATCCGCATGCCGGTGTGGAAGTTCATCGCCAGCGCCTGGGCCGGCAAAGCGATGAGGCTGGGCATGTTGGCTTTGATCTGCCTGAGCGGTGCGCCCTGGCTGCGGCAGCTGTTCGGGCTGGAATGAACACAACAGCGCGCCCTACCAGTCATCTCGCGCAACCAGCGGCACAAACGCGCGCGGTATGGCGCCGGGCGGCCATTGCCACATCCGCTCCAGCTTGAAGGCGACATCCGCCTGCAGCGGCGCCGGCAAATAAAGTGTCACTGTTGTCGTTGCCTGGACACTGATCGTCTGCGTCAGGAAGATCGCTTGAGTGACGCTGTATGGGTTCCACCACGTGATGGTATAGACCCCGCCGGGGAGATTGGGAATAGCGATTGACCCGGAAATCGGCGCGCCGACTGTGTCAGATATCACTCGTTTCCAGGTGTGATTGCGATTCTGCGCCCAGGCGTGCATGCGGCCACTCACATCATCGCGCTGGCCCCATGCGCGCAGATCGGGATGCGATGTCGTCGCTGCCAGATCGCGGTAGTGGCCGTTGTTGAGCGGGACGCCGGCCATGAAATTGCGAAAGGTGAGGAACGGTGTGTAGATATGCCGGGCGCGCAACTGGTTGATGTCGAAGTTGCCGCTGGTGTAGCGGTCAATCGTCTCGGCAGCCCACCACATCAGGTCATACATGCCGCCGGGGTTGATCTGGCCCCAGACGTGATTGTGCAGCCAGACGCCCTGTGTGTCGCTGTTGACGGCGCGCTGCCAGTCCTGTTGCGCGGTTGTGTCCACGCCGGTTTCACCGCGCACCAGCGGTTTGGTGACGCCGGCAGGGCTGCCTGCGCCCAGCAAATCGCCGTAGGCGCGGTTGTACCAGGCGGTATCCTCGTCGAATGGGGTGAGATCGAACTGGCCAATGACCGGCACAACGCGCCCCGATGGACTGACCAGTTCAATGTCGTCGAACCACGCCGTGCCGGTGACGCCTCCTGAATTTTCAAGCCACAACGTGACTTCGCGGGGCTGGCCGGCGGTGATGACGAGCCGATATTGCAGCGGGACAAGCTGGCCGTCGCGGTCGCGGTCGCTGCGAAATTGCGTCCACCCAAATGTGCCGGCCGGCGACGTGCAGATGAAATCCTTGCCTTCCAGATTGGCCGGCACAATGCCTTCGCGGCCATCGCTCAGCCCCCAGCGGACGCGTTGCATCCCGCCGGTGGTCGAAAAGGAGCAGTTGGCCGCGAAGCTCTCCGCCTTCATCCAGTAGCGCACGATCCACTCGCCCGGCTCGCGGATGACCAGACCGCGCGGCGTGATAGCGCGGCGCTGATTGTCCGCGCCGGCCACGCGCGCCGAGGCGTTGCCGGTGCGCACATGCTGCGGCTGCGTCTCGATCCGATTGGCGTCGAGAAAAGCCGCGTCGTTGCCCCAGCCGGTGGAGATGTAGGCGTGCAGATCGACGTAATCCACATCAGGATAGTTCGCGTTCGACCAAAACTCGCGGTTGGGCAGTGAGTGCCAGAAGGAGGTGGTGACCATGTGGCGCGACGGGTCATACCGGCGGAAGTAGCGCGCCATGGCATTCACAATGTCGTAGTGATTGCCATTGTAAGGATCGCCCTCATTCACAAACTCGAAAGAGTGGATGGCCGTGTTGTAGCCCCAGCGCGCGATCAGGTAGCGCCACCACGCCTCGTGCAACCAGCGCCCCTTTGTCCCCGGCGCGGCGTAGAAGTAGTTGTTGCCATTGGCCGTGGTGGTCATGGCCCCGCCCGGCAGAATGCGATTGCGAATCCACTCACTCTTCTCGTCAATCACAACTTTGAGATACACCCCGTGGCGCTGCGCCGCCTCGAACTGCATATCCGCTCTGGCCGCGTTCAGCGGGTCGAAGTACAGATGGCTGTTGGCATTCGGCTCGCGCAGGATGTTGACCCGATGGGGATCAGCAGCGCGCCAGACGCGCACATCGTCGATGTAAACGTAGCCGGCAGTGGTGTTGTCCAGCGCAAGATACAGGTAGTCCAGCCAGTATTCATTCGCGCCGCTGGTGTAAACGCCGGTGACGGTGATCCAGCCGGTTGTGCCGGCCACATACGGCGTGATGCGCGTCCCGCCGCTGCACGCGGCATCGGGCCACCCGCCACGCTTGATGACAAAGCCATAGGGCTGGCCGGAGGTGGCCGGCCCAGTCACACCATCCAGCATCACGCGCGCCGTCAGGCTGTACACTGTGTTCGGCTCAATTGGCGTGCCGCCTTGCCAGAAGTCGCCAAAGTAACAGCGCATGGTCTGCGCCAGTCGCATCGAGACATCCGCGCCATTGAACGTTCTGGAAATGTCCAGATTGGTCGCCGGCAGATAGCCGTCTGTGGGCTGATTCGGCCAGGCCCATGGCGTCCAGGCTGAGCCATTGATGCTCCACCCGCTCAGCCAGACGCGCAGGAAATTGACGCCATATTCTTCGAGCAGCGCATGGCGCTGCTCAGCCTGCGCCGCGCTGGAGGACAATCCGGCGTTATACCCCAGTCCCACAAATGGCGAGCCGTCCTGAAAGGCAAAGTAGCGCGGGTCGGTTGGACTGACGCGCAGAAAACCGCGCCGAATGTGCGGGTTGGCGCTCTGCCCGCTGACCGTGAAGGTGAGCGCGCCGGAAGGTGGATACACAGTCACGCCGCCGGCATCCTGAACGCGGATGCGAAACTGCCAGTTGCCGGCGCGCTGCGGCGCAAATCGCACAGCCCAGCGCGGCTTGCCGTTCGGCGCGAGGTGGTCCCGGCTGTCGCGAAGCGTCACCGTATAGGGCTGATGGAGGAAGGCCGGTTGCGTGATGACCGCGCCCCAGTTATCGGGCGAGAACAGAACATCAACGCTGACGCCAGCGCCGGCCGGCAGGCCGGGCGGCGGGGCCGGGTCATAGGGCAGGTCGCGCAGGGTTGCCGCCGTCGCCACGTCGAAGTGCGCCTCGAACTTCTCAAACACCGCCAGCGTGGGTGACAGAATCAGCACATTGCTGACTACCGGCGGCTGCTGCAAGAGCGCCCGGCCAGCAGATTGAGCCGCTTGTGCGGGCTGCGTCGCGCACACCAGACAGATCACACAGCACAGCGCGCAGACAACACCAGTCAACAGACGCCAAAGGACGGACAACCAATCCACGACCCGCAAGCGCGCAACACAAGAACCTGAAGAACCGAACAGCTTGACGCCTGACATTCGCCACCTTCCGAACCTGATGAACCTTACCAACCTTTCCAACCCTGCTCACGGCCTGACGACACGCGGTGCAAAGGCGCGCGCCGGAAACTGAATCGCGTCGCCCCATACCACATCCAGCCGGGGACGGCCAGCCGCGTTCCAGTTCTCGGCCTCCGAGGAGGTCAGGTATTTGCTGCTGTGCTCGGCGGTGTCCGATCCATACAGGGCAACGCTCAGCGGCTGGCCGCGCGCATAAGCCTCAGCCACCGCTTGCGTTGCGTCCCAGGCGTAGGGGTCGCCGGGCCAGACAATGGACGCCTGGCTGTAGGTGTAGACATAGATGGCCGAAACATTCTCCTGCGCCAGCGGGGCGTTGTTCCAGTGAATGGTCATCTCGTCCCACGGGTCGCTGACGGTGAACAAATGCACCCATGATCGCTGGGCGCGGGTTGGATCCGCGCTGCCCCACAGGTGCAGCGTCAGGCTCGCCGAGACGATGACCTTGCCCGGCGGGAGGGCGCTCAACTGGAAGCGCAGAAACGATTTGTTGAAGCATGGAAAGTGCACCGGGCGCACCTCCGTGCCGAAATACAGATCGACAGCGGCACCATGGTTGACGGTGCTGCCGCCGAACTGGCCGCCGTTGCACAGGCCGCCGCCCCCCATCCAGGCATCCTCGACCGTGTTATCAGCCGGCGACGCCGCGCGGATCATGGTCGCGCCGCGCGCGATGGCCGGCACAGGCCGGTGCGACGGCTCGCCAAAGCGCAGTTCGCCCCAGGTGGCCGGACTGTCTGCGTTGAATGTCTCCGGCCACATCTGTGGAGCGACTGCGCCCGCTGGCGGCTGATCGTCGCGGTCATACAGCGCAACGCCAAATCCGATCACTGTGCCGGTTGGGGGCGGAGCGGACAAGCCGACGCTGGAAAACGGAATGTTAAAAAACGCCGTCCAGCCGTTATCGATCCCACAGGCGTTGCTGTTGGGGCCGGGATCGCAGTTCCAGTCGCCATTCGTTGCATCGGTCCACGCGCCGGCCCAGCTCGTATCCCAGCCGGCGCCGGCGCCGCGCGCGCGCCGCTGGTAGGCCGGGTTGTTGCCGCCCGAATCCCAGCGATAGGCAGACAGAAACCAGTAGTCGTCGGCTTGCGGCGCGGCGCTGCGATCGCGGCCGGTGTCGAGGTAGATAGCAACTGCATCGTATTGAGTGAGATCGGTCGCCGCCGACGGGGAGGGCGAATACCACAGGGCGTAATCGACCACTGTCACGCGGACATGCAGCGCAGTGTTGGAGTATCCCACCCGCACGTCAGGGTAGTTGCGGGAGGGCAGTCCCTGTTGGTTCTGGCCAAACCAGAAGATGGCGCTGCGACTCCAGGCCGGCGCGCCGGGGAAATATGGGGCATTGACGCGGCGCGGCTGGACGCGCTGGGCTGCAGCCGGCGCTTGAAAAGTCAAGGCCGCCATCATCGCCGCCACAAACGCCATGCCGGCGCATCTATTCCATCGCTTCACGCCACACTACCCTCGCCTCGCCGGACGCCCAACACACAGCACCAGGCTGACGTGACGATTGTACCCGGCAAGGGTGCGCAACCGGCAACCCCGCAACTCGCTGCTTGTATAATGCCGTCTATGCCTGCGCATTGCCCACGCGCAGAGAGATCGTTGGACAAAGGAGATCGTTGGACAAAGGAGATTTGAGAGGAGACCATGAAGACGAATCGCAAATTCACCCGACGACAATCCCTGAAACTGTTTGGCCTTGGCGCAACCGGCGTTGCCCTCGCCGCATGCGCCGCGCCCCGCCCGGCCACTCAGGCGCCTGCCGCGGAGCAGCCGGCCCAACCGGCAGCCGGCGGCGGGAAGCTGGAGATCTTTAGCTGGTGGACCAGCGGCGGCGAAGTCGAAGCGCTCGAAGCGCTGTACAAAATCTACCGAGAAAAGTACCCCGCTGTGGAGATCGTGAACGCGGCGCTGGCCGGCGGCGCGGGCCAGGGCGGCAACATGAAAGCCGTGCTGGAGACGCGCATGATCGGCGGCGACCCGCCAGACAGCTTCCAGGTGCACCTCGGCCAGGAACTGATCGCCAGCCACGTGGTGGCCGGGCGCATGGAGGACCTGTCCGAGCTGTACGCCTCGGAGGGCTGGAACAACGTGTTCCCGAAAGGCTTGATCGAGCTGGCGTCCTACGAGGGCAAGCCTTATTCGGTGCCGGTGAACATTCACCGCTCAAATGTGATGTGGTACAACACCAAGCACCTTGCCGAAGCCGGGTTGGACAAGCCGCCCGCCACATGGAACGAGTGGTTTGACTACGCCGAGAAGCTGAAGGCCAAGGGCATCGGCGCGCTGGCAGTGGCCGGGGCCGACCCCAACTTCTCTGCGCACGTGTTCGAAAACATTCTGGTGGCCACACTGGGGCCGGAGAAGTACAACGGCTTGTTCAACGGCGCAACGGCCTGGGATGACCCCGGCGTCAAAGAAGCCATGGACATCCTGCTGAAGTCGCACGAATACGCGCAGGCCGACTACCTCAGCGTGGCCTGGGGCGACATCAACGAAGTGATGACCAGCGGCAAAGCCTCGACCATGATCATGGGAGACTGGACGCACGGTCTGTTCATGTCGGCCGGCTTCAAGGACTACGGCTGGGCGCCCGCGCCAGACACCAACGGCATCTTTGTGGCTCTGTCCGACTCGTTCGGGCTGCCCAAGAACGTCAAGCACCGCGAGAATGTCATCAACTGGTTGAAATTGTGCGGCAGCCGGGAGGGCCAGGATGCCTTCAACCCGCTCAAGGGGTCGATCCCTGCCCGCACCGACCCTGACTTGAGCAAGTACGATGACTACCTGAAGCAGACGATCGAGGCGTTCAAGACCAACACTATCGTGGGCAGCATCCAACACGGCGCCGCCGCGCCGCAAGGATTTGTGAACGACTACGACACAGTGGTCAGCACTCTGCTCGCCAGCAAGGACACCGCCGCCGCGATGAAGGAACTGGTCGCCGCAGCCAAGACCGCCGGCCTGAGCAAGTAGCGGAATTGCGCGCGCCTGACGGGACTGGGACTCAGCCCTTTTCCGTCAGGCGTTGTCATATCCTATGGCTGTCAGCCAAACCCGCCTTTCGACCGCGGCGCCGATGGCGCGCAGACGACGGTTCAACCGCGATATGGTGATCGCCATTGCGGCGCTCGCGCCATCGATCATTGCCGTCGGCATCTTCATCTACACCTTCATTGCCTGGACGTTCTACGTGTCGGTTGCCAACTGGAACACGTCCGTCATCGACTACACCTTCACCGGCCTGGGTCACTGGGAGCGCATGTTCAACAGCTTCCGCTTCCAGATGGACTTGCGGAATCTGGCGTTGTACGCCCTCGGCTTCATGAGCCAGTGCATCGTCATTGGATTCCTGCTGGCCTCATTGCTTGACCAACGCATCAAGGGCGAGGCGTTTTTCCGCACCATCTTCATCTTTCCGTTTGCCGTTTCGGCGGTGGTCACCGGCGTGGCATGGCGCTGGCTGATGCGACCCGACACCGGCATCAATTTGCTGTTCGAGGCCGCCGGCCTGAGCTTTCTGCAATCCAAGTGGTTCGCCGATCCAACCTTCGGCATTGTGTTCATCAGCATCGCCTCGTCCTGGCAATTCTCCGGCTACATCATGGCGCTGTATCTGGCAGCGTTGCGCGGCATACCCGCCGAGGTGAGAGAGGCCGCTCAGATGGACGGCTGCAACACGTTGAATCTCTACCGCCACATCATTATTCCCATGCTTGCCCCGGTCACCTTCACCGCCATTGTGCTTACCGGCATGGGCGCCATTCGCGTGTTCGACATTGTCATGGTGATGAGCGGAACCGGCCAGGCATTTTCCACCGACATGCTGGCTACGCACATGTTTGAGCAGATGTTCACCGCCAACCGATTCTCGCTGGCGGCAGTCATCGGCTCGTTCATGATCGTCCTGTCGGCGCTGCTGGTGGCGCCCTATCTCTTGAGTGTGCGCAAGGAGCAGGAGCGATAAATGCGAGCCAGCCACTTTTCCTTCAAGCGGCTGTGGTCGCGCGCGGCCATCTACGCCACCCTGATCGCCTTCGCCCTGTACTTTCTGATGCCGGTGTACGTGCTGGTCAACACCAGTTTCAAGCCTTACACCGAGGTGAGCATCGCGCGCATGTGGGATTTGCCGCAGGGATTGTATTTAGGCAGCTTTGCCGAGGCGTGGTCGAAAGTCTCGCCGAACTTCATGAACAGCCTGCTGATCACCGTGCCGGCGGCCATTATTTCGTCGCTCATCGGCTCGCTCAACGGCTACATTTTCTCGAAGTGGCGCTTCCGGGGCAGCAACACGATCTTCCTGTTGTTTCTCATCGGCATGTTCCTGCCCTACCAGGGCATTCTGATTCCGATGGTGCTCACCCTGCGCGCTTTCGGCCTGTACGGCACGATCCCCGGCCTGGTCTTCATTCACTGCGTGTTCGGCATCCCGATCACTGCGCTGATGTTCCGCACCTACTACGCCGGCGTGCCAGATGATCTGGTCGACGCCGGCAAAATGGATGGCTGCGGATTCTTCGGCGTCTACCGGCACATTCTGCTGCCGATTGCCGCGCCGGCCTTTGCCGTTGTGTTGCTGTGGCAGTTCACATCCATCTGGAATGACTTCATCATCGGCCTGGTGGTGTTGAGCAATCCCCGGCTGGCGCCGGTGACCGTGGCCGTGCAAAACCTGGCCGGCAGTTTCACCACCGAATGGAACATCCAGATGTCGGGCGCGTTGATCGCCGCCGCCCCCACCATCATCGTGTATCTGCTGTTGGGCAAGCTGTTCATGCGCGGATTGCTGGCCGGCAGCGTGAAGGGCTGATTGCGGCTGACCGCGCGTTTGCGCGCGCCCAAATGGAATAACCGACCGATGCCACCGCCGGCGCGCTGGCATCGGCGGGCGCTTGTCGTGTGTTGTTGCGCTGAAACCTGAAACAGGGATTGCAGGCAGCGCTGTGACGGCGCTGGCAATCAATCCTCATCTGTCAACCACGCTCTACACAGCGGTTTCCAATGGCTGGGCTTACAGCAGCACCAACGGCGGCGCAAGCTGGAATGCCATGAAAAGCGGCGCTCCGATTGGCAGCAACAGCGCGCCGGTCCTGACGTTCGCCGTCCATCCTGTGTCGCCCACCGTGCTCTACGCCGGCACAAACGGGCGCGGCATCTTCAGAAGCGTCAACAACGGCGCGACCTGGACCGTCCTCACCAGCGGTCTGCCTCTGCTGGGGTCGCCGTCTCTCAGCCCGGCCTACTACGTCTCCGACCTGGCCATCGATCCCCAGTCGCCGGACACGCTCTATGCCGCCACCGGCGCCGGCGTGTTCCGCAGCGTCAACGGCGGTTCAAGCTGGATCACCTATAGCGCAGGACTGACCGATCCAATCTGCCTGTGCGTCAGCGCGGTGAAACTGGACCCGCAGGATCCAAGCAAGGTGTATGCCGGGCTGAGCGGATCGGGCATTTTCGCGCTGGTGGATTTGCCGGCCCGGGTGTATCTGCCCGCCAGCCGGCGCGACTGAGCTGATTTCGATCTGTCGTGTATCGCCTGTCACCGGGCGCGGCGCGGACAACAATTCCTTAACCTGAGCGGGCTATCATGCCGCTTGCCCGTTTCAAAACCCGTAGACAGGTGCGTCATAAGGCTATGGCTTTCACGAATCGCTTGCTTCGCGTTGTTTCCACCTCAACTCGTCTGGCTGTGTTGATCGGCCTGCTGACCATGCAACTGGTTACTGTGGCTGTGTCGCCCCGGCCGGCGCGCGCGCTCACTGTCATCACCCAGTGGACGTTCGACTACGCTAACACATCCACACCGACCACCAGCATCGGTAGCGGCACAGCCTCGCTGGTTGGGGGCACAACGGCCCCAAGTGGAACTTTCGCCGGCCTTCCCGGAAATGGCTGGCAAACTACGACCTACCCGGCTCAGGGTACCGGCAACAAAACCGCCGGCGCGCAGTTCCAGATCAGCACCATCGGCTGGCAGGACATCGAATTCTTCTTTCAGCAGCGCCACAGCAACACCGCCGCGAATACGGTTGTCGTGCGCTACTCAGTGGACGGCGGTGTCACGTTCAATGACGTCGCCACCTACACCGTCACCGCCGGCGACACGTGGTACACCCGCACGGTGGACCTCAGCGGCTATCCTGCTGTGAACAACATCGCTGATCTGCGCGTGCGCGTGGTTTCATCGTTTGCCCCGCCCACCAACACCCAGTACGTCGCCTCGAATCCCAGCAGCTCCTACAGCACCGGCGGCACGCTGCGCTTCGACAACGTGACCTTCAGCGGCAACGCCATCGCCAGCGACGCCGCACCGGCTGTCAGCGCAGTGAACCCGCCGAACAGCGCAACCAACGTGCCGCTGAACAGCAACGTGGCGATCACCTTCAGCGAGCCGGTGACCGTGACCGGCGACTGGTTCAGCCTGGCCTGCGGCAGCAGCGGGACGCGCGCGCCGAGCGCCAGCAACGTGACCGTCACCGGCGGGCCGACCACCTTTACGCTGGACCCGGCAGCGGACTTTGCGCCGGGCGAGACGTGCGCTTTGACGGTTGTCGCCGCTCAAGTCAACGACCAGGACGCCGACGATCCGCCGGATACCATGGCGGCCAACTTCACCAGCGGCTTCACCACGCTGGCGCCGCCGCCGGCCATTTGCACCGATCCGCTCACGCCCATCAGCGCCGTGCAAGGGCCAACCACGAGCAGCCCGCTGAGCGGCACAGTCGTCACCGTGCGCGGCATCGTGGTGGGCGACTTCGAGACCATCAACAGCCTGCAAGGGTTCTACATCCAGAGCGAAACACCCGACAGCAATCCGCTCACCTCAGAAGGCTTGTTCGTCTTCAACGGCGGCAGCAATTCAGTCAGCCTGGGCGACCTGGTGGTGGTGACCGACACCGTGCGCGAAACGAACAACCAGACGCGCCTGGGCAATGCGCCATCCATCCTGATCTGCGGCCCGGCGGCGCTGCCGGCGCCGGCAGATGTGACCCTGCCTTTCAGCAACTCCCTCGCGCCAGAAGCGTATGAGGGCATGCGCGTGCGGCTGCCGCAGAACCTGACGGTGACCGACAATTTCTACCTGGGCCGCTTCGGCCAGGTCACTCTGTCATCCGGCGGTCGCCTGCAACAATCCACGCACATCACCACCCCCGGCGCAGCGGCGCTGGCCGTCCAGGCCGCCAACGATCTCAATCGCATCCTGCTGGACGATGAGCGCAATACGCAGAACCCCGATCCGGTCATCTTCGCGCGCAACGGCCTGACGCTGACCGCAGCCAACACCCTGCGCGGCGGCGACACCGTGAGCAACGTTGTCGGTGTAATGACCTATGGCTGGGGTGGCGCGTCGGCCAGCCCGGATGCCTACCGCGTGCGGCCCACCGGGCCGGTGACCTTCACAGCGGCTAATCCGCGCCCTGCCGCGCCTCCGCCCGTGGGCGGCTCGCTGCGCGCGGCCTCGGCTAACCTGCTGAACTACTTCAACACGTTCGGCGCGGGCAACTGCACGCTGGGCGTAGGCGGCGGCGCGACCGACTGCCGGGGCGCAGAGAACACAATCGAGTTCACCCGCCAGGTGTCCAAGACCATCCCCATGCTGCTGGG
>DAOTYS010000087.1:0-11971 GCA_034434575.1 Thermoflexales bacterium
GTTGCGCGTCGCCGATCGCACTCAGGCTGCTGTATACGCGCTGAAGCATGGATTGACGGATGGGTAATCCTCAACCCTTGATTGCGCCGACCGTCAGACCTTTCTCGATCCGATCGTTGAAAATGATGTAGACGACCAGTGTCGGGATGGTGATGATGGCGACAGCGGCGAACAGTCCGCTCCAGTCGCTCTGATATCGTTGCTGGTTCTGGAAGTAGTACAAGCCCTGCGACACCACGTAGTTGGTCTGACCCTCCGGCACGTTGGCATTGCTCATCAACACGGTGGGCAGGATGAACTGGTTCCACTGGCCGAGGAAGTTGAAGATGGCCGCCGACACCAGGCCGGGCCGGGCCAGCGGCAGCATGACGCTGAAGAAGGTGCGGGCGTGGCCGGCGCCGTCCATAAACGCTGCTTCGGCGATCTCGCGCGGGAGCGTCTTGAAGAAGCCGGTCATGAAGAAGATTGTCCAGGACAGCGAATAGGCGATATACACGACGATCAGGCCGCCAAAGGTGTTCAGCATGGGGATGCCGGTGAAGTCCTTGATGTACTTCATCACCAGATAGAGCGGCACCAGCGCCAGAAAGATGGGGAACATCATGCCGGTCAGGAACGTGTAGAACAACACCGTCTTGAGCCGGAACTCGAACCGCGCAAACACATAGGCCGCCATCGACGACAGCAGGAGGGTGAGAAAGATGGCCGGAATGATGACCAGGAAAGTGTTGCCGATGTAAGCGCCGATCTGGGCCTTGGTCCAGGCGCGGACGAAGTTTTCAAACATCCATTGCGTCGGCAATGACCAGGGGTCGCTGAAGATTTCCGCGTCGGTCTTGAAGCTGCTGATGACGGACCAGAGCATGGGGTAGACGACGATCAGCGACCAGATGCCCAGCACGATGTACGTCAGGACTTTGAGGATGTGCGCCCCGATGCTGCCGGAATGGGCCGGCCGGCTGGCTTCAATCGCGGGGGTGGAGGTTGCAGTCCGAGTAGCCATGGCTCAATACTCCGCCACTTCGCGCCGGGTCAGGCGCAAACTCAGGATGGACAGGCCGAGGATCAGGAAGAGCAACACCACACCGATGGCGGTGCCGTAGCCGAACGGGTTGGTGTTGTTGCCGCCGCCGAAAGCCTGATCGTACATGTCGGTGGAGAGCACATCGGCGGCGCGGCTTGGCCCGCCGCTGCCGTTGGTCAGCACGGTGACGTAGGTGAACATGTCCATCGCGCCGATGGCGAGAAAGACGACGCCGGTGCGAATGGACTCCCAGATCAGGGGCAGGGTCAATCGCCAGAATTGAGTCCAGCCGTTGGCGCCGTCGATGCGGGCGGCCTCATAGAACTCGTCGGGGATGGATTGCATGCCGGAGATGAACAACACCATGTAGAAACCAACGGCTTGCCAGATGGCGACAATGATGACCGCCGGCAGCACGGTGTTGATGTCGCCGAGCCAGGGGAACGCCGGCCAACGCACCCCGAACGGCGACAGGATGGCCCGCAGGACGCCGTTCAGGATGCCCATGGTGGGGTGAAACACGAAGCTCCACAGAATAGCCACCACAGCGACGGACATGACCTGCGGGAAGAAGAACACGATGCGGAAGAACCGCGCGCCGCGCAAGCCCTGAGTGAACAAAGCCGCGAACAGCAGCGCCAGGGCGATGATGATGATGGGCTGGAAGATCAGGATGATGATGTTGTGGCTCAGCGCATTCCAGAATTTGTCGTCGGTGAGCAGTCGCTCGAAGTTGGCCAGCCCGCGCCATTGCACCTTGTCCAGCGTGGTGACGCCGCTCCAGCGGGTGAGCGACATGACCATCGCGCCAGCGTAGGGGATCAGCACGAAGATCAGGTAGAGCAGGATGGGGATGCCGAGGAACGAGACGATGAAACGGTTCTTCCCGTGCCGCATGCGCTACGACTCCTGAAAAGCGAACTCCACCGCGCCGGGTGGAGTCCGCTTTGCGCCGGGGCGAGAATCAGGATTCCCGCTTGAACTTCTTGATCTCGGGGTCGGCGGCGATTTCGTCGGCCTTCTTCTGCATCAGGTTGACAAACTCCTCCGGCTTGATGACTCCGGTGAGCAGTTCGCCCGTGCGCTGCTCGATTTCCTTGCCGAACGAAGAGTACCAACCGGGCAGGTTGAACTTGATGATGGCGCCTTTGGCGTTGTCCACAATGGCAATCGCGGATTTGACGCCTTCTGTAGCCTGCATGCCGGTCACGTCTTTCACGGGCATGATCGAGCTGACCTTTTCGGCGAAGAACTTGGCAGCGGCGCGCGAGATTTGGGCGCGCAGGAACTCCATCCCGCCGCGCGGATTCTTGCCTTTGGCGAACACAACGAACGGTTCGCCGCCGTCAGCGGCTACCGCGTCTATAGAGCCTTTGCCGTCGGTGTAGCCGGGAATGCCTGCCGCCGTCATGTTGAAGCCGGATGGCGTCTGGGCCTTCATCTCATTTTCCAGCCAGGTGCCGCAGGGCAGGAAGACGGCCTTGCCGTTCAGCCATTCGGCCTGCGCCTCGGTGTGGTTCAGGCCGGCGGTGCCTTCCATGATATAGCCCCTGTCCCACAGCGCGTACATGTCCTGCACGGCGCGCAGCACATCCGGGTTCTTCCAGGCATTCGGCTCGAGGTTGTCGAGGGCGATCATGGCGTCGTTGCCGGCCGCCTTGTACATGAGCTGGTTCAGCACGATGCCCCACATGTAATAGGGGTACTTGCCCTGGTACGTCCACGGCGCCTGCTTGCCCTCTTTCTTGATTTGCTCGCACAGATCGAGCATTTCGGCCCAGGTCTTGGGGTAGGTGTAACCGGCCTTTTCGAATGCCGGCTTAGAGTACCAGATGGCGCTGACGGTGTAGGCGACGTTGATACCCATCTGCTTGCCGTCGTACTTCAGGTTGTCCTGCGAGCCGGGGAAGAGTGTGTCCTTCACTTTCACGCCCGGCGTGTCCCACGAGGGGGCTTCCATCAGCTCGTCCAGCTCCATGAGCTGGCCTTCGTTGACCAGGTCGGTCGTGTTGAACTGGCCTGCCCCGCTGTTGTCGATCACGTCAGGCGGGTTGCCTTCGACCAGTCGCGGGCGCAGTTCCTCGGCTACTTTCTGGATCGGCTTCACGCTCACTTTCACGCCGGGGTGAACGGCCTCGACCAGTTGGGCGGCATAGACAATGTAGTCATGCCCGAAGCCGCCGGAGAAGAATACGCCGTCGATCGGATCCGTGCCGATGTTGAGCGGGTTCCTGGCCGCATCGTCCATTGGGAATGGCATTTCGATGGCGGGCGCGATGGGCGGGGCTTGGGTGGCGGCGCCGGGCTGTTCGCCGGCCTTGGGCTGGGCTGGGGCTGCGCCTCCTCCTCCGCCGGCGCAGGCAGCCAGGAACAAGGTGCCGCTGGTGAGCACGCTGGCTTTAACGAATCCGCGACGAGTCAGCTTTCTCTTACCGTACATGGGGATCCTTCCTCCTCGATACTCGGATCATCGAACGGATTTTGGAAACGAGAATGGGACACAAGATGCGAGCTGTAGCGCGTATCGCAGACTATGGGTGGAGATATTGCAGTCGATTCACCTCCTCACCGCAGGATCGCAGGGAGATTCTAGACCCCTCGTGTGTGGTTGTCAATGAGGTAACAGACTGGTGTCCGACACCTCAAAGGTGTCGGACACCCTGGCTACCTGTCTGTCAACCCGTCAGCCGGCGGTGCACCAGCCGGTGCGGTGTGTCGGCGGCGATGCCCAGGCGTTTGCGCCGGTCGGCCTCGTAGTCGCTGACCGAGCCGACGAACCAGGTCACCGTTCCGTCATCCTCGAACGCCAGCGTGTGAGTGCAGATGCGGTCGAGAAACCAGCGGTCATGGCTGACGACCAACGCGCTGCCGGCGAACTCTTCCAGCGCCTCTTCCAGCGCGCGCAGGGTGTTCACGTCCAGGTCGTTGGTCGGCTCGTCGAGCAAAAGCACATTGGCTTCGCGCCGCAGCATTTTGGCCAGATGCACGCGGTTGCGCTCGCCGCCCGACAGCGCCTTGACCTTCTTTTGCTGGTCCGCGCCGATAAAGTTGAAGGCTGCCACATAGGCGCGTGAGTTCATCTTGCGCTGGCCCAGGGTGATCGTCTCTTCGCCGCCGCTGATCTCCTCCCACACCGTGGCTTCGCCGTTGAGCGAGTCGCGGCTTTGATCCACATAGCCCAGCCTGACCGTCTGGCCGATGGTGACGGTTCCGGCGTCCGGCTTCTCGACGCCCGTGATCAGCTTGAGCAGCGTCGTTTTGCCGGCGCCGTTGGGGCCGATCACGCCGACCATGGCGCCGGGCGGAATGGACAGGTTGAGGTCTTCGTACAACACGCGGTCGCCGAAGGATTTGGTCACGTGATCGAGCTGGATCACTACATCGCCCAGCCGGGGGCCGGGCGGGATGTAAATCTGCATTTCTTCGCGCCGGCGCTCGGTTTCCTGGCTGAGCAGATTTTCGTAGGCGCTGACACGCGCTTTGCCTTTGGCCTGCCGGGCGCGCGGCGACATGCGAATCCATTCCAGTTCGCGCTCCAGCGTGCGGATGCGCTTCTCGTCGGCTTTCTCTTCCACCCGCAGGCGCTCCTGCTTTTGCGCCAGCCACGAGGAGTAGTTGCCGCGCCATGGAATGCCGAAGCCGCGATCAAGTTCCAGAATCCACTCGGCCACGTTGTCGAGGAAGTAGCGGTCATGCGTGACAGCAATCACGGTGCCCGGGTATTGCTGCAAATGGCGCTCCAGCCAGGCCACCGACTCGGCGTCGAGGTGATTGGTCGGCTCGTCGAGCAGCAGGATGTCCGGCTCGGTGAGCAGCAGCCGGCACAGCGCGACGCGGCGTCGTTCGCCGCCGGAGAGCACGGTGACCGGCGTGTCGCCGGGCGGGCAGCGCAGCGCGTCCATAGCCTGTTCGAGCCGGCTGTCCAGCGTCCAGGCGTCGTGCTTGTCCAGTTGCTCTTGCAGCCGGCCCTGTTCCTCGATCAGCCTGTCATAGTCGGCGTCGGGATCGCTGAACTTGTTGCTGATCTCCTCGAACGCTTTGAGCATGTCCACAATCGGCTGCACGGCCTCTTCGACCACCTGGCGCACGGTTTTGGCGGGATCGAGTTGCGGCTCCTGTTCCAGCAGCCCGCGTGTGTAGCCTTTGGAGAGCATGGTCTGGCCAATGTAGTCTTCGTCCACGCCGGCCATGATGCGCAGCAGGGTGCTCTTACCGGCGCCGTTCAGGCCCAGCACGCCGATTTTGGCGCCGTAGAAGAAGCCGAGCGAAATGTCGCGCAGCACTTGCTTGTTGGGCGGGTGGATCTTGCCCACGCCAACCATGGAGTAGATGACTTGTTGTGTTTCGGGCATGGCAGGGGTCAGGAGTCAGGAGTCAGGAGTCAGGAGTGAGATGCTGGCGGGCAGATTATAGCGGGCCGGTGGAAGAATCGGAAAGGGTGGGTATGGCCAGCCTCGGCAATGTTAACTCGGCCGGCGCGGCGGGTTAAGCTGCTGGGCGAAGATCACCTGCTCGCGCAGCGCCGGCGTGAAGCCGATCGCTTTGTAGCGCGCCACCGACGCGCGCAGATGACCCTCGCTGCCCAGCACGACATCGAGCGCCGGCGGCAAATCGATCTGTGTGTCCACGAGGGCTTTCAGCACGGCCAACTCCTCGGCAGTGTTCCACATCTCCGGGTCGAGCCACAACGTGACTACCGGGCGTTGCGCGTCACCGCCGAGATGGGCGCAGCCGATCTCGCGGCCATAGATGCTGCATCGCCACACCCGGCCGGCGTCGGGCAGCGCCCACGGCAGCAACTCTGTTTCCAGCAGATCCTTGATCCAGGCGTCGCCGGCGTCGATCTCGGCGTCGAGCCATTGGGCGATGGCCTGGCCCGCTGCTTCGCCCTGCACTTCGTACAACATCACGTCGTGCGCATGGGCGGTGATCAGGGGCTTCACGCCGCAGCGCAGGAATTGGGGGCGGTATCGTCTGAAGCCGCAACTGAGCGCGCAGCGGGTGGCGGGCGTATTTGCAGAAGGAATAAGCATCCACAGCCAGCGCAACTGCCGGGCAGCGGCCCTGGCGACGGCGTCCTGCAGCAGCGCGCGCGCCAGACCCTTGCGGCGCAGGTCGGGCGCAACGGCCAGCGCCAGGATGCGAGCTGTGTCGTTCGCGCGCCGGATCAGGCTCAACCCGGCCGGTTCGATGTTGTACAGGCAGACGAATGCCGAGCCGGCCAGTGGCAGTGTCGCCGCTGTGAGCAGCCGGCCCAGCGGCAGCCGCATCCACCGCCCGACCCCGCGATCGAGCTGGCTGAGGTCGTCGGCGGTGAGATAGGTCAGCGTGCGCGCCAGCTCGCCGAATCTGGCCGGCGTCACTTGCGCGCCGATGGTCTGCCGCCGCCTGGTCATGCCGGAGATTCTAAATCACGGCCAATCCGGGGCCATTCGTGTACACTAGTGCTGCCAGGGCCGCGTTGGCGGCCGGGTCGTAACGCAAGTGATCTGCAATCCATATCTCAACTCAAAAGGAGTGACAGCGATGGCAAGACCGGTTACGCTTTTCACAGGGCAGTGGGCGGACCTGACGCTCGACAAGGTGGCCGAAAAGGCCAGATCGTTCGGCTACGACGGCCTGGAGCTGGCGTGCTGGGGCGATCATTTTGATGTCTCGCGCGCGCTCAGCGAAGATGGCTACATCCAGTCGCGCTGGGACATTCTGAACAAGCACGGCCTCCAATGTTTTGCGATCAGCACGCACCTGGTCGGGCAGGCGGTGTGCGATGTGATTGACGAGCGGCACAAGGGCATTCTCCCGCCGCATGTGTGGGGCGACGGCAAGCCGGAAGGCGTGAACCGCCGCGCGGCGGAGGAAGTCGCCAATACCGCCCGTGCCGCAGAAAAGTTCGGCGTCAAGGTGGTCAACGGTTTCACCGGCTCCAGCATCTGGCGCTACGTGTACTCGTTCCCGCCCGTTTCGCCGGAGATGATCGACGCCGGCTACTGCGAGTTCGCGGAACGCTGGAACCCGATCCTGGACGTGTTCGATCAGGCCGGCGTGAAGTTCGGCCTCGAAGTGCACCCGACCGAAATCGCGTTCGATATCGCCTCTGCCGAGCGCGCGTTGCAGGCCCTGAATCACCGTCCGGCGTTTGGCTTCAACTACGATCCGTCTCACTTCGGCTATCAGGGCGTGGACTATGTTGGCTTCATCCGCAAGTTCCGCGACCGCATCTACCACGTGCACATGAAGGATGTGGGCTGGAGCAGTGTGCCGACGCAGGCCGGCGTGTTCGGCGGGCACATCGCCTTCGGTGATTCGCGCCGTTACTGGGACTTCCGCTCGTTGGGCCGGGGCAAGATCGACTTTGAAGAGATCATCCGCGCCCTCAACGAAATCGGCTACAACGGCCCGCTCTCGGTCGAGTGGGAAGACAGCGGCATGGATCGCGAGCATGGCGCCACCGAGGCCGCCGCGTTTGTCAAGCGCATCGACTTCAAACCCAGCGCCGTGGCGTTCGACGCGGCATTTGAGAGGAAGTAGTCAGTGGACAGTAGTCAGTAGTCAGAAGGCAGTAGTCAGAAGGCAGTAGTCAGAAGGCGGAGCGATCGATGCACAAGTATCGCGAGCTGAAAGTGTGGCAGCGGTCTTTGGCTTATACGATCACGCTGTATCGCGCTGCCGAGGAGCACTTTCCGAGCGATGAACGGTTCGGTCTGACCAGCCAGATTCGTCGGGCTGGCAGTTCCATTCCAATGAACATTGCCGAAGGAGCTGGTTGCGGAACTAACAGGGAGTTCGGTCGATTCCTGGAAATGGCCCTGCGGTCAGGTTACGAAGTCATGACAGTCATCGACATTGCGCGCGGGCTGGATTATTTGCCCGACACCACGGCCGATTCACTGATCGCAGAAGCGAATGAAATCGTGGCGATGATCGTTGGACTGCTGAAATCTCTCGGCTGGCCTTTCCATGATCGATAGCCGGGCATCTGACTACTGGCATCTGACTACTGACATCTGACTACTGACATCTGACCGCTGGCATCTGACTACTAACATCTGACTACGGGCACCTGACCGCTGACATCTGACTACTGATATCTGACTACTGACTACTCTGGAGGATCCCCAATGAGCGACCCGAAAGTTGGTTTTGTGACGATGGCCGGCCCCAGGGCCGAAGGAACCGCCCCCACCGTGGGCGTGGGCATGCTGGGCTATGCCTTTATGGGCAAGGCGCACTCGAATGCGTTGAAAAAGCTGCCGTACATGATGTACCCGCCGCCGGCTATTCCCCGGCTGGTCGCCATCGCCGGCCGCAACCAGGACGCGGTGCAGGAAGCCGCCCGGCGCTATGGCTACGAGAAAGCCTACACCGACTGGCGACAGATGATCGACGACCCGGACGTGCAGGTGTTCGTCAATAATGGGCCCAACAATGTGCACCTGGAGCCGAATGTGGCGGCCGCCAAAGCCGGCAAGCACATCCTGAGCGAGAAGCCGCTGGGCCGCACGGCCGCCGAGTGCAAAGAGATGTGGGACGCCGCAGTCAAGGCCGGCGTCAAGCATCAGGTCGCCTTCAACTACCGCTTCGTGCCGGCGGTGCGTCTGGCGCGCCAATTGATCGAGCAGGGCAAACTCGGCCGCATCTTCCACTTCCGCGCCACCTATCTGCAAGAGTGGATCGCCGATCCTGATTTCCCGATGGTGTGGCGGCTCGACCAGTCGGTGGCCGGCAGCGGCACGATCGGCGACCTCGGCTCGCACATCATCGACCTGGCGCGCTATCTGGTCGGCGAGCCGAAGAGCGTCATGGCCCGCACCGAAACCTTCATCCCCGAACGCAAGAACGCCGAGGGCAAGATTGAAAAGGTCACCGTGGACGACGCCTTCCAGGCTATCGTCGAGTACGAAGGCGGCGCGGTCGGCACGCTGGAAGCCTCGCGCTTTTGCCCCGGGCGCAAAAACTTCAACACATTCGAGATCAATGCCGAGCACGGCAGCATTCGCTTCAATCTTGAAGCGATCAACGAACTCGAAGTCTTCTGGAAGCATGGCGCTGTGGACAAGGACACGATGGGGTTCACCAAAGTGCTGGTCTCCGAGTCGTACCATCCGTGGTGGAGCAACTGGTGGCCGCAAGGTCACTTCATCGGCTGGGAGCACACCTTCGTCCATGAGTGGGATCACTTCCTGCGCGCCGTGGTGAAGGGCGAATCTGTGACGCCGCACGGGCCGGACTTTGAAGACGGCTACAAGAACGCCGTCATTTGCGACGCCATTGTGGAATCCGCCCAATCGCGCCGGCAGGTGGACATCAAGTATTAGCCCCGGCGCTCGACACGCGCTGCGTTTCGGCCCAACACCCTCCCGCAGGTCTCAACCTGTGGGAGGGTGTCGTTTGGTTTATCATTGCGTTGCCACGTCGAGCCGGCGCTGTCAGCGTTGCGAAGCGGCGCCGGCGGACGAATACTCAGGCGAATGGAGACGACATGACGCCGGAACAGATCAAGCTCGTGCAGACAACTTTTGAAAAGATTCGACCGGTCGCTCAGGAAACCGGCGAATTGTTCTACCAGAAATTCTTCGAGATGGACCCGACGGTGCGCCCCCTGTTCAAGGGCGATATGAAGCGGCAGGGCCTGATGCTCATGACTGCGATCGGCATGGCGGTCAGCAACCTCGACCGGCCCGAAACCATCGCCGGCAACATCGAGGCGCTGGGCCATCGGCACTGGCAATACGGCGTGCGCCCGGCAGATTACAACACCTTCGGCGCCGCGCTGATGTGGACGCTCGAACAGACGCTGGGCGACGCCTTCACGCAGCAGGCGCGCGAGGCCTGGGGTGAAACGTTCGCGTTGCTGTCGAGCAGCATGAAGCAGGCGACGAAGGAATAACCGCCTGCTGCGACGCCGGCTCGACCAAAGCCCGCCGTGTCACGCGGCGGGCTTTTCGATTGCCGGTTTGCACCGGCGCCGTCAATTGCGCGCGAAACGCGGCAGCACTGCTCGCATCCGTCCCCGGCTACTCAATGCCGATCAGCCGGAACTGATCTTGTTCGGACGGCGCTTCATCGCGGCAATTGATGTAGGTTTTGATCGCTGCCCTGTCACGCGCCAGCTCCACCCAGCGCCGTTCACCGCTGGCGGTGGTCATTTCGATGCGCCAGTGGTTGTCGGCCAGCGGCGTGGTCTGCGTGGCGTGGCAGGCGTTGATAGCGCGGGCGCCGGTGTGCCGCCGGAAAAAGTAGTCCGCTGCTTGCAGCACGGCATCCTGATTCGAGCGCCCGCGCAGATGGTCCAGATCGATCTCGCCGGCGCGATAGCGCTCGACCAGGCCGGCCGCGTCCGTCGGCGCAACCCGGCCATAGACGATGCCATGCGGCAGGCAGATCACATTCGCGGCGAAGCGATGGCCGCCTACGTGCGACGCCAGCCACACATCCCATCCCGGCTGCGCCGCCAGCGCGTTGTACACCGGCACGCCTAGCCGGGCGCAGCAGGCGTCGCGGGATCCATGCCCGCAGACCAGGATCAATGGTTCGCTCACCTTGTTGCCGTCGTAGCGGGCGTCGCCCGAAACGACCGCTGGCAGATCGAGCCGCATCAGGTCGGCGTAGGCGCTCAGGCTGAAGCGGTATAGCCGCACGTTCGGCTCGCGCGACACAGCCGCATAGAACGCCGGCCCCGACTGTTCGCGGCGCGGCTGACGAATGAGTTGCAGCCGCGCGCGGGGGATGGTTTTCAGCGCGGCGGTGAGCCGGTTCTTCACCGGCTGCGACAGCCGGCTGCTCTCAAAAGCGTCTGATTCCCACGGTTCGGCGTATTCCAGCAGCAGCCAGACATCAGCGCGGGCTGCGGTTGCGAAGAGGTGTTCGCCGGCCTGGGCGGCGAACTCGGCGCAGTGAATTCCAGGTGTGGACATAGGGCCTCCGTCAACTTTTGAGCGCCTGTGCGCAGTGTTGAATGAGCTGCGAAGTTGGCGTGGGCGATGAGATCGATGGCGATGTCACTGTACCACACAGGGGGGAAAAAGCGAAAGCCCCGCCGGCCTGCGCGACCTGCGGGGGCTTTGCGTCCACTGCGGCGCGCCGCTAGACTTTGGCCAGTTTGGTGATGCGCCCGCCGGTGATCCATTCGACCACGTACAGGTTGCCGTCTTTGTCGGCGGCCATGCCGTGCGGGCTGTTGAACTTGCCGGGTTGCAGGTGGTCGTGGATATTGGGCCACCCTTTCACTTTCACCACATCTTCGTTGCTGCCCAGGTGCGCCACCAGCCTGTCGTCCCCGTCCAGGATGGTCAGCCGGGCGTACAGCTCCGGCATCATCAGAAACTCTCCATGCGTGATGAAGCCGTCGGGGCTGGTGAGGTAGTCTGCGCCAAAGGCGCGCTTGTAGTTGCCCTCGACATCGTAGACCTGGACGCGCTTGTTGCTGCGGTCCGCGATGTACAACTCCGGCTCGGCCCTGCGCGTGTCCACCCAGATGCCGTGCGGGCAACTGAATGCGCCGGTCTTGCCTTCCTCGCCGTTGATGCTGTTCAGATAGTTGCCCGTCTTGTCGTAGCGGTGGACGTAGTTCGAGCCGTAGCCGTCGGTGACCCAGATGTCGCCGTTGCCGCCGAAACGCTCTTCATTCACTGCCACCCATGTGGGGGAATAGCTGGCCTTCTGGTACACGGGATGATCCGGCCTGTCGATGTTCAGGACAGTCTTGCCGTCCAGCGTGGTCTTCACCACTTCGCCGGTGCTCTGGTCGGTCAGCCAGAGGTATTCGGTGTCGCCTTCCTTCACCAGCGTCATGCCGTGCGCGCCGGGAAAGCGATCGCCCCACCAGTCGATCAGTTTGCCGTCTGAGTCGAACACCAGAACGGCCGGGTTGGCCTGATTGAACACCAGCACATTGCCGGTTTCACTCACCACCACGCCGTGCGTCCGGCCATTCTCGCGGCCGCTGGG
>DAOTYS010000088.1:0-2840 GCA_034434575.1 Thermoflexales bacterium
TCTTCGATCTGGCGACACCGACGCAAAGCCGGCGCGCTACGATCTGGGTTTGGCTTCGGGGTTCAGACAGTTGGGCGGCGTCCGGCCGGCCAGCCCTGCCAGCAGGTTCTCGGCTGCTATTTCAGCCATGCGGCTGCGCGTCTCGAAACTGGCGCTGGCGATGTGCGGCACGATCAGGCAGTTGTCCAGCGTATACAGGGGATGGTCGGCGGGCAACGGCTCCGGGTCGGTAACGTCCAGGCCGGCGGCAAAGATGCGCCCGGCTTTCAAGGCCTCATACAGCGCCATGGTATCCACCACCGGCCCGCGCGCCGTGTTCACCAGCACGGCGTTTGGCTTCATGCGCTTCAGCGACTCAGCATTGATGAGATGGCGCGTTTCAGGGGTGAGCGGCACATGCAACGATAGAAAATCCGAGCGGGACAGCAGCTCATCCATGCTGACATAGGTCGCGCCCAAATCGTTCTCGGCCTTTTCGTTACGGATGGCGTCGTGATAGAGAATGGTCATGCCAAAGCCCTTGCCGCGCTGGGCCATGGCATAGCCGATGCGCCCCATGCCGGCGATGCCAAGCGTGGCGCTGTGAATGTCCTGGCCCATGAGCAGCATCGGCCCCCATGTGCGCCACTTGCCGGCTTTGGCGTAATCGCGCGCTTCCGCGATGCGCCGGGCGCACGCCATGAGCAGGGTAAAGGCAAGGTCGGCTGTGGTCTCGGTGAGCACGCCGGGCGTGTTGGTCGCCCAGATGCCGCGCGCCGTGGCCGCCTTCACGTCGATGTTGTCGAAGCCGACGGCATAGTTGGCAACGACCTTCAGCCGGGGCGCGGCGTCCATCAGTTCGGCGTCGATCTTGTCGGTGAGCAAAGTCACCAGGCCGTCGCAGTCCCGCGCGTGTTGCAGCAACACCTCGCGCGGGGGCGGCAACTCGTCCTGCCACACCGTCGCGTCGGTGTTTTGAATGATCGTTTGCAGGCCCTGGTCCGGGATGATGCGGGTGACGAACACTTTGGGTTTTGACATGGGGTGTGGATCCTTTTCAGCCGGCGGACGCAATCCAGTCTTTCAGCCGGCCCAAACCTTCGCGGATATTTGCAATGTCGATGCCAGAGTAAGCGAACCGCACATAGTGCTCGGTCTCGCCCGGCTGCGGACGGCCGAAGTGCTTGCGCGTGCAGAATGACACATCGGTATTGCGCAGCGCGGCGTCGGCAAACTGCGCCACATCTGTGAATCCCAGCCGGCGCATCGCCCCGGTCACGTTGGGGAACAGGTAGAAGGTGGTCTCCGGCCTGTTCAGTGTCACACCGGGCATTGCTTGCAGCGCCTCGACCGCTGCGTCACGGCGCTCGCGCAGTGTTTCCAGGATGGATTGCGCGCCGGACTGGTCGCCGCACAGCGCCTCGACGCCGGCCCATTGCACGAAGTGCGCCGTGCAAGACTCATCATTGGTGTTCAGGCGCGCAATGGCGGCAACCACCTCGCGGGGGCCAATGGCCGCGCCCAGCCGCCAGCCGGTCATAGCGTACTTTTTGGAGAAGGTGTACAGAATGACCGTGCGCTCCTGCATCCCCGGCAGGCTGGCGATGCTCTGACTGACGCCGGAGTAGCGCATCTCGAAGTAAGCTTCGTCCGACAACACCCAACAGTCGTGGCGCAGCGCCAATTCAGCCAGCCACGCCATTTCCTCCGGGGTCGATTCCGCGCCCAGCGGATTCTGGCAATTGTTGTAGATCAGAATGCGCGTCTTTGGCGTGATCGACGCTTGCAGGTGATCGCGATCGATCTGGAAACCGCTGGAGGTCTGGACGTATCGATACGGGCGGGCCACACCGCCGAAGTACTCGATCTGCGACTCGTAGATCGGATAGCCGGGATTGGGATAGAGCACTTCATCCCCCGGCTCCATAACCGTCTGAATGAATTTGGTCACGACCGGCTTGCCGCCGGGTTGCACGACGACGTTTTCCGCCGACAGGCGCAATCCCCGACGCCGGCCTACATCTTCTGCCAGCGCCTGGCGCAATTCAGGAATGCCGGCAGCCGGCGCGTAGCCGGTTTTGAGATTGGCGATCGCGCGATTCTGCGCTTCGACGATATTCGCCGGGGTCGGAATGTTGAGGTCGCCCAGATGAAACGGATATATCTTGTGGCCCTGGGCTTTCCACGCCGCCGCTGCCTCGGAGACAGCGAACGCAGTTTCGGTGCCCAGATTTTTGAGTCTTTGTGCAAGCAGCATGTTGATTCGCCTCGACTACGCGCGCGCCAGTCGCTTCCCGGCGCCGGCGCTGCGCCACCTCGCGCCGACAAACGATAAACGCCCATCTGCGCAGGTGAGTTATCCTAGCACAAACTTTTAGAATCGCGGAGTCTAAAAGACTCCGGGATTCCAAGAAAAGGAGCAGACCAGATGACAAGCATCACACCGGGCGAATACATGAATCTCAAATGCGAATGGATCAGCAATGACAAGATCCGGCTGGCCGTAACAACACAGCGCGGGCCGCGCGCCATATTCTTTGGCTGGCAGAGCGGTCCGAATCTGTTGGCCGAACTGCCCGACGCAACCATCCCCTCCGCCAATGGATCCTATCACTTGCTGGGCGGGCATCGGCTGTGGCACGCCCCGGAATGGAGCGTTCGCACGTACTGGCCGGAGACACAAACCTTAACAGCACAGACCGACGGGAATGGCGTCACCGTGAGCGTTCCGGCCGATGGCGGCGGGATTGCAAAGGAATTGACGTTCGACATGGACCCATCCGCCGCCAAAGTGACCGTCACCCACACGCTGCGCAACGAGGGGCTGTGGACGGTGGAACTGGCGCCCTGGGCCATCACCC
>DAOTYS010000089.1:0-7807 GCA_034434575.1 Thermoflexales bacterium
TGTTCTTGCGCTGATCGTCGCCGGCAAGTTCGCGCTCGACATGATAGATTCGCCGCTGCGCCACACACGGTTTGACGGTCAGCAAGTCGCCGGCGTGGCGTTTCCGATGAACGTCAACTTTGGCAACCAACTTGTCCTGATGGGCATTGACACGACGCCACAGGCAGAGTCGGCCGGCGTGTGGCAGAGCGTTCTATACTGGCGCGCTTCGCAACCACTGGACAGGAATTACCACGTGGCGGTTCAGATCATGGACAGCATGGGAGTCATGATCGGCCAATCCAACTCGGAGTACCCGGGCGGTGTCGCCACATCGTTGTTGTGGCCGGATGGCGCCTATGCCCGCGACGTCCACGCTACACCAGTCAGGCCCGGCACGCCGCCGGGCGATTATCAGGCTCAGGTGGTGGTGTACGAACAGGGACAACCCGATAACCGCTTGTTTGTCATGAATGATCGCGGCGAGCCAATGGGTTGGACATTCGACGCCACTTCAGCCAAAGTGATGAAGATCAGCGTCACACGGCCTCGCGCGCCGGTTGCAGAGAATGCTGTGCAGCCTGAACGGCGATTGCCCCAGGCTATCAGCCCAGGCCTGCAGTTGATGGGGTATGACCGGTTGCCGGCGCAATTGAACGCCGGCGATTCATTCCGCTTCACGTTGTACTGGCGGGCCAATGGCTCGATTGCGGTTGCGCCCACGCTCTGGTTGCGTCTGGTTCAATCAGGCGCAACGCCGATTGTTTCTGAGATCGAGCCGGTCCCCGGCTATCCGGTCACAGAATGGCAGCCGGGCGACATCTGGCGCGCCGAGCATGTGGCGCGCATTCCACCGGGGGCGGCCGGCGGCCTGTGGCAGGTCGAAATAGAAAGCAGCGGCGGTTTGCGCGCGTTGTTGGGCCAGATCGACGTCCTGGCGCCGGCGCATACATTCGTGTCGCCGCAGGTTGCCATATTGCAGGATGTCCAGTTTGGTGATGTGGCGCGGCTGGTGGGATACGACGCGCCCGACCGGCTGACGCCGGGACAGGCCTTCACGGTGACGCTGTACTGGCAAGCCGTTGGCGAAACGACCTCGCGCTACAAAGTGTTCGTCCATCTGGTGGACGCGGATGGCGATCGCCGGGCGGGAGATGATGCCACGCCTGCTGCCGGCCAGAGGCCGACAACGGGTTGGACGGCGGGCGAGTATATCGTCGACGCGCATATGCTGCGTTTGCCCGACGATGTGTCCGAAGGCGACTACCGTGTTCTGATCGGACTGTATGACGAGACCAGCCTGGTCCGGCTCAACACGCTGGATGGAAAAGACGCTGCGCCCCTATCGCAGATCACGCGAGTAGAATCCCGTCGCCCGTAACGCACTGGGCGCTTCATCAAATGGACTCAACCTCATTGACTTCTGCAAACACTCCAACAACCGCCGGCGCGCCGGTCAATCTTGCATTGCCCGGCCTCACCGACGCCGATGTGCGGCAACGCATTGCCAAAGGCCAGACCAACGCCTATACCCCCAAAGCGGCGCGCAGCACATGGGACATCATCCGCGACAACGTTTTCACCGTCTTCAATATGGTGCTGTTGATTGCGGTGGCGGCAACGCTGGCGGTTGGTCTGGCGACCACCGGCGCGCGTATGCTGGTCATCGGGGACACGCTGTTCTCCGGCGCCAGCGTGTGGGTTAACATGATCGTGGGCATCGCGCAGGAGTTGCTGGCCAAGCGCAAACTCGACCGGCTGGCGGCCCTGGCGGTGCGCAAAGCGCGCGTCCGGCGCAACGGGCAGACGGTCGAAATTCCAGTCGAACAGATTGTGCTGGATGATCTGGTCCTTCTCGAACCCGGCGACCGCGCGCCGGTGGATGGGCCGGTGGTGGAAAGCCGCGCGTTGGAGATGGATGAGTCACTATTGACCGGCGAATCGGATTCGGTCTCCAAATCAGTCGGTGATGAGGTGATGAGCGGCACGTTCTGCCTGGCCGGCGCGGGCGTCGTGCGCGCCGCAAAGATCGGCGCTGACAGCTACGCCAATCGCCTGACTGCAACCGCCAGAGGGCTGAAGAACGCGCTCACCCCGCTGCAACAGAAGCTGAACTTTGTCGTGCAGGCGCTGGTCGTGCTGATGGTAGTTGTGGTGGTGTTGCAGTTGCTGGCGGCCTGGCGCACCGATGTGCCGATGGTAGACGCGCTGCGCTACACGCTCACCATTGTCACCAGTTTCGTGCCGGCCGGCCTGATCCTGGCCAACACAGTGTCGCTCAGCGTCGGCGCGGTGCAGATTGCCCGCTTCGACACGCTGGTGCAGCGCATCAATGCTATTGAGAGCATGGGCAATGTGACGGTGCTGTGCACCGACAAGACCGGCACCCTCACGCAGAACAGGCTGACTGTGCAGGAGGTTGTGCCGCTGGGCGACTATTCGCTGGCCGGCGCGCTCGATGCGCTGGCCCAATACGCCGTCAGTGTCGCGGCGCAAAACAAGACCGCCGGCGCGATCGCCGACCGCGCCGGCCAGCCCCGCCGCAAGCCGGTGGTCGTCGCCGAAATTCCGTTCAGTTCGGCGCGCAAGTGGGGCGCAGTCACCCTTCGTGAACCCGATCCTGCCTGCGACGACCCGCGCACGCTGGTGTTGGGATCGCCCGAACTGATCCTCGACCCCCAGCATCCGCGCGCCGGCGCCATTCAGGCGCGCGTGCGCGAGTTCACCGGGCAGAGCCTGCGTGTGGTGGCTCTGGTCGAGGCGCCCGGCCAGGTGGACGCCGGCCTGGCGCAATTGCCCGACAAGCGCGAGCCGGTGGCGCTGGTCGTCTTGCGCGACGAGATTCGCCCCGACATCACCGACACCATGAGCCAGTTCGAACGGCTGGGCGTGCGCATCAAGGTCATCTCCGGCGACAGCGCCGACACGGTCAGGGCGATCGCGCAGCGAGCGGGGGTCAAAAACCTGACGGTGATCACCGAGCAGGAACTGGCGCGCCTCAGCGGCGCAGCCTTCGACACGGCTGCGCGCACGCACGGCCTGTTTGCCCGCATCACGCCGGAAACCAAGCAGCGCATTGTCGCCTCGCTGATGAAACAGGGCGAGTATGTCGCCATGGTCGGCGATGGGGTGAATGACGTGCCGGCCATCAAGCAGGCGCGCATGGGTGTGGCGATGAACGACGGCGCGCAGATCACCAAGGACGTGTCGGAGCTGGTGTTGCTGAACAACAGCATGTCCACGTTGCCTCGCGCGCTGCAGGAGGGCCAGCGCATCACGCAGAAGATCTACGCTTCCTCGCGGCTCTATCTGGCCAAGAATGTCATCACGATTCTGGCGTTTCTGTTCATCGGCTATGTGGCGCTGCCGTTCCCGGCCGAGCCGCGCCAGATCAGTTGGATCGCCACGATGACGGTGTCGCTGCCTTGCGCGCTGCTGGCTTTCGGGTTGCTGAAGCCCGGCTACACCTTCCGCTTCACGCGCGAAGTGCTGGCCTACAGCGTTCTGGTTGGCTTTGTGGGCGGGGTGGTGTTCACCGCCGCGTACATCATCGAGTACGCGCTCACACGCGATCTGGCTGCCGCGCGCATGGCTTTCACGATGGTCAATCTGCACTTCAGCATGCATGTTTTCTGGGACGTGCATGACGTGTCGATTTTCAACCTCGACACGATGCGCAAGCGCCCGCGCGAGTTCCTGGCCGGCCTGGGGTTCCTGGGAGTTGGCGTCGCTGTTCCGCAGATTGTCCCGCAAGTGTTCAATGCGGCGCCGCTCACGCCGAGCGGCTGGCTGCTCGCGCTGCTCCTGCCGCTGGCCGGCGCGCTGGTCATGCGCGCCGCGGTGTACGGGCCATTTACCCGCGCCATGCTGCGCGCCCTGCGCAAGTAGTTGTAGCATTGGCCCATGACAACCACCGAAGCGCAGAGTGTTTCTCCTCAAGTCGCGCCCTCTCCGTCTCCGGCGTCCCAGGGCAAAGACTGGCTGTGGCAACCCAGCCTGATCGTGTTTATCAGCAACGCCTGCATCATGACGATCGAGCTGGTGGCCGGCCGGCTGGTGGCACCCTATGTCGGCGTGTCGTTGTACACCTGGACCAGCATCATTGGCGTGATTCTGGCCGGCATCAGCCTGGGCAATTACATTGGCGGCAAACTGGCTGACAAATGGGCGTCGCGGCGCACATTGGGGGCGCTCTTTGCATTGGCCGGCCTCGGCAGCTTCAGCATTCTGGGCACAGTGACGCTGTTTGGCGAAGCCGGCCTGCCGCGCATCGCTGCGCTGCCGCTCGTGGCGCGCATGGCGCTGTACTTCGCGTCGATCTTCTTTGTGCCCAGCGCGCTGCTGGGCGCCATCTCGCCGCTGGTGGTCAAACTGACGCTTCAGGACCTGAGCAAGACAGGCCATGTGATCGGCCGCATCTATGCCGCGTCTGCGCTGGGCAGCATTCTGGGCACCTTTGCCACCGGCTATTTCCTGGTGCAGTGGTTTGGCACGCGCGCGATTCTGCTTGGGGTCGGCGTGATTCTGCTGGTGATCGCGTTGCTGATCGGGCAATGGACACGCGATCGGATTGTCCCGGCTGTCGCCGCCCTGGCGCTGATCGCAGCTGCGTTCCTGCTGCCTTTGCGGCCTGTTCTGGCCGGGCCTTGTCTGCGCGAGACGAACTACTTCTGCATCAAAGTGCGCGAAGACATCCGCGACAACCGGGTCACGTACATGACGCTCATCCTCGACCGGCTGGTGCACAGCTACACTGCGCTGGAAGATCCCACCCAGCTCGCCTACGGCTACGAAAAGGTTGGGGCGGAAGTGCTGGAGTATCTCGAAGGGCGCGATGGCCGGATCGATTCGTTCTTCATCGGCGGAGGCGGTTACACGCTGCCGAAGTACATCGAACACGTTTATCCCGACTCAACCATTGATGTGGCCGAAATCGACCCCGGCGTCACACAGATCGCTCATGACATGCTGGGCCTGCGCCGCGACACGCCGATCCGCACATTCAACGAGGACGCGCGCCTGTTTCTGACCGACCTGGACCCGGCGCGGCGCTATAACCTCGTCATGGGCGACGCCTTCAACGATTTCTCGGTGCCCTATCACCTCACCACGCGCGAGTTCAACGAACTGGTGCGGCGACATCTGACCGATAGCGGCATCTATATGCTGAACCTGATCGACGGCAAGGAGCGGCAGTTTGTCGGCGCGTTTCTGCGCACGTTGCGCCAGACTTTCGACTATCTATACTTGATTCCCACCAGCGACAACTGGGAAACGCTGGTGCGCAACACCTACGTTGTGCTGGCTTCCCCGGCGCCTATCGACGTGGACAGACTGCGTCAGGTGTACGGTGGCGACACGGTGCGCGCGGTGGATGGCTGGCTGGTCTCCGAAGATCAACTGCGGGCGGTGATGAACAACGGCAACATCGTGTTGACGGATGAGTTTGTGCCGACCGACAGGCTGCTCGCCCCCATGTTCGAGGCGTCCGAGTCCATGCGCTAGGCCTGGCCGGTGTTGTCACTTCCAATTGACGCCTGTCAGCCGCTCGGTTCTGTTCATCAGACTGGCGCAGTCCGGCTATCGTACAATCGGCGCGAGAGGTGACGCTGTTCATGAGCGCGATCGAAACGCTGTTGTTGATCGTTCTGGCGATCATCCTCATCGCTGTTCTGGCGTGGGTTGCGCTCTATGCGCTGGCCAGGAACCATGCGCGCCGCTACCGGGATGAGGCCGTTCGCATCCGCCGCCTCCTCGACACCATCGACGCTGCGCTGGCGCAGCACGAGATTGCCGCAGGCCAGTATGCGCCTGATAGCCCGGAGCCTTATGGGCCGCTGGCTCAGGATCTGGCAGCCCGGCTGCAACACGCGCGCAACGAGCATCGCCAGTGCGCGGTCCAGTTTTCCCGGCTCGAAGCCGCGATTCCCGAATTGCCCGGCCAACTCATCCGACGCATCGCGGCGGTGTATTGGCCGTATCTTCGTCTTTGGAGGCAGCATCTCCAACAGGCTCGCCTGACTGCGTTGCGCGCGCAGGGGGTGCAGGATCAGCTCGCGCGCATTGCCGGGCTGCTCGATCAATTGCGCGGTCTGCCGTTGGATGTGGCCGGCCGTGTGCGCGGGCTGCTGGGCGCGACGGATCGCATTGCCCGCATCGGCCAGTGGTTGAAAGAGTCTGGCGCGCGCGGCGACAGCCTGGACGCGACGCTGGCCCAGGCCGATAGCTTTATTGCCGCGCTGCGCCGGCTGCCGGATTGTTTCTTGCAGGGCGCCGACGAGGTTGTGATGCAGCGCGCCACGCAGGAGAGCACGCGCGAGGCTCATACGGCGCTGCGATCCATCGAGCGCCCAATCTATGACACGTTGCGCCGGCTGCAAACCTGGCAGTCGCAATACACCGAAGCGCGCAACATGATCGGCGTCATGCAACTGGAAATCAGCGCGGCGGAGAAGGCGCTGCGCGAGACGCCGCCCCGGCTTGACGTGGCCAACTACACATTCGAGTTGCAGCAGCTTCGGCGCACGGCGCAGCTCATCGACGACCAGCAACGCGCCGCCGATGTTGACGCCCTGGCTGACCTGTCCAACGCCGCCACACGGCAGGTGATGAAAGCCAGAGAGCTGGCGACACAGGTCATGGCTTTGCGCATGACCTATCAGAGCATCGAGCAGGCCATTCTGGCCAATGACCAGTGTCTTGACCGTATCGGGTCCCTCATGGACGAATTGGCCCGCGCGCCCGTCTGTCCAGTCGCCTGGGAACACAGCGCCGCCGAGCGCGACCGGCTGCTGGCCTTGCGCGAGCGGATAGGCGGATTGGACGCGCCGCGCAACGACAGCCGGCTGAAGAGCGATCTGGACAAGGCGCTCGAACTGGGCTTGCAGGCTCGCGCCCTGGAAGCACAGGTCAAGGAAGCGCGCGATCTGCACGGGCAGTTGCAGGCGTTGTTGCGGAGCGACGAGGCGCGCACGCGCGCCGAGTGGTTGCAGGAGACGGCCAGCGTGCATATCGCGGCGGCGCAGTTTGCCGCGGAAAACTGGCCGCCAGGGGACGCGGTGTTGAACCTGCGCGCCGATGCCCTGGCGCTCGCCCGACGAGAGCAGGGCCTGACCCCCTTGTTCGACAACCGCCCGATCGCCGAGAGTCAGGCGCGGCAGTGGATCGATGCGTTGACGGCCTACCTGCGCGAGCGCCGCGCGCTCAGCGCCCGGTTGAACCGCATCGACCAGATTCTGAGCGCCATCCAGAAACAGGAGCAATCGGCTCGCGCGCTGCTGGCTGACACGTCGCGCGCCCTGGAGGCGTTGAATGTCGAACCTGGCCGGCTTTTGCCGGGCGCGTCCAGCGCAGCCCGCTGGGACGAACTGGTTGAAATCTGGCAGCGCGGCCGCTTGCTGAGCGAACTGCTCGATCAGCGCGACACGGGCAAGGTGTCGGATAAAGCGGTGAGCATCGAGGCGTGGTCGCGCCAATGTCTGGGCGCAGTGTCCGACCTCGGCGCGGCGCTGCGCGCCGAGTGCGCCCAGGCGCGCGCGCAACTCCAATCCCGCGTGGCGGCAGTGACGGCCATCGCGCCGTTTGACCTGGAAAGCGCGATGCAGGCAGCCCAGGCCCTTGTGGCGGCGCCCGATATCGTCGAAGCGGCGAACACGGCGCCGGCGCGGCAAGCCGGCTGGATGCTGGAAAAGCCGCCCTCGTTGCGCATACGGGTCGAGCAGTCCAATCAGGCGTGGGTGTCGCTCAGCGACCTGAACTCGGCGCTGGCCGAACTGGAATCGCAGATTGTGGCGCGCCTCGATCGACGACCGGCCCGATTGGAAGAGGC
>DAOTYS010000090.1:0-7375 GCA_034434575.1 Thermoflexales bacterium
CCGTCGAAGCCGTCGCCGTTGCCTTCGACAGGCTCAGACAACGGCGCGCTGTCAGGTCAGCAGAACCGCAATGAGGAAAACTGCGAAGGCGGCCGGCGCCACAAAGATGAGGCCATAGATCGGCTTCTCGTAGCGCAGGTGCATGTAGTACAACGCGACCAGACTCGCCTTCACAAATGACAATGCCAGCAGCACCGGCACCACGGATTCATGAGGAATGCCTGGAACGACTGCCAGAGCCACCTCGATCGCCGTGACGATCGTAAGAACCAGGAAGACGACAACCGGACTGGTGTAGCGATGCGCCTGCGCGTGGGCGGCTGGCGCGTTTGTCTCAGCAACCACTGTTCTTTGCATATCAAACCAACCCACAACCCGCTGCGAATGCCGCAACGACGGCATCAGATCAGATAAACGATCGTGAAGATCAGAATCCAGACCAGATCAACAAAGTGCCAGTAGAGGCCGAACATTTCCACCGTGGTGTAGTTGGCGGCGGTGTACGCGCCGCGTCGCGCCCGCAACGCAACCGCTATCGCCCAGACGACGCCGACCAGAACATGCAGGCCGTGCAAGCCGGTCAGGATAAAAAAGGCAGTGCCGAACGGGTCGCCGAAGCCGTGGCCCAGATCGCCTATGAAGTGCTTGTATTCGACGGCCTGGCCGCCCAGGAACACTGTCCCCAGCAGCGCGCTGATGAGAAGAAAGACGACCAGATTGCGCTGATTGCGCGCGCGGATCGCATCGATGCCGAGCACGACCGTGAGACTGCTTGCCAACAGCGCGAACGTGTTGCCGCTGGCAAGCAAAATGCTGCCCAACTCATGCTCCGGCCAGGTTGCGGCGTAATGTTTGACGACCAGAAAGCCGCCAATCAACCCGCAGAAAATCAACAGCTCCGAAGCGAGAAAAAGCCAGAACCCCAGCCGGCGGTTGATCTGAACTTCATTCTCGGCCCTCTCCACGCTCGACGCGCTTTCGCCCATTCCAACCAATACAGACGCCTGTTCCATCAGGCTGTATTTTAGCAGCCAATTCATGTAGACTTCGGCAATCAGCCGACAATCGTGAGCAGTCTGACCGCGCCCCGGACGGATCGCATCTGACCATTGACGATTGGCGACTGAAAACCTGTGCGGAGGAGCAACGGAGTTACATGCGTGAAGTCACCATCGCCGTCGTTCAGATGGACACCCGGCTTGGCGAACCGGAAGCCAACCTGGCGAAGATGTCTGAATTTGTGCGCAAGGTCACCAGCGAGCAGAAAGTCGATATCATCGTTTTTCCAGAACTGGCCACCACCGGCTACGAGTGCGGCGTGAAGTTCACCCAACTTACCCAGCGCGTCCCCGGGCCGGCGGTCAATGTGATGGCTCAGCGCGCCAACGAAACGGCCACCCACATCGCGTTTGGAATCGCCACCAAGGAGCGCGTTGAAAGTATCCTGTTCAACTCGGCGGTGATAGTGGGACCGGAGGGAGATGTTGTCCACCACTATCGCAAGCTGCACCTGCGCGGGGAAGAGCAGATGTTGTTCCGGCCCGGCTTCCGACTGGAGCCGGTGGAAACGCCGCTCGGCATGATCGGTTTGCAGGTCGGGTGGGACATCGCATTTCCGGAGGGCGCGCGCAGCCTGTGCCTCGACGGCGCGGAAATCCTGCTGGTGAGCGCAGCCTGGGACACCGCGCGCGCCGACGAATGGCGCACCTTCGTGTCGGCGCGAGCAGCCGAGAACGCCTGCTTCGTCTGCGCGGCGAACCGCATAGGGGAGGAGCCGGCCACGACATTCTGCGGCGAAAGCATGATCGTCGGCCCGCGCGGCCAGGTGGTGGTCGATCTCGACGAGGCCACCGAAGGCTACATCGTGGCCAAACTCAATCTGGACGAGAACCGGCGCCTGCGAGAGGAGACCCAGATCTTCCAGACGCGCCAGCCGCTGAGCTATCGCAGTATCGTCAGGAAGTATTGAGAAATCGTGTCAGGCAGGGCCGTCGCCGCTGCGCAGGACGACGGCCCTGGCGGGATTTTGCGCAGCCACGCTGTATCACGATCCGTGCAGACCGACAAAGCGAAGCGCCTCGATCAGCGCGTCACGCGCCGGCAGGCTGTTCGTCGCCAACACCGCGCGCCGGCGCAATCCACGCTCATCCTCGAACTCGATGCGCGCCGCCGGCAATGCGCCATAGCGTGTCGCCACCACCGCAGTGTCGGCGGATAGCAGCCGGCGGCAAGTGACCGTCCAGGCCCCCGGCTGTCTGGCCGAGCCGAACAACGCCTCGGCGCGCGTAGCCAGAAAAGTCGCCGGCTCCTGACGCAACGACACATCCCCATACGGCCGGCCTATGCTGCCAAACCACAGCAGCGGCGGCGCGCCGGGCGCCGGCGCTGGGGATGCGAACGGCAGGCCAGGCGCATAATCCGAGCGGCGGACATACCAGATCAGACTGAAGGCCGCGACGATGCACACCAGAGCGACTAACCCAAGCCGGGCCAGAGAATTCATCAGCGCGATGTCGGGCGGGTCGCCTGGTTGCAGGTAATAGGTCGGCTGCTGGCCGGTTCCGGGAACGATTCTGCCGATGAGCGTCACTGGCGCGCCGCCTTCCGGCAGCGGCGGCAGACCCTCATCCAGAACGAACAGCGGATCGTACGCCCCCTCGCCCAGCATGGGAATGAATCGACCGCCCTGCAAACGGACACCCAACACGGTGAACTGCGTCTGATAGGCGGCTTCTGGCGCCAGGCTGCCGGTCACGCGCACGTAGCGTCCAACACTCGTCGTGGTGATATCTCTCAGCAGCATGGTGTAAACCGTGGTGTCCTCGTTTTGAGCCGGCCGGGCCAGAGCCATGGCCCCAACGGCCAGCGCCACAATCGCGGCCAGCGCCAACCTGACGGCGCGGCTGTGTTGCAACACATACACGCCCTGCGCCAGAGCATTCAGCAAGCGCACCAGCAGGGTTCTCATACTGCCAGTCCAATTGTAGGCGATGGTTGCGAGCGCAAGACACGCGCAGACACACAAGCGACAAACTGTGCAGCGATGACAATCGTCAATCCGTCAATCCGTCAATCGCTCAATCGCCCGCATCCCGCTCGATCTCAGGCGCGTGCGCATACGGCAGTTCCCCCAGCATCCACAGCGCAGTGGCGCAGACCACGACCCCGGCCATCTGCGTCACGCGCAGCCCGGCCAGAACCGGCGCATCGGCGCGGAAGCCGTCGATCACGACACGCGCAAAAGCGTAGGCGGCCAGCGCGCCCAGCCCCACCGCGCCGGCCGGCAAGTCCCAACCGAGCAGGCGCACACAGCCCAGCGCAATCACTGCCAGAGCGGCCAACTCATACACCGGCACAGGATGCCGGTTTTCGCCCCATATCATCACAGCCCATGGCAGCGTCGTCGGCTGGCCCAGACTCTCGCCGTTGAGCAACGCTGCCCCTGCCAGTCCCATCCCCAGGAGCGCGACACCCGGCGTCAGCACGTCGAGCAGGTCGGCGCGCAACAGGCCCTTGCGCCATGCGATCCAGCCGGCCACTGCCAGACCGGCCGGCCAGCCTGTCCAGGGCAGCAACGCCGTCAGGCCGGGCATCAGCGCCGAGAGCGGCTCGGCGGCATAGGCCGGCCAGTGGACGACCACGTAACCAGCGCGCGCGGCAATCAGTCCGGCGACAGCGCCATAGAAGCCGGCGTCGTTGATTGCGCCGCCATCGAGCCGGCGCAACGCCGCCAGCCGGCTGCTGAGCCACAGGCCGGCGACAAATCCGACCAGCGTTGCCAGCGGGCCGGCCTGCACCGAGAAGCCAAAGACCTGAATGATGGGCGCCATAGTCCACACGCCTGCGGGTTCGATTCGCGAGGCTGTCAGCGAATGCTCGACACTTTGCTTTCGATCAGCGCCCGCGTGAGCGGCCCGCCATACACAATGTCGCGGATCACCCCGCTGCCATCGACGAAGTAGGTGGTCGGCAATGCGCGCACACGATACAGCCGGTTGACTTCACCGGCCATGTCCAACGCGATCAGGAAATCAAGCCCCTGCTCGCGCATGAACCGGCTCACGCTGTCGGCGCTCTCCTGCTGATTCACGCCCAGCACCACCACATCCGGCATGTTGCGCTGGGCCTGTTGCAGCGCCGGCATCTCCACCCGGCACGGCGGGCACCAGGTGGCCCAGAAATTGATCACCACCGCCCGCCCTCGAAAGTCCGCCAAGCGAACAGGCCGGCCATCCGCAAGCGCCGGCAGGGTGAAGTCGGGGGCCAATGCGCCGATGCGCGCTGCGGGCGAGCCTGCGCCGGCTTCCGGCGCACCCGGCCGGCTGACCCACGTCCACGCGCCACCGACCAGGATTGCCAGCAGGGCAAGCCGGCGCATCCACCCGGACACATTGCGCTTTGCCGCCATCAGAACACAATCACGACCGACGGCTCATCGGTCTGGCCAGGGCGCGTCCAACGTTGCGGATAGGGCGCGACGGGTGTCGTCCAGCGAAAGAACCATCTGGCATGTTCGGGCAGCAGGTTGACGCAGCCATGGCTGCGGGGCCGGCCATAGTCATTGTGCCAGTAGGTGGCGTGAATCGCGATGCCGCTGTGGGTAAAGTAGGTGCACCAGCCAATGCCGGGCAGATCATAGTAGCCGCTGCCCGATCCGCCCGTCATGTGCCGGGACGGCGTCTTCTTGAGGATGCGGTGCTCGCCGGGGGTGGTGCGCGTGCCGGCTGCGCCAGTGGCAGCGCGCGCCTCATACACCATCTCGTTGCGCTCGAACGCTCGAATCATCTGATGCGCC
The DNA here is from genome assembly GCA_034434575.1 of Thermoflexales bacterium. Classification (GTDB taxonomy): domain Bacteria; phylum Chloroflexota; class Anaerolineae; order J036; family Brachytrichaceae; genus Roseilinea. The sequence goes on from DAOTYS010000090.1 coordinate 4,796, forward strand.
AGGTCAATTTCGATGCGCTTGTGCGCAGGCGGCACATCAGGCGACAGCGGTTCAAATTCGGCGTTGTCGATGCGCCGGATCGCCTCGGCGCGCGTGAAGAAGCCGTTGCCGAGATTCTCGTCGTGAATCTGATACCAGGGATGGCCTTCGGCATCGGCCACGCGCGCAATCACCTGGAACACACAGCCATAGTTGTAACGGTAGCGCAGCCGCGCCGATGGGTCCGGCTGGGCGCGCGCCTCGGTGAACGGGACGGTAATTTCGCCCCAGAAGTGCTCGCCTTCAGCCAGCTCGACCGGCGTGTTGAGTATGTTCTCGCACGGCTGCAAAAAGCCCGAGTGCGCATAGCCATCCGGCAACTGGTACCAGATCGGGTTATAGGTGGTCGGCCCATCGCCCACCGTCTGGCCGAGGAGGCTGACCACTTCATTCTGCGCAAGGCGGCGCACTTCACGCGCCTTGACGCCGGGCGCCTCGCGCACGACGATGCCGGCCTGGATCGCCCTACCGAACGGCCGGGGGGCGGGATGCAGATCGCCCATGAACTGCCTGTGGGCGCCGGCGCCAGAGACATCGAGGTCAGCCGCGGCTACACGGGCTGACAACAAACCGATGGCCGGCGTCAGCGCCAGCGCGCGCGCGCCGAGCCTGAGCACATCGCGTCGTGATCGTTTTGCAGACATACTCAACTCCTTCTTCTTCATGCGAGCGAAAACACTCTGAAGAAGTAGTTTACTCGACACACACCGTTTGAGTGTTTGACACACACCTTGCAGCCGCTATAATCCTGCTGACCTTAACAATCGAATACCGTCGAGGTGACCCAAGCGCCCGGATGCCAGGGCTTAAAGGTGGAAGCTGGTGGGGTCTGCTTGCGCAGGCCGAGTCCAGCGCTGTGCCGCAACTGTAATCGCTCATGCAGAGTAGTCAGTACAAAGTAGTCAGTACAAAGTAGTCAGTAGCCAGATCAACAACTACTGACTACTGACTACTGACTACTGACTACTGATTTCTGACTGCTGAGACGAGAGCCAGGACGCCTGCCTCGACGAAATCGTTCGACCCTTCTCGACGCAAGGAGGCAGAACATGATTCGCGCACCGTGACCTCTGCGACCACACCCAGATTCATGGCGCGACTGCAAGAATGTATCTACCCCAGCCCGAAGAAGGCTGGGGTTTTTCCGTTTTCTACACCGGGTTGCCGTGAGGTTTCTGCGCAGCCCGAAACAGGAGTTGTTACACATGATGAGCACGATCTACGCAAGACCGGCCGCCGCTGCCAGCCGCGCAGTGGCGCTGGCCGCATTGGTTTTCTCCACCGCGCTGACGCCTGTCGCTGTCCAGGCCGGCGCAGTATCAGACGCCGGCAAGGAAGCCGGCATGAAGGCAGCCAACTGGCTGATCAGCAAACAAGAGCGCGACGGGGGCTTCGGCAACGGCTTTGCGCCGGGCAGCGACCTCGGCGCGACAGCGGAAGCGGCCCTGGCGCTATCCACAGCCGGCAAAGTAGTCACTGCCACCCGATCGGTTTCTGGCCGCACGCCGCTTGACTTCCTGGCTTCCCAAATGTCGCGTCGCAAGCTGACCACCGGCCAGGTCGCCCGTATTACGCTGGCTGTCGAAGCCGCCGGTCAAAACCCCCAGCGATTCGGCTATCGCAACCTGACGCGTATGGTGCTCAACGGCTACAACGAGGGCACCGGCGTCATCGGCGAGAATGTGTTTGCGCACAGCCTGGCGCTGATCGCACTGGTCAACGCCGGCATTAAGCCGCCGACGAAAGCCATCACGACACTCGAATCATTGCAGGATAAGAGCGGCGGGTGGTCTTTCATGGGCAGTGGCGCGCCCGACGTAGACACGACCGGTGTGGCCATCCAGGCCCTGATCGCCGGCGGCCGCTCGCCCGACGACCCGGTCATTCAGAAGGCGCTGGGATACTTGAAGGGCATCCAGAACAAAGATGGTGGTTTCCCCTACCAGAATCCTTCTGACTATGGCACAGAGACGAACGCCAACTCGACGGCCCTGGTGGTGCAGGCGCTCCTGGCAGCCGGCATCAAGCCGGAAGCGTGGGCCGCTGCTGACGGCAATCCGCTCAGTGCGTTGATCAAGCTGCAACAACCCAGCGGGTCAATCACCTATCAGGCCAGCATGGGCGGCGACAACGCGCTGGCAACAATCGCCGCCATCCCGGCCCTGTTCGGCGTCTCGCTGATCGCAAAGTGACCGTTCGACCAATCACAGCTCACAGCCTGTCCAGCCGCATGAGACTGCGGCTGGACAAGGCAACGCTTTAACCGATGCAACTTCGATGCCGGATTGCGACAGCGGCCGGCCTGGCAGCGATTGCGGCAAGCCTGCTCGTGTTCACCGCGCCGGGTCAGGCGCAGTCAGCGCGCCATCGCGCCGGGCTGGTCGTCCAATACGCCGATGGTGAAATCGACACGCGCTGCGTGGAATTCGAGGAGCCGGAGATCACCGGCTACGAACTGCTGCGACGCTCCGGCCTGCCGCTCGTGATTGCGCCGGGCAGCTTCGGCGCAGCAGTGTGCAAGATCGGCGCACAGGGCTGCGA
>DAOTYS010000091.1:0-48089 GCA_034434575.1 Thermoflexales bacterium
CACCTCTCTGGATAAGAGTGCGCTTGCTCTATTCGGTTGTCGTGATGGGGACGATACTAGCAAGCCGGCTGGCGTTTGTCAATAGGTTTTGATCAATTCGAGAGGGAATTGCGCAGGCGATCAGACGCGCTTGACAAGCGCCGTGTAATCGTTTACAGTTGCCATGTAAACGATTACATGGCGGACCGGCCCTCCTCCAACCGGCGGCCGGAATCCATTTGACTGCGGATTGTTGTCTCGACGCGGAGTGACACAGGAGAGATCGATGCGGCATCGCAGGTCTGGGATTGCGCGGGATGGCATGTCGCCGACCAGCAGGGATGTGGCGAAGCGCGCCGGCGTGTCTGTCGCCACTGTGTCGCGCGTGCTGAACGAGTCGTCCAGCGTCAGCCCGGACAGCCGGCGCAAAGTGCTTCAGGCGATCCAGGCGCTGGATTATCAACCCAGTCGGGCGGCGCAACAGTTGCGCGCCCGGCGCGGACGGGTGCTGGGTCTGATCATCTCCGACATTCAGAACCCCTTCTTCACCTCGGTCGTGCGCGGCATCGAAGACCTGGCCCACGAACACGGCTACTCGCTGGTGTTGTGCAACTCGGATGAGAATGCGGAGAAGGAACGGTTGTACGTTAACGTCATGCGCGCCGAAGGCGCCGCCGGCGTCATTCTGGCGGCTGTCTCCGAAGACAGCCCGTATGTGCGCAGCCTGGTCGATCAGCGCATTCCGGTGGTGGCGATCGACCGCCGGCTGAAGGACGCCTCGATCGACTCGGTGTGCGTGGACAATGTGGAAGCGGCTTGCGAAGCTGTTTCGACTTTGATGGATATGGGCCACCGGCGCATCGGACTGATTGCCGTGCCGCTCAGCGTCACCACCGGCCGCGACCGGCACGCCGGCTATCTGCGCGCCTTCCACGAGCGGCGGCTCAAAGTGTCGCGCGAGTGGATTCGTTTTGGCGACACCCGCGAAACGGGCGGCTATGCCTGCGCCGGCGAATTGCTGCAACTCGACCCGCCAGTGACCGCTTTGTTCACAACGAACAGCCTGATGACACTGGGCGCCCTGCGGCGCATCCATGAAAGCGGGTTGCGGATTCCGCAGGACATATCCATCATCGGGTTCGATGACATGCCGTGGGCGTCATTGCTGCGGCCGGCGCTCTCGAACGTGGCGCAGCCGACCTACGAGCTGGGGCGCACGGCGGCGCAATTGCTCCTGGAGCGGCTGGAAAACCCGCAGCGCCCGCCGGCTCATGTGGTGTTGAAGACCAGACTGGTGATGCGCGATTCGGCCGCGCCTCTGCCCGCCGGGTCAGATAGAAAAGCGCGCGCGTTGGACAGCCGGCGCGACTCCGGCCGGGCGTTGCGCGAAATGGAGATGGCGCATGGATGATGTTCTGGTGCGCATGGAAGGCATTGAGAAGTCCTTCCCCGGCGTTCATGCCTTGAGCGGGTGCCAGTTTGAACTGCGCGCCGGCGAGGTTCACGCCCTGGTCGGCGAAAACGGCGCGGGCAAATCGACCCTGATGAAAGTGCTGGCCGGCGTGTACGCCAAAGACGCCGGGCGCATCTTCTACAAGGGCAAAGAGGTGGACATCCCCAATCCGCGCGCGGCCCAGCATCTTGGCATCAGCATGATCCATCAGGAACTCAATCTGATGCCGCACCTGACAGTGGCGCAGAACATCTTCATCGGGCGCGAGCCTCGGCGCAAGGTTCGCTTTCTTCTCGATGAGAACGAGATCAATGCGCGCACCCGGCAACTACTCGACATGCTGCATCTTCGCCTCGACCCTCGCGCTAAAGTCGCGGATTTGACAGTTGCCAAGCAGCAAATGGTCGAAATTGCCAAGGCGTTGTCCTTCAACGCCGAGGTGCTTATCATGGATGAACCGACGGCGGCGCTGACCGAATCCGAGATCGATGAGCTGTTTCGCATCATCCGCCAGCTGCGCGACAAAGGCGTTGGGATTGTGCACATTTCACATCGCCTGGAGGAATTGAAGCAAATCTCCGACCGGGTGACTGTCATGCGCGACGGACGCTACATCGACACCATGCGCACGCAGGATGTGTCCATCGACCGCATCATCAGCATGATGGTTGGCCGGACGATTTATGAAACCGCGCCGGAAGTTCCCGAAACCTCTGATCGGGAAGTGGTGCTGGAGGTGAAGCATCTCAACCGGGGCAACGTGATCCGGGATGTGAGTTTCACGCTCAAGAAAGGCGAGATTCTGGGTTTCGCCGGCCTGATGGGGGCCGGGCGCACGGAGGTGGCGCGCGCGGTGTTTGGCGCCGATCCCATCGACTCAGGCAAGATTTACGTGCGGGGCCGGCAAGTGCGCATTCGCAGCCCGCTGGACGCGGTGCGATATGGCATCGGCTATCTGTCCGAAGATCGCAAACGCTATGGCCTGACACTGGGCATGGATGTGGAGAACAACATTGCTCTGGCTGCCATGCGCAAATTCCTGGGCGCATTCGGCTGGGTCAACCGTTCGGCGACGCGCGCCACAGCCCAGCGCCTGGTCGAGGCTCTGTCGATCCGCACCCCCAGCCTTCAGCAACAGGTCAAGAACCTATCGGGCGGCAACCAGCAGAAAGTGGTGATCGGCAAATGGCTGACGGCTGACACCGACATCCTGATCTTCGACGAACCCACGCGCGGCATCGACGTGGGCGCCAAGAGCGAGATCTATCATCTGCTCAACGAACTGGCCCGGCAGGGCAAGTCCATCATCATGATTTCGTCGGAGCTGCCGGAAATCCTGCGCATGAGCCATCGCATCATTGTCATGTGCGAGGGACGCATCACCGGCGAATTGAGCAGCGCGGAAGCCACTCAGGAGAAGATCATGACATACGCCACGCAGCGCGGCGGCGTTATGCAGTCTCATTCAACTTCAGACTCTCTGACCGAACCAACTCAACCCAGGAGTGCTTGACCATGCAGGCAAAAATGATTCGCGCGCCGGGCAGATCACTGTTTCGTTCCGACGCCGTGCAGAAGCTGATGGCGTTCGCCGGGCTGATCGCACTGTTCGTGGTGTTCTCGCTGGCGTCGCCCAACTTTCTCACGCTCGATAATGTGATCGGCATTCTGCTGGCGACGGCAGTGAACGGCGTGCTGGCGCTGGGGGCCACCTTTGTCATCATCGCCGCCGGCATCGATTTGTCGGTCGGAACAGTCATGACCTTTTCAGCCGTGATGACGGGCGTGTTCGTGGTCTTTTGGGGTTTGCCCATCCCGCTGGGCATTGTCGGCGGCATCCTGGCCGGCGGGGTGTGCGGTCTGGTCAACGGCCTGGTGATCTCCAAGATGAAGGTGCCGCCGTTTATCGCCACCCTGGGTATGTTGTACGCCACACGCGGTCTGTCGCTGGTCATCTCCGGGGTCAAGCCCATCTATTTCAACGACACGCCTGAGTTTCGCCAGATCGCCATGGGGTCGGCGCTGGGCGCGCTGATTCCGGGCCTGGACATTCCCAATGCGGTGTTCATCATGTTCGGCGCGGCGGTGGTCGCCGGCCTGATTCTGACGAAAACGGTGCTGGGCCGCTACTGCTTTGCGATTGGCAGCAACGAGGAAGCGACGCGCCTGTCGGGCGTGAACGTGGACGCCTGGAAGGCGGCCGTTTATATGTTGTGCGGCATGTTCGCCGGGCTGGGTGGGGTGATCATGGCCTCGCGCCTCAATTCGGCGCAGCCGGCGCTGGGCGCCGGCTATGAACTGGACGCCATCGCCGCTGTGGTGATTGGCGGCACCTCGCTGCGCGGCGGCGAGGGAACCATTCTTGGAACGATCATCGGCGCGTTCATCATCAGTGTGCTGGCCAACGGCCTGCGCATTCTTTCGGTGCCCCAGGAATGGCAGATGGTGGTGACCGGCGCCATCGTCGTTCTGGCCGTCTATGCGGACATCATTCGGCGCCGGCAATGACCCGGTCGTGGCCATGCTGTGAGGTATGCAGCCAAAAAAAGGAGGTGAGAGACACGATGGCGTGTGCGACTGCCAGGCGCACCGCCCCAGGTAAGGCCGGAAGAGCCACTGGCGCAACGATCCATCTGGCGCGATGCATGACAGGCTTTTCTCTGCGTGTGAAGATCGTCTTTAAGTCCGACTCAATATAGATATAGATCGATTTGGAGGAGATTTGCCATGAAGCGAACGCGTGTTTTGTCCATTGTGGCCGGCGCCACGGCGGCGGCTGTGCTGGTTGCCGGCTGCGCAGCCCCCAGGCCAGCCGGCACCACTGGCGGCGCGGCTCAGCCTGCTGCGGCCAAGCCCTATATCCCCGTCATCAGCAAGGGTTTTCAGCATCAGTTCTGGCAGGCGGTGAAGCTTGGCTCGGAACGGGCAGCGAAAGACTTCAACGTGGATATCACGTTTGAAGGCCCGGAAAGCGAAGCTCAGGTAGACAAGCAGATCGAGATGCTCCAGACGGCCATCGACAAGAAGCCGGCTGCGATCTGCCTGGCCGCGCTCGACAGCAAAGCCGTCATTCCGTTGCTGGAAAAGGCCAAGGCGGCGAATATTCCAGTGATTGGCTTCGACTCCGGCGTGGACAGCGACATCCCTGTGGCGACCGCTGCGACCGACAACATCGCGGCCGCCGGCTATGCGGCTGATAAGATGGCCGAGCTGATCGGCGGCGAGGGCGAAGTCGCCGTGATCGTGCATGACCAGACCAGCCGCACCGGCATCGACCGCCGCGACGGTTTCGTCAAACGCATCAAGGAGAAGCATCCAAAGATCACCATCGTGGATGTGCAGTATGGCGGCGGCGACCATCTGAAGTCGACCGATCTGGCTAAGGCCATCATTCAGGCGCACCCGAATCTGAAAGGCTTCTTCGGCGCGAATGAAGGCTCGGCCATCGGCGTGCTGAACGCGGTCACCGAGCTGAAGAAGGAAGGCCAGATTGTGGTGATCGGCTACGACGCCGGCAAGCAGCAGAAGGATGCGGTGCGCAGCGCCGTGATGGCCGGCGCCATCACCCAGGACCCCATCGGCATCGGCTACAAGTGCGTCGAAGCCGCTGTCAAGGCCATCAAGGGCGAGAAGGTCGAGAAGAACATCGACACCGGCTTCAAGTGGTACGACAAGACCAACATCGACGCCGACGACATCAAGCCGCTGTTGTACGACTAGGCGGCTCTCCTGGCTCGCCATTTGGCTCATCGTTCAGGTCGCATCCGAGGATGCGACCTGATTTTTTTGTCAGGGCGTGATGACGATCTTCAGCCCTTCCCGCTTCTGGGCGAGGGCGAAGGCTTGTCCGGCCTCAGCCAGCGGGAACTGCGCAGTCACAATGGAGCGGACGTCCACCATGCCCTGCCCGACCAGCGCGATGGCGCGCGGATAGGTGCGCTTCATGCGCCGCGACAGGCGGATGGTCAACCCTTTGCGCCGGGCGACCGAGGCGGTGAAGGTGGTGCTGTCCTCCGACGGGATGCCGACCAGCACGACAGTGCCACCCGGCTTGACTGCGCTGATGGCTGCCTCGACAGCCTCGTTCACGCCGGCTGCTTCGATCGCCACATCTACGCCGCGCTTGCCGGTCTCGCTCAGGATCGCTTTGGCTTCCTCGCCGTTGGCCGGGAACACGCGCGCGCCAAATGCACGGGCTGCTTCGATGCGATGGGGCAGCGCTTCGGTGGCGTAGAGCCGGGTTGCGCCGGCCGCGCGCGCCAGTTGCAAAATGAGCAGCCCGATTGGCCCGCAGCCAAACACGCCCACCGTCATGCCGGGCCGGATGTGTGCCAGGTCGATGGCGTGAATCGCCACGCCCAGGGGTTCCAGCATGGCGCCGTCGGCGTCGGTCAGCGCGTCTGGAATCGGGTACAGATTGCGCTCCGGCCAGGCCATGCACTCGCGCAGCGCGCCGTCATCGACGCCATGTCCGGCAAAGTGGATGTTGGCGCACAGGTTGGGATGGCCGTCCTGGCAATATTCACAGTGCTCGCAGGGCACGGCGGGATCGACCGCCACGCGCTGGCCGCGCCGGGGGCCGCTCTCGATCACGCCGGCGAACTCGTGGCCCAGCACCAGCGGGCGGTTCAGCCGGGCGTCGCCGATGCCGGATTCGGCGAACCAGTGCAGGTCGGAGCCGCAAATGCCAACTGCTGTGACGCGCACGATTTGCTCGTCGGGTTTGGCGGCTGGCTCAGGCTCGTCGTGCAATCGCAGGTCGCGCGGACCGTGCAGTCTCAACACTTTCATGTCTTCCTCCGGTGAAAATGCGCCCACAAGCCCGGTCATGCCACCGCTTGCGGCATTTTCATCCGCTGTGGTGAACCGCCGGTTCATGGGCAACTCCTCTGAATCCGCCGCCTTGCATCGAGGCGGCGCCTGCGCTGTGGTTGAGTCAATCGGTGTGAATGGGCGCCATGCCGCCGGCGGCAGCCAGCATCTCGTCGAAGTCGGCCTGGGTAAGCGGCGCGTTGAACGCGGCGGCGCGCTCGCGCAACTTGTCTGGCGAGCTGGCGCCGATGACGGTCACATCCACATCCGGGTTCTGAAGCGAGAAGGCCAGCGCGGCCGTGGCGATCGACACGCCCTTGCGCGCGCACACCGCTTCGATGCGCTGCGCCATCTCGACGATGTCTGCCGGGGCCGGGCCGTACTGGTAACGCGCGTCGGGCACGGCGCCGCTCATCAGAATGTAGCCGGCGTACGGGCCGTTGTTCAGAATGGGCAGATCGCGCGCTTTGGCCATCGGAATCACCTCTTGCGCGGCCTGTTGATTGAGCAACGTGTAAGCGTGAAAGGTCTGGATCTGGTCGAACACGCCGGATGTGATGGCGGCCTTGAGCGCCGTCAGCGACCAGGTGGCCATCCCCAGGCTTTTGAACACGCCCTCCTCTTTGAGCTTGAGCAGTTCTGCCAGCATGCCGCCGGGTCCAAACACCTGCTCCAGGTGCTTTGCGCCGCAGTCGTGAATGTGCACGATGTCGAGTTGATCGACTTGCAGGAGCTTCAGGCTGCGTTCGACGGACATGCGCGCGTAGTCCGCGCTGAACCGATGCTGTTCGTCCCGGCCCACCTTGGTGGCGAGCACCATATCCCGCGGCGCGCCGGCATCCTTCAAAGCGCGCCCAACGGCTTCCTCGGTGCCGTATTTCTCGGCCACGTCGATGTGACGAATGCCGATCTCGAATGCTGTGCGAAAGACCTCGACGGCCTGCGCGTGGCTGACTTGTCTGGGCCAGCCGGCGCACCCCAGGCCGAGGCGCGAGCTGACCAGCCCCGACCGGCCCAGGCGGGCGGGCGGGACGATGCGCCCAGTCGATGGCGTTGGCGGTTGCGATTGACCTTGCATACAGGAACCTGGTTGGCGGTGAAAACAGCTGTTGCGTCGCGTGACGCAGTGTGATTGCGCCGCACATGATACAACGGGAGCATTGCGCGCGCAGTGTAACCACTGCGCGCCGGCTGCATCAAAATACAGACAGGAGCAACGATGGCAAGAGCAGAGATTTTCGCCGGCAAATGCGGGTTCACCACGATTGTCGAGGCAACGCAGACAGACAACGAGCAAGTCAAAGTCACGCTGACCAGCGCATGCAAGGGCTGCCAGAAGCTGGGCGCGGCGCTCGGCGAGATGGAGATCGACCCTTTGCGCGAGATCTCGCATCGCGGCGAGGGATCGCTGATTCTGCAACTGGCCCCCAAATACCTGGCGCACCCGGCATGCCCGGTGCCCGCCGGGATCGTCAAGGCGGTTGAAATCGCCGCCGGCCTGGCCTTGCCCGCCGACGCCTCGATCAAGCTCACGCACTGAGGCGGTTTTCGACTCCCCCGCTCACGCAGGCCCGGACAATCACGCGGCGCCGGTGGAAATGCGCTGCGCGCACTGGGCCGGGCTGAACTATCGGCCTGTTCTGCGTCTCCCCATTTGGTCGCGCACCGATCCCGTCCTTGCGCATGCCATCGTCGGCGCCGTTGCTGTGTTGCTTGCCCATCACCGTTGATGACAAAGCCTGGCAGCGTTTATACTGACCAGCGTGATCCGCGCGAGCGATCTGTATTGCAGCGCGCCGCCCATATGAAGCTGAAGAGGCCAGTCAAAAGGCTATTTGATGAGGCAGTGATGAGAAGAGATCAGGTCGTCAAGTTGTTGGCTGACCACAGGCGCGAACTTGCTCAATTCGGCGTCAAATCTCTGGCTCTGTTTGGCTCGGTAGCCAGAGATGAAGCCCAGCCGGCGAGTGATGTGGATGTGCTGGTGGAATTCGAGGGTCAGGCAACTTTTGACCGGTACATGGACCTCAAATTCTTTCTGGAACATCTGCTGGGAAGTCGTGTCGATCTGGTCACCCGCAAAGCGCTCAAACTCCGTCTGCGGCCTGTCGTGGAAAGAGAGGCGGTCTATGTCGCGTGATGTCCGGCTTTATCTGGACGATATTCGATAATCATGCGAAAAGATTGCGCGTTATTCGCAGGGCCTGGACTTCCAGGAGTTTGCGAGCGACGACGAGCGACGAGAAGACTTTCGACGCTATTGCGCGGAATCTGGAGATCATTGGCGAGGCAGCCAAACATATTTCACCGGAAATGCGACAGCGCTACGCTTCCGTGGAGTGGAACAAAATCGCCGGCCTGCGTGATGTCGTTGCCCGTGAGTGCTTCGGTCTGGATGAAGATATCCTGTGGGACATTGTGCAAAATCGGATTCCCAGGCTTCTTGAGCAGATACGGCATATTCTGGCTGCAGAAGATGGATAGGCCGAACTCCCCGCAGGTGATTGCGGCTGCCCGTCCTACAATACGCGGGATATGCACACCCCACTCATCCTCTTGAACGGCGAGGTGAAGGACGCCATTCTCCTTGCCGGCATCGAATCCTTGCGCAAAGGCGCCAGCGCCGCCGACGTTGCCGAGCAGGTCGCCCGCGACGTTGAAGACGACATCGACGAGCATTCGGTTGGTTTCAGCGGCCTGCCCAACATTCTGGGCGAGGTTGAATTGGACGCGGCTTTCATGGAGGGCGCATCGCTCTCCGCCGGCGCAGTGGCGGCGGTCAAAGGGTTTCGTCATCCTGTTTCGATCGCCCGCCAGGTGATGGAACGCCTGCCGCATGTCCTCCTGGCCGGCGAGGGCGCCGAGCGCTTCGCCGATGAGATCGGCGCCGAGCGCGGCGACCTGCTCACCGCATCGGCCCGCGACATCTGGCGCAAACGGATTGTCGATTGTGGGTTGACGATTGCCGATTTGGAAGCGGCGGCCAATCGTCAATCGTCAATCGCTAATCGTCGATTGATCGAGTTAACCACTCGCGTCCTGGCTCACCGGGACGGCGGCGACACCATGAACGTGATGGTGCGCGATGCGCGCGGCCACATTGTCGTCGCGGTGACCACATCGGGTATTGCCTGGAAGTATCCGGGGCGGGTGGGCGACTCGCCGGTGGTGGGGGCCGGGCTGTATGCCGACGACCGCTACGGCGCGGCAGCCTGCATGGGGCTGGGCGAGATCACCATCCGGCAAGGCTCATCGTTGCGCGCGGTGATGCTGATGCAGATGGGCCGCACAATGGACGAGGCCGGCCGCGAAGTGCTGCGCGAAATGCTGCCGATTTGCCGGGACGCAACCAGACACTGGACGCCCGCCGGCGATGGGCCGTTTCCACGCAGCGCCTGGGTGCGTCTGCTGCTGATGGACCGACATGGCAACGTCGGTGGATACTGCACTCACGACGGTTCAACGTATAAGATCCAGACGGTGGACGAAGATCAGCCGAGGATGCTGATGTGCGAGTGGGTGCGTGAAGACGCGCCGTAAATGCCGGCGCGCTCGCAGTAAAAAAACGGGTGAGCGGACAGAACCGAACTGTCCCTCACCCGTTGTCGTTCGTCAGAGCGCTTTCGCGGCGCCCATTCTATTTCGCCGGCATGGTTCCGGGTGCAGTCCGGGTCTCGCTGCCACTGGGCTTCTGGCGCACCACGAGGCCGGGCACCACATCGCCAGGATAGGCTGTGCTGCCGTGCTCGAGAATGTCCAGCCCCACCATCTCCTCATGGGTGCTGACGCGCAGACCGATGGTCTTCTTGATGGCGAAAAACAGCAGGAAGGATGTACCGGCTGTCCAGGCGCCGCAGGCCACCACGCCGATGGCCTGGATGATGAGCTGGCCCGCGCCGCCGCCGGCGAAGAGGCCGGTCACGCCATTTTGCGAGGCGAACAGGCCCAGCGCCAGGGTGCCCCATACACCATTCATCAAGTGCACCGGGACCGCGCCGACCGGATCGTCGATTTGCAACTTCTCGATGAACAGGTTGCCGAACACGACCAGCGGGCCGGCCACTGCGCCAATGATGATCGAATCGAGCGGGGTGACGAATGCGCAGGGCGCGGTAATCGCAACCAGCCCGCCCAGCACGCCGTTCATCGCCGCTGCAATGTCGGGTTTGCCGGCGCGCGCCCAGGCAGTGATCAGCGCCGTCAGAGCGCCTGCCGCAGCGGCGATGTTGGTGTTGGCGGCCACCAGCGCAACGGCATCGGCGTTGCCGCCGGCGATGGCCAGCTGGCTGCCGGGGTTGAAGCCAAACCAGCCCAGCCACAGAATGAAAATGCCCAGTGTGAACAGCGACACCGAATGGCCGGGGATGAGGTTCACCCGGCCATCCTTGCCGAAGCGACCGATGCGCGGCCCGAGCAGAATGGCACCCATGAGCGCCGCCCAGCCGCCCACGCTGTGCACCACCGTAGAGCCGGCGAAGTCGCGGAACCCGCCGCCGGGCAAAAGGCCGGTTGAATCGCCCAACGTCCACAACCAGCCGCTGCCCCAGACCCAGTGGCCGAAGATGGGATAGATCAGCAGCGAGATGATCAAGCTGTACACGAGATAGGCAGAGAACTTGGTGCGTTCAGCCATCGCCCCGGAAACGATCGTGGCTGCTGTCCCGGCAAACACCAGTTGGAACAGCCAGAACGCCAGAATCGGGAGGTCGGCAAAATCACCGGCGTCAGCGCCGATAAAGAAATAACTCGTGCCAAATAAGCCGCCGCTGGATTCGCCGAACATCAGGCCAAATCCGATGATCCAATAACCCAGCGTGGCCATGACAAAGTCCATCAGGTTCTTCATCAGGATGTTCGTGGTGTTCTTGGCGCGCGTCAGGCCGGCCTCCACAAACGCGAATCCGGCCTGCATGAAGAACACCAGAAAAGCGGTGATCAGCACCCAGGTGGTGTTCACGCCGCGCGTGGCTTCGGCGATTGGATCGGCCTCCTGAGCGCCGACGAGATGAGCGGTGGTCAACACCACTGCCAGGCCGGCTGCTGCGCCAATGGCGCGCAGGCCGGCGCGCTTGCTTCGGGCGCGGAGCGCCGCGCCAAATGTTGACGGTTTCATACTGGCGAACATGTGACACATCCTCCACACAATCAAAGATTCTGGTATTGGTTCCGATCTACGACAGCACCCAGATGCTCACCTCGTGGTCGCCGGTATCACTGTCTGTTTGCATGAGTCATTCGTCGTGTCACGCCTGACCTGAGCCTGTCTTTTGCGGCAAACGCAGAGACAGGCTGCGCTTCACGGCGCGCGGGCGCAACAGATCTGAACCTGGCGCCCAATCAGGTCGCTACGCCCATCTTCTTTCGGGCGTCGATATCGTCAGGGTAGGCCAGCGCCTCACGTCCGCGCTCGCCGGTGCGAATGCGGATGACATCTTCCACAGGGTAGATGAAAATAATGCCGTCGCCCTCTTCGCCGGTGCGGGCGGCCTGGATAATTGTCTCAACCGTCTTTTCGACGTTGTGGTCGCTGAGCACGATATTGAGCTGCAGCTTCGGAATCATGTCCATGCGAAAGGACGACCCGCGCCATGCCAGCTCGATCCCGCCCTGGCGGCCGTGTCCGCGCACTTCATGCACATTCATGCCCACAATGCCGATGGCGTGCAATGCCTCTTTGACGGCTTCCAGCGCGTCTTCACGAATAAACGCCTCGATTTTCTTGGTCATATTCGGCACCTCAACTCTGATTGTTCAAACTCGGTCTGAATCACGTCAAGCGCAAGTGTTGTTTCCATCTACAGGCGGCAATCACCTCCAGGCAAGTACGCTGCTGCTCAGGCAGAATCGGCGCGGCCTGAAAACGTAAAAAGCCCTCGAACGATTGACACGTTCGAGGGCTTCTGGACCCTGATTCGCCTATGTCGCCCAGCGCTGTCGTGGCTCCTGAGGGAGCGAATGCCGGGCTTCACTACAAAACCAATTATTCTGCCGCCAGCAGAATGGGCGCTATTGTATGGAGGATCCCCTGTTTGTCAAGCGGCGATTGCGCGCTATAATGCCTCCGCTTAAGGAGAGGTCGCATAGCCCGGTCTAGTGCGCACGCCTGGAGAGCGTGTATGGGTAAAAACCATCGCGGGTTCAAATCCCGCCCTCTCCGCTCTCGATTTTGGACTTTGGCTTGGCAGCTTGTGATCGCTGTCAACATGCGAATTGCAAATCCAAAATCAAAAATCCAAAATTCTTCTAGGGGAATCCCCGATGATGCCGGCTACGCCGCAGGCGACCATGCGGCGGATGTCATCCGGCTCATTCACAGTCCAGGCGTTGACTCTCAAAAAACGATTCCGCAATGCCTCGACCATCTCGGCGGTGACCATGGAGAAATGTGGATGGCGAAACTCGTGCGCCACAACAGGCCCCAGCCAGACCTCGCGCAGATAGCGCGGCATGTCCGGCGCATAGAGAATCGCGCGCGGAATCTCCGGCGCGAGGCGTGACAGGCGGTGAACCGACAATGGATTGAACGACGAGAACAGCACCCGATGGGCGATCTTGTGCCGGCGCACGACTTCGATCACTGCCGTCTCCAGGCCATCGCCACGGGTCTGGTAATTGGTGACTTCGACGTTGAAGAGGAACGTCGGATGCTCGCATCCGCCCAACTCCTCGAACACTTCGTCCAACAGCGGCACGCGCTCGCCCTTGCCGGCGTCCAGCCGGCGCAATTCGGCCAGCGACAGTTCATGCACATTGCCGCGACCGTTGGTGGTGCGATTCACGCTCACATCGTGCATGATGACGACTTCGCCTGTCGCGCAGCGTTTGACATCGAACTCAATTCCGTCTGCGCCCTGTTCGCGCGCCAGCCGGAAAGCCGCCAGCGTGTTCTCCGGCGCATGCGCGCTGGCGCCGCGATGCCCGATGACAAGCGGTTTTGCGTGAGAGTCAAGCCACAAATTCATGACGCGGAAAGTATAACCGCCCGGCCTCTTTGCGTTTCACCTGTCACGCAGTATGATCGGGCGAACTGACGATGTGAAGGATATCGCGCGACATGGTGACACCAGACGATTTGAAGGCAGTGATGCGCAACTGGGCCAGCACAGTGACCGTGGTGACGACGCGCACGCCCGAAAAGATGCACGGGCTGACGGCGACCGCGTTTTCATCGTTGACGCTCGACCCGCCCGAAGTTTTTGTGTCGATTACCAAGAAAACGATCACGCATCCGCTCATCGAGCAGAGCGGTATTTTCTGCGTGAATCTGTTGACGCCGGGGATGCAACACGTGTCGGACCGCTTCGCCGGCCGCTTTCCCAATGAAGAGCGATTCGCCGGCCTGCGCTATCGCTTTGAAGTCACCGGCGCGCCGGTGCTGGAAGATGCGCTGGCGTTTCTGGATTGCCGGGTGGAAAAGGCGCTCGATACCGGCGATCACACGATCTTTATCGGTCGAGTGGTCGCCTCCGGTGTGCAAAAACCCGATCAGCTTCCACTGTTGTATTTCCAGGGGCGTTACCGCCATCTGGGTGATTGTTTGTGAGGATCGTTTTTGAAGCATGGGCTTGACTGACATTGATGATGCGTTTGCCCGGGCACGCGCAGAAGGCCGCCCGGCGCTGATGCCGTACTGGACGTTGGGCTATCCTGACGCGGAAACATCGCTGCAGGTGATCGAGGCCATTGCGCGCGCCGGCGCCGACCTGATCGAACTGGGCGTGCCATTCAGCGATCCCCTGGCTGACGGGCCGGTCATCCAGCGTGCCTCGCAAGTGGCGCTTGAGCGCGGCATGACCGTCCGCCGCTGTATTGACCTGACCCGCACCCTGCGCCAGCGCGGCGTCACGGCGCCCTTGCTGGCGATGGGCTACCTCAACCCGCTGATTGCGTTTGGCGAACAGCAGTATGTTGCCGCCTGGCGCGACGCCGGCACCGATGGTTTCATCGTGCCTGATCTGCCGCCTGAGGAAAGCGACGCGCTGGGGAGTCTGTGCGCGGCTGAAGAGATGGCGCTGGCGCAGTTCACCGCGCCCACCAGCACCGACGCGCGGATTGAGCTGGCAGCGACGCGCGCCACCGGCTTCATCTACGTGGTGGCGGTGACCGGCGTGACCGGCGCGCGCGACCACCTGGCGGCCGGCCTGCGCGAGTATGTCGAGCGGGTGAAAGCGAAAGCCGGCCGCAAGCCGGTGGTGGTGGGCTTTGGCATCAGCAAGCCGGAGCACGTCCGCGAAGTGGGCCAGTATGCCGACGGCGTCATCAGCGCCAGCGCGCTCATTCGCGCAGCCGGCGAAGCGCAGGACCCGGCCCGGGTGGCCTATGAGTTTGTGACGGCGCTCAGGCGTTAGGTCGCATCTCGCCGGCCAGGCTCACCACATCGCCCAGCACGCCGCTGGCGGTGACCTCCTGTCCGGCCCCGCGCCCACTGATGGCCAGTGGATTGTCTTGATAGTGCTTCGTGGTAAACACGACAATGCTATCGGATGTCCGAATGCCGCCCAGCTTGCCGGCTGGATCGGCGCCGACGAGTTCCACCCGGCACGCGCCATCTTCGATCACGGCGGCGTAGCGCAACTTGCGTCCGCCGCGCGTCAACCCGGCTGCGCGCTGCGCCATACGTTCGTTCAGGCTGTCCACCTCGCGCAGAAATTCGGCCACGCTGAGCGCGTCCATCTCGGCCGGGTAGAGTGATTCGACGCGCACATCGCTCAGGTTCAGCCGGCAGCCCAACATGCGGGCCAAAATCAGCGCCTTGCGCGCCGCGTCCTGGCCGCCCAGGTCCTGGCGCGGGTCCGGCTCGGTGTAGCCGCGTTGCTTTGCCTCGCGCACGGCGGCGCCGAAAGGGACGCCGGCCTCTAACTGCGCGGCGATGAAGCCCAGCGTGCCGCTCAGGGATCCTTCGATGCGCCGCACCTCGTCGCCGCTGTCGAGCAGATAATTCAGCGTCTGAATGACCGGCATGGCAGCGCCCACCGTTGTTTCCCAGCGCGCGCGCCCGGCGCGGATGGCGTCGAACCAGGCCAGGTCGCCGGCCAGGGGCAGTTTGTTGGCGAGCGCCACGCCGCCGGCGCGCAACGTGTCGAGCAGGATGGGCACGGTTGCTTCCGTCGCGGTGGTATCCACGACGATGCAGTTCGGCGGCAGGTCTGGCAGCGCGCCCGGCTCGAAATGGCCGCCCTGTTCCTTGTGGGCTGCCAGACGCATCAGCGCGTCGTCGTCGAACCCGTGCGCTGCATGCGCAACGCCCCGGCTGTCGGCGGCGCCGATCACAGTGAGCCGCAGTCCGCGCCGGCGGGCCAGGCTGTCGCGCGAGGCGACAATCTGCCGGGCCAGCGCGCGGCCAACACCGCCAAAACCAAGCACAAATACGGGCTGATTTCTGATCTCTTTCATACACAGTGATGGGACTTGCCCTTGCGCCGTCTCGTTCAACGCAGCACATCAGCGATGGCGTCGCACAGCGGCCCCATGTTGCCCTGGGTCATGCCGGCCACATTGATGCGGCCCGACCCCAGGATGTAGATGGCGTGCTTCTGCCGCAGCGTCTCCACCTGCTCTTTGGTCAGGCCGGAGAAGGAGAACATGCCGCGTTGGCGCTTGAGGAATGAGAAGTCGCGTTGCACCCCTTTGGCCTTGAGCGTGTCCACAAACAGCGCGCGCATGCCGTTGATGCGGTCGCGCATGGCGGCGACTTCAGCTTCCCACTCGGCGCGCAGATCGGGGTCGTTCAGCACGGTGGTGATGATGGACGCGCCATGCGCCGGCGGGTTGGAGTAGTTGGCGCGAATGCATGCCTTCAACTGGCTGAGCGCAATCTGCGCGCCGGCCTCATTGGCGGCCACCACGGTCAGCGCGCCCACGCGCTCGTTGTACAGGCCGAAGTTTTTGGAGAAGGAACTGCAAATGAACATCTCGCGCCCGGGCCGGCACAGTGCGCGCACGCCGGCGGCGTCCTCTTCCAACCCGTCACCCAGGCCCTGATACGCAAAGTCGATCAACGGCAACAGCTTGCGCGCGTCCAGGATGTCGCCGATGATCTGCCACTGCTCAGGTGTGGGGTCGATGCCGGTGGGGTTGTGGCAGCAGCCGTGCAACAGCACAATGTCGCCTTCCGGCAGCGTTTTCAGTTTGGCTGTCATGGCGTCGAAGTCCAGCGCGTTGGCGGCAGCGTCAAAGTAGGGATATGTGTCGATGGGCAGGCCGGCAGCTTTGAAGACGTTGGGGTGATTGGGCCAGGTGGGATTGCTTAGCCAGACCGTGCGCCCCGGCAGCATTTGCTTGATGAAGTCGCCGGCCACACGCAATGCGCCGGTGCCGCCCGGCGTGTGCGCGGTGGCGATCCGCTTTTCCGCCAGCGCCGCATGTCCTGCGCCAAACACCAGTTCCTGCACGACCCGGGCATATTCAGCCGAGCCTTGAATGGGCATGTAGTCCTTGCTGGTCTCGCGCTGCAGGATGCGCTCCTCAGCGCGCTTCACCGAGCGAAAGACAGGCGTCTTGCCCTCGGCGTCCTTGTACACGCCCACGCTGAGATTGATCTTGTTGGGATTGGGGTCTTTGTTGAACGCCTCGGTCAGGCCCAGAATGGGGTCCGCCGGCGCCACAGGCAGTGCTTCAAAAATCATAATGTCCCTCGTTTGTGTGTCTTCGTGTGAATTGGCCCATTATCCGCGAATCTGCGCTGGCGAGCCGTTGCCTGAGCCTGTCGCCGTCGCCTGAGCCTGTCGAAGGCAACGGCGATGACAGCGGCTTCGACGGCGGCTGAGCTTGTCGAAGCCGCCGGAAGCTCAGCCGCCGGAAACTGGTCGCGCGCCATGCTGCCGGAAGGCGCGGCACATGGCAGCGGTGTTCTCCGGCGCGTGGTTTACCACGTCGGGCTGCGGATAATACTTCGACACCAGCCCGCCGTTGTAGCTGCCCAGGCAGCGGATCATCTCCTGCACATGGGCTTCGACATCTGCCGGGCTGCCATAGACCATCGTCTTTTGAATGTCGACCGGACACCAGAACGCCAGCCGGCCTCCAAAACGCCGGCCCAGTTCCCGCACGCCCATGTTCTCCTGCTGGTCCATCTGGATGACATTCAGGCCGGCGTCGATCATGTCATCGAGCAGCGGCATGATGTAGCCGCACGAATGCAACCACACATCCAGGCCAAGTTGATGCGCATGTTGCCACACGCGCCGGTAATGGGGCAGCAGTGCGTTGCGAAAGAGCGCCGGGCCGATCATCGGGCGATCCTGCAGCCCCAGATCGTCATAGCCCATGACGCCGTCGGCGCCGGCCTCGCGCCAGCGGTCGATGGATGCGATCTGCGCGTCGGCCAGACGGGCCAGCAAACGCTGCAACTCAGACGGGTGGGCGTAAAAGTCGAGCATGAAGTTGTCCATGCGGCGCAGATTGGCCGCGCCCTCGAACAGGCTGGCGAACGGCATCACGCCCAGCGCGTACTTTTCGCCGCGCGCGGCCTCGATCGCGCGCCGGTGATCTTCGTACAGGCGCGGCGCGTTCCAGTCTGGCATCGGCAGGCCAGCCAACGCGTCCCAGTCCGGCAGCGCCGGCGTTTCGACCTCGCCGTTGCCCTCCGGCCCGAACCGTCTCCACACTGTGCCCCAGGCGTCCACGCGCCGCCAGCGGCCATCGGGGCAGGGCTGCCAGCCCATCTCTTCATCGCGTTTTGGCCATAGCCAGATCAAGTCGTTGTCCAGGCCGTCGGGCAAAAACTGCGGCAGCCAGTCCGGCGCCTGGAAATGAATCGCACGTTGCACGCGCTCGCGCCCGTTCATGGTGATGACCTCGTCTTCAATGCAGGATGATTCGAATCGTTGCGATGTCGCGCGGGCCGATCTCGACGCGCCGCGCGCCGGCATCGCCCGGCAGATCGTCGCCGTCGGCTTCGACCAGATTGGCGCGGCAAGCGCGCGCGATCTGCCGGCCATGCGCCAGCACCGCCGGCGTTGCGGTTGTGTCGCTCATGTTCCAAAGCCGGACGATCACGCCGCGCCCGTCCTCAGCCTGCTTGATATTCAGCGCCACCACGCGCGGATCGTCGATCGACAGGAAACCGCTCTGCGCCGGCAACCCCTCGTCGGGCGCGCCGCGCGACAGCATTGTCTCGAACGGCGCGACAGATTGCCATCCAAAAGCAGCCGCCTCGCGGTCTGTCACAGCGCCGGCGCGCGTCGTGATGACATAGCGAAACAACAACTCACCGCTCTGCGACACGGCAAAGTTCGTGCCCAGGTTGTTGTAGCAGATGTCCGAGTACAGCCAGCCCCGGCTCAAGTCTGCCTCAGTCAGCCGGCGATGCGCCTTGACGGCGTCCTCGGTCACCAGGCAGCGGTGCGCCGGCGACACATAGCCTGGCCACAAGCCGCCGAAGCTCGCCACCGGCGCATCCAGCGACGACCACAGAATGTTGAACGCGCCGTCAGCAACCTTGACCCAGTTCTGCACGGTGATGCGATCGGATTGCGCGCCGGGCAGATAGTTGGCGATGGGCGCCAGGGCTGCCAGCGCGCCCTCGTAACGGAAGCTGGGCGCATTCGCCAGAAACGGAAAGGCAATGTGCGCGTCGAGCAATGGCGTGGCGTCTTTCAGGATGCGGGTCGCGATCTGGATTTCCCGAATGCCCGCGCACAGCGTGATGGTTTGGGTCACGGCCGGGTGCCCGTGGACCGCGCCGGCGATCTCGATCGCGGCGCACACCGGGCCGGCTGCCGTTTTGCGCGCCCTGACCCGCTCCATCCGCCACTCCGCGCCGCGCGGGTCGCGCACGATCAGCCCGCCAAACGGGTGGGCGCGATCAGGGTCGATCAGCTCGCGCCCGGCGTGTTTGTCAAAAATGCTGACGATGCCGCTCTCGGCGCGGCTGACAGTCACACGATAGTGCTCGTTTTCTATGACCAGGTTC
The DNA here is from genome assembly GCA_034434575.1 of Thermoflexales bacterium. Lineage (GTDB taxonomy): Bacteria > Chloroflexota > Anaerolineae > J036 > Brachytrichaceae > Roseilinea. The sequence continues at coordinate 19,158 of DAOTYS010000091.1, forward strand.
GTTGCCCGCAGCGCATTCTTGAAGCGCGGGCGTGTGGCGCGTGGAACAAGGCGGTAGGTCTTGTAGCCCAGCGCCGGCACATCAGTCGCCACAAAGCACACGTCTCGCTTGATGCCCACAGGCATCTCGAACATGCCGTAGCGTTTGCTGCCTGCGCCGAGGCCGGCCCGTTCGGCGGCGTAGAGCGCCGTATCTTGCGCGCCTGCAATCTCGATGACCTGAAAGGGCGCCTGGTCGCCGCTCGTTGCGTCGATGAGGTCGAACCGGCCGGCCAACATGTCCGGGGGCAGGTTGAGATGCCAGCGGTTGGTGAGCAGCACGCCCCACAGATAGCCGGCGCCTTGCGGATCGTCGGCCGGCGGCACAGCCGCCATCTCGCTGCCGCAATTGTCGATCTCGCGCAAGGGCGCGCGCACCAGTCCCGTGCGCGTTGTGTCTGTCGAATTGAACACCACCAGCAGATACGAGTCTGCGTTCTGGCCGGCATGCACATGATCGGCAATTCGAGCCAGCGCGCGGGCGATGACATCATGACTCAGCGCCGCCGCCCGGTATGCATGCGCAGCTTTCTCCGCTTGCGACGCCTGGGCGCTTGGGCCAGCCGGATAATGGTGCCCCCAGGTGTGCTCATCGAAAGCCAGCGCATCGTCGTAAGCCTCCTTCAGTTGCGCGCCTGGGTAGACAAAATCGGTGAGCGCGCTGGCGACTGTTGCGAGTTTTTCGGCGGTGGCCAGCGCGGCATGGTTGTTGCGATTGATGGCGGTCGGCGCGGCGGTGGATGTCGCGCCAATGGGGTAATCCTGGCCGGGCAATTCGCCGCGATGAACTGGCAATGTTACCTGGTCCGGGCCGCTCAGATGACGGGCGCGCAGGTCTGCAAGGAACATGGCATTGGTGCTGCACACCAGATGGGGATAGGCCCACTTTTCATTCCAGTCGCGGATGGTTCGCGCGTAGCCGTCGATGTAGGGCGAGTTGTCGCGCGCGCCGCCGATGACCGGCCAGCGCAACACATCGAGCGGATAGCCAGCGTCCCACAGTTGCTGCAACTTTGCCTCAAGCCCCGGCAGAGTGGCGCGGCAATCTCCGCCGCAGCCCGAGTTGTTGCACCAGAACAACAGACGCCGGCCCGTTGGCGCCTCCCACCAGAACGCGCCGGGAGAGCCTGCGGGGAAAAGTGGCCCAAAGACAGCCCGCTCGTCCCAGAACGACTCCAGACCGAGATTGCCCCAGTCGTAGTACAACGGCAGGCCGGGACAGAAAAAGTCGATGCCGGCGCCGGTGAGCGCCTGACAGACGCCCCAGCTCATGCCGGTAATGTCGTTGTGTTCGGCAGAGGTGAGCGGGATGCCATGTTGGCGCCGCAGCGACTGCGCGAAATACAGCGCGCGGATGAGCGTTTCATGCCCGCATATCTCGGTGGTCATGTTGCCCCACAGCGCGTTCAACTCAAACTGACCGGAGCGCAACAGATCGATCATGCGCGCCGCGCGCGAGGCCGGCGCCGCGCGCAGAAAATGCTGCAACGACCAGCCCTGCTCGATCACGATGCGGAACTGCGCGTCGTGAGGAAAGTCGCGCGTCCCCTCCGCCAGGTCGATGGCTTCGTCGAGCCAGCGATCATGGATGCGCAGCACATTCGAGGCCAGGTCGGTGTAGCCCAGGTCATGGTGCGAGGTTTGCGTCACGTGCACCACCCATCGTTTGGGGCGGCGCCAGGCGCGCGTGTGTTGATCGACGATGGCCCCGTTCACCTTGAGGGCGAATGTCACATCGGCAGGGTGCGAGGGTTCATATAAATACACGTCATGGGTGGATGCGCCGGCTGGGAGGGCGGGCAACGCTGTTTCCAGGGCGTTGCCACCCGGCGTAAGCGCCAGGATGCTGGCAGCAATCGGCTCGCCCGGATTTGAAATGCTGACCCGCGCAAGCTGGCGCAATACGCCGGCCTGGCCGGCGAGAAAGACGGTCGGCGTGGCATGTTCGATTGTGGGGTGTTGTTTGTTCATCCTGGCCTCTTCCGGCACAGTCTACCGGAGAACATGCGCTCTCGCGCAAACGACCGCCTGGTGGATCAACTCGACTGCGCGGCCCAATCCGTTCTCGGCTGCCAGGGCCTGCTGCATCTGGCCGGCGCGCTGGCGCAGCCGGCGATCACGCGCTGTTTCAACCAATGCCTCGGCCACTGCGCGGGCCGAAAAAGAGCGGCGCCGCAATACGCGCCCCACACCCAGCGCCTCTACCCGCCGGCTCCAGAAAAATTGATCGACTGCTATCGGCGCCGCCAGCATCGGCGCGCCGGCTCGCAATGCCGCCGCCACCGTGCCGGCGCCGGCGTGGTGCACGGTCACCGACACGCGCGGAAACAGCCACTCATGGGGCGCACTGGACACTGCGTAGATCGATGGCGGCAGATGAACGGAGCTGGCAGTCTGCTCGTCCAGCAGCACGATGGCGCGCATGGCCGCCTGCTCCACGGCCTTCACGACTGTCTGCAAGGGGATCGGGGCGGATGACCAGGGATAGCTGCCAAAGCCGATATAGGCCGGCGAGTCTCCAGCCTCCAGAAAACGCGCCAGGCCTGCCGGCGGCTGCCAGGGTTGCGCAGACTCGTGAAACCAGTAGCCGGCTACCTGGTGCGCTTCGGGCCAGTCTGCCGGGCGGGGAACCACATGCGAACTGAACCCGTACACACAGGGTTGATTGTCGCGTGCAAAGGGATGCGCGGACAGCGCATGCGGCAGACCCAGATCACGCTGGCGCCAGCGATTGAGAATGGCGCGCCACGGCAGCCACAACATCTGTTCAACCAGCCAGTGCGTCAGTCGGTTATAGGCCGGCCCCAGCGACTGCGCGGCAGGCAACAGCGGCGAGGGGAAAGCGCGCGTGGGTGTGAGGGGTTGAAGCGGCGCAAAGACACAGGGGATGCGCAATGCCTCGGCGATATGCGCGCCCCACCAGGTCGGCAGGCCGGCCACGATCGCATCGGCCTCCTGACAGGCCAGCCAGGCGTCATGCCACATGCGCGCGAAGGCCGGCTGTGCCGCGCGCCAGAAGCGCAGCGTGGCGTGCAGGCTGCGCCACAGGCCGGCGCTCGGCGTCAGTGCGCCGTGATAAGCTGGGCTGACCAGCAGATCGTTGGGGTTGTCCGACAGGAGAGAGAAGGAAAGACCGCTCGCCGCGACTGCATCTCGAAAAGCGGGATGGGTGGCAATGCGCACCTGAGCGCCGGCTTGTTGCAGGCGCGCGCCGAGGGCGATGTGCGGCTGCACGTCGCCGCGCGTGCCGCTGCACAAGAAGACGATGCGTCGGGTCACAGCCGAAGTGTAGCCCGACAGCGGGACTCAGCTTCGCTGGCTGAGCTTCAGTGGCTGAGCCTGCCGAAGCCACCGGAGCCACCAACACCGTTGCCTTCGACAGGCTCCGCTTCGACGAGCTCAGCGACCGGCAACGGCGACGGGGTTAGCGGGCAAGCCGGCTCATGCCCGCGCGGGCCGGCTCGGTGTGGATGAGCACGTCGCCCAGGTTGGGCAACTGCCGGCGCAGACTGCGCTCGAACTGCTCGGCGATGATGTGGGCATCGGACAAGCTGGTGCCCGGATCGAGTTCGCAATCCATCATCAGATTGATGCGCTCGCTGCAACGGTTGATGGACACGTTGTGCACCTGCTGAATGGCGGTGTGGGCGCGCGCAATGCGCTCGATCTCGCGCACGGTGGCCGCTTTCTCTTTGATACGGTCGGCAACTACCGGTTCGTTCATCGGCTCGATGTGCACGCTGACGCGCCAACAGTTGAACTCGCGCTTGAGTGTGTCCTCCAACCGCGTTGCGATATCGTGCGCCTGCTGCAACGTCAAACTGCTGCTGACTTCCAGGTCGAGTTGCAGGTAGCGCCGATCGCCCACGTGGTGCACGCTGACATTGTGCACGACATTGCCGGCCCGCAACGCGGCAGCGCGGATGCTCTCGACCAATGGCTCATCGACGAGCGCCATCGGCTCGACGTGCACCACCACATCCGCATCAGGCTGCAATTCGCGCACGCGGTTCTCCACCTGCGTGGCCAGATCGTGCGACGACTCCAGCGAAAGCGAGCGCGGCACGGACACCGACAGGTCCACAAAGGTTTGAGCGCCAACCTCGCGGGCGCGGATCGGCCCGACCCCGGCCACGCCTTCGACGCTGCGCGCCGCGTCGTGGATCTGCCGCGTCAGGTCAAGTGAGGCGCGGTCGAGCAGGGTGTCCACGGCCTGCTTGCCCAATCGGACGCCGAAGACGAGCACCATGACGGAGACGACCAGAGCGCCCACGGCGTCAGCGCGGATGAGGATGGGGCTGGCCGGATTGAGCAAGGTCAGAAACACTGCGATCAACACGACCGACGACGACAGAATGTCGGTGCGGAAGTTGAGCGCCTCGGCTGCCAGGGCCTGGCTGCGGTATTTGCGCGCCGCGCGCGTCAAAAAACTCACCCGAAACACATTGACCACAATGCCGACGGCGATCACGGCAAGCGAGAGACCGCCGGCCTCGATCGGCTGAGGCGTCATCAGGCGCTCGATGGCGCTGCGGATGACGGTGATGTAGATGACGAAGAGCGCGCCAACCGTCACCAGGGCGCTCAGGCTCTCCACTTTGCCGTGGCCATAGGGGTGCTCGTGGTCAGCCGGCCGCTCGCTGATCTTCACCGACGCCAGAGTCACAATCGAAGTGATGACATCCGCCGAGTTGTTGATCGCCTCGGCCAACATGCTGATGGACCCGCTGAGCAGGCTGACGATGACTTTGACGACCACCAGAAAACAACTGGCAGCCAGAGAGGCAAGCGCAAATCCTGATTTTCCGTTCATGAGGGTGTCGCAATCGGCGTCGTGAAGTTCGCGCGGGGCTGCGCCACAGGACCGGCGGTCCGGCTGTATCGAGGCCATGACCTGGCCGGCGCGCCGCGCAGGCTAGTTTTCGTATACGAAGATGTGGTCGGCGATGTCGCGCTCCAGCCTCAGAGGCCGGCTGTGGTCCTCTGCTGAGGCAACGGTTTTGACAATCACGATCACGATGACCGCTCCAGCGCCGTTGCCGGCGCTGTGCCGGACGACGGTCAGATCGGTGCGCGGCATCAGCCCAAGCGCAGCCACCCGGCGCAGCAGGGCCGCATCCTCGTTCTGGATGCGCTCGATGCGCACCGTCTCGCCGCTGGCAACCTGGCTCAGCCGGCGGCGCGAGAAAGAAGCGATAGTGCCATCCTTCGTGGGTATGGGGTTGCCATGCGGGTCGAATTTGGGGTCGCCGAGCAACTGCGCCATGCGCTCCTCGAACTCCTCGCTGATGGCGTGTTCCAGGCGCTCGGCTTCGGCGTGCACTTGATCCCACGAATAGCCCATGGCTTCCATCAGGTACAACTCGATCAGCCGGTGATGGCGAATGACTTCGAGCGCGATCTTCTCGCCGGCCGCCGTCAACCGCACGCCCTGGTAGCGCTCATATTCCACCAGATTCATGCCGGCCAGCTTTTTCAGCATCCCGGTGACGGACGCAGCGGCCACATCCAGGCTCGCCGCAATCGCGTTGGTGGTGACGCGCTCGCTGCTCATGCGCAGCGTGAAAATTGTCTTCAGATAGTCCTGGATGGACTCGGACAGGGCGCTGATTTCTGGCATAGGCCGACCCAGCCCGATGATACATCGGGTCTGCGCATCGGCGCCGGGCTGCCGGGTATCATGCGCGCTGGCGGCATTCGGCGCATCGCCGGGGAGCGACGGACATGGATTTTGACACGCTGGCTGAAAACAAGATTCGAGAAGCGCAGCAGCAGGGCGTCTTCGACCATCTGACCCGCAAGGGTCAGCTCGAATTCGAGGATGAGAGCAACATTCCTGAGGATATGCGGCTTGCGCTGCGCCTGTTAAAGTCACAGGGGTTGACGCCCGATTGGATCGAACAAGACAAGTGCCTGCGCCAGAAACTGGACGACGCGCGCACGGCCCTGGCGCGAGCGTGGGCGTGGCGAAAACAGAAACTCGCCCAGACGATTGACCCGTCTGAGCGAGCGGGGATCAACAGCGAGTGGCAGCGCGCCCGTGATCGGTTTGACGCTATCGTTCAGGAACTCAACGCCGAGATCTTTGCCTTCAACCTGCGCGCGCCCTCGCCGTCAGTTCAACGGCGCCCCATTCGCAGCTGCGAGGAGTTCCGGGCGCTGGGGATCGAAGCGTGAAGCGTATTGCGTAGTGCGTGCTGCGTAGTGCGCGTCACACTCGGCGCGTCTGACGCTTGACGCCGGTTAGAAATGTTCGAAGCGCTCGACGTTGAGCACGAACACGGTTGCGCCGCCGATCTCCACATCGATCACCTGGGCGTTGAGCGCCCCCGGCATCTCGCGCGGGACGCTGATATAGGATGTGCGGCGCCGGCCTGTGCGCTGGAGCACGCCGAGCACGTCGTTCACCTTTTCGTCTTCTGCGCCCAGCAACAGCGTCACATTCTCGCGCCGCAGCCAGCCCCCTTCCGTGGCGATGCGCGTGACGCGATGCCCTGCCTCAATCAACGCCTGCATGATTTTTGGCGCGTCATCCGCCTGGACGATGGCCATGATCATTTTCATCGAGCACCTCCTTGCAGCCGCATCTTCAGCATGGGCGTATTCTATGCCATCCGGCGCGTCCGTTCGGGTGTTGCAGTCTTCCCTTGCCTGAGCGTGTCGAGGCGCAGCCAATCCTGGCGCCCGCGCGCCATTGTCAAAAAGGGCGACTGGCAGTAAGGTAAAGCCTATGTTGGCCAAAGTGCTCTCATGCGCCGTCGTTGGTCTCGAAGGCACTGTCGTTGAAGTCGAGGTGGATTCCGGCCGGGGGCTTGCTTCATTCACCCTCGTGGGTTTGCCGGACGCAGCCGTCAAGGAAAGCGCCGAGCGCGTGCGAGCCGCCATTCGCAACTCTGGTCTGCATTTCCCCTCCAACCGGGTCACGGTCAATCTGGCGCCGGCTGATCTGAAAAAGGTGGGGCCGGCTTACGATCTCCCCATTGCACTGGGCATGCTGGCGGCCTCCGAACAAGTGTTGCCCGGCGCATTGGAAGGGGCGCTGGTGGTTGGCGAGCTGGCGCTGGATGGCAGCGTGCGGCATGTGCGCGGCATTCTTCCCATGACTGCCTTTGCCCGCGACCAGGGGTTCAAGCGCATCTTTGTGCCGCTGGCCGACGCAGCCGAAGCGGCGCTGATTCCCGGCATCGAGGTGGTTGCCGCGCAGTCGCTGGCGGAGCTGGTCAGCGCGCTCAACGGCCTGACCGGGATGCGCACAGTTGCGCGCGATGAGGCCGGCGGCTTCCGTCCGCCCGATTCCGTCAGCGCGCCCATCACCGATTTCAAGGAGATCAAGGGTCAGGAAGTTGCCAAACGCGCGCTGGAGGTGGCGGCCGCCGGCGGGCACAACGTGCTCATGTCTGGCAGCCCCGGCTCCGGCAAGACGATGCTGGCGCGCGCGCTGCCGGGCATCCTGCCCGACATGACGCTCGAAGAGGCGCTGGATGTGACGCGCATCTACAGCGTGGCCGACATGCTGCCGCCGGACACGCCGCTGGTGACCACACGTCCCTTCCGCGCGCCGCACCATACCATCAGCCACGCCGGACTGATCGGCGGCGGCAAAGTGCCGAGGCCGGGCGAAGTCAGTCTGGCGCATCGCGGGGTGCTCTTTCTGGATGAACTGCCCGAATTTGACACGCGTTCGCTCGAAGTGCTGCGCCAGCCAATGGAAGACAAAGTGGTGACGATCAGCCGCGCTTCCGGCTCGCTCACTTTCCCGGCCAGCTTCCAGCTCGTCGCTGCCATGAACCCGTGTCGCTGCGGCTGGTATGGCGATCCGATCAAGCCGTGCACCTGCTCGCCGGCCAGCATCAGCCAGTATCAGAAACGCATCTCCGGCCCCCTGCTCGACCGCATCGACATCCATCTGGAGGTGTCGCGCGTGGACTATGAGAAGCTGAGTGACACGCGGGCCGGCGAGTCGTCGGAGGTCATCCGGCGGCGCGTGCAGGTCGCGCGAGACCGGCAGGCGGCGCGCTTTGCGGCGCTTCCAACGTCCGCCGATCCGGCAGTGCCGGCCGGCCGTGTTCCCACCTGCAATGCCGATATGACCGTCGGCGACGTGCGGGTGCATTGCCAGCTTGACGATGCCGGACGGAGCCTGATGAAGGCGGCGATGAATCAGTTGCAGATGAGCGCGCGGGCGTTCCATCGCGTGCTGAAGCTGGCCCGCACGATCGCCGATCTGGCCGGCAGCGAACGCATCAGCACAGCCCATCTGGCCGAAGCGCTGCAATACCGGCCTAGACGAACAGAATGATGAGCAGCCAGCAATGGTTGTAAGCTTTAGACAAACCAACAGGAGTGCTTTCCATGCAAAAACGAATCGTTCTCATCGGCGCCGGCAGCGCCCAGTTCGGCTACGGCACCATCGGCGACATCCTCCAGAGCAAAGTGCTCGAAGGCAGCCATATCGTCCTGCACGACATCAACCCCGACTCGCTGGCCGTGGTGGCGAAGAACGCCCAGGCGTTCATCGAGGCGCACAAGCTGCCATTCACGGTATCGGCCACTACCAGCCGGCCCGAAGCCTTCCAGGGCGCGGACTTCCTCATCAACTCGATCGAGGTCGGCAACCGCTTCGAGCTGTGGGAGCAGGACTGGCGCATCCCGCAACAGTACGGCGTGCGCCAGGTGTACGGCGAGAACGGCGGGCCGGGCGGCCTGTTCCACTCGCTGCGCATCATCCCGCCCATCCTGGACATCTGCGCCGACGCGATGAAGATCTGCCCCGAGGCGACTATCTTCAACTACAGCAACCCGATGAGCCGCATCTGCACGACGGTGACGCGCGCATTCCCCGGCATCAAGTTCATCGGCCTGTGCCACGAGATCGCCTCGTTGCCGCGCTTCCTGCCGCAGATTCTGGGCGTGCCCTACGAGGCGCTGGAAGTGCGCGCAGCCGGCCTCAACCACTTCAGCGTGGTGGTGTCGGCCAAATACAAGGACAGCGGCAAGGACGCCTATCCCGACATCCGCGCCAAAGCCCCGGCCTTCTTCGCCGCCATGCCGTCGATGGACGCCGTGCACAAGTACTTCAAAGAGACCGGCAAGTGGCCGGACAAGGCCGAGGACTACGCCGCCATCGAGACCGAGGCCTGGCCCGAGCGGCGCGTGTTCCGGGTTATTCTGGAGAAATTCGGCCTGCTGCCCATCACCAGCGACAGCCATTTTGGCGAATACATTCAGTGGGCCTACGATGTGACCGACCACAAAGGCATCCTCGACTTCTACCGCTTCTACAAAGAGTACCTGGCCCACATCGAGCCGAAGATCGAACTGCGCCTGGGCGAGCGCGTCGTGCCGATCATCGAAGGCATCCTGACCGACGCCGGCTTTGTCGAGGAAGCTGTGAATATCCCCAACAAAGGCGCGATCGCCAATCTGCCCGACTGGATCGTGGTGGAAGTGCCGGCCATTGTGGACAAGAACGGCCTGCGCGGGCTGCCGATGGGCGAACTGCCCAAAGGGTTTGCCGGCCTGTTGATGAATCAGGTGGCTGTGCACGATCTGACTGCCGAAGCAGTCATCCACAAGTCGAAGGCGCTGGCGTTGCAGGCGCTGTTGGTGGACCCGGTTGTCAGCCAGTATGACGGCATCGAGGAGATGCTCGACACCATGATCGCCTACCAGGAGAAGTGGCTGGGGTATTTGAAGTAGTCTGATGTATTGCGCGGCGGGTGAGCCTGTCGAACCCCGCCGCGCGCCCTGTGTTTGGGCAGGTCAAGTCACCTGAAAGTCGCTGAACTCGTTCATGGACTCGATGGCCGCCACGCGATCCTTGGGGATGATGCGGCGGAATGACAGCGACGCCTCCTCCCAGCCGCGCAGTAGTTCGCGGGCGCGCGGGCTGTTGGTCAGCTCGTAGTGCCGCACCAGCAGTGAGCGCACCAGCTTCTTCATGCCCGGGTGGGTCAGCCGGTCGACATCGACCAGTTCGCGGTTGCAGTGGTTGACGAAGGTGCCCTGCGGATCGTACACGAAGGCCATGCCGCCGGTCATGCCGGCTGCAAAGTTGCGCCCGGTCGGCCCGAGCACCACCACCACGCCGCCGGTCATGTACTCCAGGGCATTGTCCCCCACGCCATCGACCACGCCGCACGCGCCAGAATTGCGCACGGCAAACCGTTCGCCGGCCAGGCCGGCCGCGAACAACGCGCCGCCCGTTGCGCCATAGAGCGCGGTGTTGCCCAGAATGTGGTTTTCTGACCAGTCATAGCCCACTTCGGGGAAGGGGCGGATGGAAATCTCGCCGCCGTTCATGCCCTTGCCCACGTAGTCATTGGCTGCGCCCACCAGATGCAGCCGCATGCCATTGGTGGTGAACGCGCCGAAACTCTGCCCGGCATAGCCTCGGAAAGCAATTTCAATGGCGCCGGGCGGCAGGCCGGCGTCGTGGTAGCGTCGCGCGATCTCCCCGGCCAGTTGCGCGCCGATGCTGCGATCCTGATTGCGGATGGTGTAGTGCAGCTTGATCTTCCAGCCCTCGTCGATCGCCATGCGCGCGTCGCGCACGATCTGCGCGTTCAGTGCGTTGGGCGGCGGTTTGGGCGTGGCCTCCACCTGACGCAGCGGCCGGCCATCCTGAGGCGCCGGCGTGATTAGCCTGCTCAAATCGAGGGATGACGCATGGCGGACGACAGACGGCGGAGCGCCGGCGTTCTCCGGCAGGCGGCGCTGGGTCAGCAGGTCCACCCGCCCGATGATCTCATCGAGCGAGCGATAGCCCATGCCGGCCAGGCGCTCGCGCACGTCCTGCGCGACAAACAACAAGAAGGCCATGACGTGCTCCGGCTTGCCCTCGAACTTGGCGCGCAACTCCGGCTTCTGCGTGGCGACGCCGGTGGGGCAAGTGTTCAAGTGGCACACCCGCGCCATGATGCACCCTTCGGCGATCAGCGCGGCGGTGCCAAAGGCGAATTCGTCGGCGCCGAGCAGCGCGGCCACCAGCACATCATGGCCGGTGCGGAAGCCGCCGTCCACCCGCACGCGAATCCGGCTGCGCAGGTTGTTTTGCAGCAGCGTTTGTTGCGTCTCGGCCAGGCCGATCTCCCACGGCATGCCGGCGTTCTTGATCGAACTGAGCGGCGATGCGCCGGTGCCGCCGTTGTGGCCGCTGATCTGCACCACATCGGCCAGCGCCTTGGCCACGCCGGCGGCAATGGTGCCCACGCCGGCCTGCGCCACCAGCTTCACCGACACTCTGGCCTGCGGGTTGATTTGCTTCAGGTCATAGATCAGTTGTGACAGATCTTCGATCGAGTAAATGTCGTGATGCGGCGGCGGCGAAATCAGGGCCACGCCCGGCACGGTATGGCGGACTTTGGCGATCAGGTCGGTCACTTTGTGGCCGGGGATCTGGCCGCCTTCGCCGGGCTTGCTGCCCTGTGCCATCTTGATCTGCAATTCTTCGGCGCTCATCAGATACAGCGGGGTGACGCCGAAGCGCCCGCTGGCCACCTGCTTGATGCCGCTGTTGCCCTCGTTCATCATGCGCGCGATTTCCTCGCCGCCCTCGCCGCTGTTGCTCTGCGCGCCCAGCCGGGTCATGGCGATCGCCAGGTTCTCGTGCGCCTCTGGCGACAACGCGCCCAGCGACATAGCCGCTGTGGAGAAACGTTTGACAATGTTTTCAAGCGGCTCGACCTCCTCCAGTGGGATGGGCTGCCGGTCGCTGCGCGCTTGCAACAGGTCGCGCGGCTCGATGGGCTGATCCGGCTCGCAATACAAAGCGGCGAATTCATCCTTGTAAACGCGATAGGCTTCGGCAAATCGCCCGTTCACCGTGTATGCGCGGGTGCGGATCACGCCCAGGCCGTTGCGCACCTCGCGCTCGCCGGCATACTCGATGACGCCCTCCATACGCACCGCCTTTTGCAGCGCGTGCACCGCTTTCTGCGAGTAGCCATGCGTCTCGCCGCCGGCGCGCTCTTTGTAGAAGCCGGGGTGATCCAGCTTAACGGCCAGCTTTGGCTCTCCAGCAGCCGATGATCTGCCTGCGTCTGTCGTCCGCCGTCTGTCGTCTGCCGTCTGTGCTCTGTCGTCTGTTGTCTGCTGTCTGTCGTCTCTCGTCTGATAGGCATTGGCGTGCCAGGCCAGCACATCGGCGGCGATCTCGGCAAAACAGACGCCGCCCACGCGCGACGGCGTGCCGGTGAAGCATTGATCGATCAGGTCCTGGTGCAGGCCAATCGCCTCGAAGATTTGCGCGCCGCAATAACTATCCACCGAGGAGATGCCCATCTTTGACATCACCTTGAGCAAGCCCTTTTCAGCGGCCTTAATGTAGTTCTGCACGACGGCGTTTTCGTCCAGCGTCTTGTCGCGCACGCGCCCGCGCTGCACGGCTTCGCGCGCGGTGTCGAGCGCGAGGTAAGGGTTGACTGCCGCCGCGCCATAGCCGATCAACGTGGCGAAATGGTGCGTTTCGCGCGCCTCGCCGGTTTCGCTGATCAGGCTGCACTGCATGCGCAGTTGCTGGCGAATGAGATGGAAGTGCGCGGCGCCCACGGCCAGCAGGGCGGGAATCACGGCGCGCTGGGGGCCGGTCTTGCGGTCGCTGAGGATAAGAATGGTTGCGCCCACGCGCACCGCCCGCTCGGCGTCTTCGCACAGCCGGCGCACGGCTTTCTCCAGGCCGGCTTCGCCGTCGGCCGCGTTGAACGTGGCGTCGAGCACCACCGACTGAAACGCGCTGTCATCCAGATTCTGGATGGCCTTCAGTTCCTCGTTGCGCAGGATGGGGCTGTTGATGCGCACCAGATGCGCCAGATCCTCGGTCTCGTCGAGCACGTTGCCGCGCGCCCCCAGCAACATGCGCAGAGACATGACCTGGTCCTCGCGCAAGTGGTCGATCGGCGGGTTGGTCACCTCGGCGAATCGCTGCTTGAAGTAGTTGAACAGCGGGCGATGCTTGGGCGACAGCACCGCGTGCGGCGTGTCGTCGCCCATTGAGCCAACCGGCTCGGCGCCGTCTTCGTACATCGTCTTGACGATCATCGTCAGTTCTTCGCTGGTCCAACCGAACTGCGCCTGCTTGACGAGCAGCGCGTCGGAGTTGACGGGAGGCTGTTCCAGGGTCAGATTGGCGACCTCTTCCAGCCGCACGCGCTGGCGCGCCGCCACGTCGCGGTAGGGTTTGCGCGTGGACAGCTCTTTGAGAATGTCGTCGTTGGTCAGCAGCCGGCGCGACTGCAAATCGGCGCAGATCATGGCGCCGGGGCCGAGTTTGCCGCTGGCCAGGATTTTCTCCGGCTCCACGTCCAGCGCGCCGATTTCGCTGCCGGCATAGACAATGCCATCGCTGGTGTGGATGTAGCGCGCCGGGCGCAGGCCGTTGCGATCGAGCGTCATACCGACGCGAACGCCGTCGGTGAAGACAATGCTGGCCGGCCCGTCCCAGGGTTCCATCAGCGCGGCGTGATAGCGGAAGAATCCTTTCACCGCCGGCGGCATGTCAGGATCCTTCTCCCACGCCTGCGGAATCATCATCTTGACGGCGTGGGTGATGTCGCGGCCGGCCAGGGTCAGCAATTCGAGCACATTGTCGAACATGCCGCTGTCACTGCTGGCCTCGTCGATGATGGGCTTCAAGTCTTCGATCTCGCTGCCCCACACCAGCGAATCGAGCATCGGCTCGCGCGCCTTCATCCAGTTGATGTTGCCTTGCAATGTGTTGATCTCGCCGTTGTGACACATGAAGCGGAAGGGCTGGGCGCGCTCCCACGTCGGCAGGGTGTTGGTCGAGTAACGCTGGTGGAACAAGATGTGCGACACCTTGAAGTCGGGGTCGTTCAGGTCGAGATAAAAGCGGCGCAGTTGCGGGGCGGACACCAGCGCCTTGTACGTCACCGTCCGGCAGGACATGGACGGGATGTAAAAGCCGGGCAGCGAGGCGTGCCGCCGGGCGCCCGTCTCACGGAAAATGCGATTCTGGATGCGCGAGCGCACCAGGAACAGGAACTGGTCGAACTCCAGTTCGCTGCGCATGGCGCTGGGGCGCTCGATCAACACCTGCTGGATGTCGGGCAGGGTTTCAAACGCGCGTTTGCCGAGCACATTTGGCTCGTGCACCACCGTGCGCCAGGTGAGCACCTCCAGGCTGTGCCGCTGCATCTCGTCGGCGATGATGGCGCGGGCCTGCGCGTTGAGCGTGTTCTCGCGCGGCAGAAACAACATGCCCAGCGCCACGTCGCCGGGGCGGTGCGCGCGCTGGCCGATGCGCTCCAGTTCGCGGTTGATAAGTGTGTGGGGGATGGAGCACAAAATGCCCGCGCCGTCGCCGCTCTTGCCGTCGGCGTCGAAGGCGCCGCGATGCGCCAGGCGTTCCAGGCATTTCAGACCGTCGTCCAGTATCTTGCGCGTGGCGCGCCCCGACAGATCGGCCACAAAGCCGATACCACAGGCGTCGTGTTCAAAGCGCGCATCATAGAGCGGCGCTTCGCAGGGGAACCCTCCCCAGCCCGCTTGCGGGGCGATCTGATGATGTTCTGTCTGCGCCTGACGGCGACCGTTTGTCTTGCTCATGTCTCCACCTCTCGGTGTCACTGTCAAATCCAACCCATTGCTCGACTCTGCGCGCGCTGTGAAACCGGCAGGTCCTGTGCGACCTTTGGCAACGCGCTCAGCCGGCCTCCTCTGTTGCGGCGCTTTCACAGATCACAGGTTACAGATAACGGAAGACGCGCGATGCCGGCTGGCCGGCCCGATATATTAAACGCGCAAGGATACGCAAAGGCAGGGGGTTGTCAAGAGGATTGCTGTCTGTCTGGCTGCTCCGCGCGCTATCGCACGCCCAGCACCGCCCGCACCCGCGCGCTCTCCGTCTTGTTGCCGGCGCCGTCGTATGCCACCGCCCAGAACTCAACTGTGCCGCTCGTCCCGCGCGGGATCGTCCACTTCACCGTGAACGGCGCAACCGTCTTGACCACAAAAGGCGTGTCTGGCGCGCCGTTTGTGAAGAACTCCACACGGCTGATGGTGTGATCGTCCTGCACTTGGGCGTTGACATCGACCCATTCGTCCTGCTTCAGGTCGAAGAACTCCCCGTCTTGCGGCTGAATCAGTTTGATGGTCGGGGCGGTGTTGTCGAGCGTGACCTGGACGACGGCGTCGGTGGCTGCGCCATTGTGCTCGAAGCGCGTCAAGCGGATGCTGTACACGCCCGGCTGGAAGCCGGACACATTCCAAAGCTCCAGCAGGTTATTGTCCACCTGCTCGCCGTGATCAGGCCCGATCTGCACCCAGCCTTCCGGCGGCACGTCGTAGCCGGCGCCGATGGACACGCGATACGACATCCAATCGCCGCCCTTCGCGTTGCCGCGAATTTCGATGTTGCCGCCGTTTTCCGCCGCCAGCAGGCCGCTGACATAGCCGCCGTTGGCCGGCGAAATGATGGCGACATCGCCGCTGGCCGCCGCCACGCCGCCGTATTGCACATCAAATTCAGCCGGCGGCTGCGGATATTTCTGCTTGTCCTCATCACTCAGCGCCGCCCACCAGTCTTGCGCCTGCGGCGGGAAAACGTACATCACGCGCTCTTCGACCAGCTCCGGCGGCGTGCCGGGCAGGGCCAGCCGGCCTGTTTCGCGGTTGATGGGGAACTTTTGCACCATCGTGCTTTCCTGCGCCGGCTCTGTGCCGGGCAGGAACAACTCACGCACACCCGGGCACACGCCGTTCGACTTCAGGCCGTCGATCTCGCAAACGGTCATCTCTACCAGACCGGGCGGCTGCGCGAAGGCCTGAATGGGTTGGTCGCGGTGCAGGTATTCCATCACGTCGTTCCAGATCGGCGCGGCGCCGGTCAGGCCGGTGACGTTGCGGTTCATGGGGCTGTTGTCGGTGTTGCCCACCCACACCCCCACCACATAGTCGGTGGTGTAGCCCATCGTCCAGTTGTCTTTGTTGTCGTTGGTGGTGCCGGTCTTGACAGCCGCCGGCCGGCCCCCGCTCAAGTCGAGCACACTGGGATACCCAAAGGCTGCCGCGCGCGCCTGGGGGTCGCTCAACATGCTGGTGATGAGATAGGTCAATTGCGCGCTGTTCGGCCCCAGCAGGTTGGGATTGACCGCCGGCTGGTATTCGTACAGCACATTGCCCTTCGGGTCTTCGACGCGCAAAATGACCGCCGGGTCAAGGTCGCGGTAGCCGGGGCGTTTCAACCTGGCCGGGCGCGGCGCTCCGATCATCGAGCCGCCATTGGCAAAGGTGGCGTACACATAGGTCATGTCGAGCAGTTTCACTTCGCCGCTGCCCAGCACCAGCGCCAGCCCATAGAACTGCAAGCCTTTGTCCAGGTCGTTGATGCCCAGTTTGTGCGCCGTGCGCAGGGCGTTGCCGATGCCGGCCCGGTTCAGCGCATCGACCGCCGGGATGTTGTACGAGCGCGCCAGCGCCTGCCTCATGCGCACCGGCCCGTGATACTTGCGGTCGTAATTCTCCGGCGTGTAGGGCGCCAGCCCGCCCACGTCGAACGCGGTGCGCACATCCCAGAACAGCGTGGCCGGCGAAGCCCCCTGGCGCAATAACTCCAGATACACGATCGGCTTGAACGACGAGCCGGGCTGCCGCAGGCCGGTGGCTACATTGAACTTGCCGTCGATGGCGTCGTTGAAGTAGTCCAGGCTGCCGACCATGGCGATGACCTCGCCAGTGCCGGGTTTGATCACCACCACCGAGGCGTTGTTCACGTTCTTGCCTTCCGCTTGTAGCGCAGCAACGCGCGCATTGGCCATGCGCCGGATTTCGGTGTCAGCGTCGAGGTCGAGCGTGGTGTAGATCTTCAGCCCGCCCCGGTTGACCAGTTGCGTGGCGGCATCGCTGCCAATGCCCAGATGGTCGCCCAGCAACTCAATGGCGCGGTCGCGCGCAAACACGGAAAAGTGCGGCGCCAGGATGTTGAAGCGCTCCTGTTTGTTCGACAGCTTGAGCGTTTCGCGCTTGGCGGCGGTCGCCATCTGCGGCGTCACGTTGCAGTCGGGCACGCCGTCGCGCGTCGCCTGCACCATCGCGTCGAGTGTGATGGCCTGCCGGTCTTTGGCGCTGGTCGGATTGTCGAACGGGTTGAGTTTGGGGAATTGCGGGATGGGGGCCAGCATGGCGGCCTCGGACAGCGTGAGTTCGCCGGCGCTCTTGTTGAAGTAGACCCGCGCCGCCGCCTCGATCCCGTATGCCAGACTGCCGTAAAAGTTGGTGTTGACGTACCACTCCAGCAGGGTCTTCTTTTCGTAGCGCCGGCTGACCTCCATGGCCAGCAACGCCTCGCGCACTTTCACGGTGAGGGTGCGCTTCGGGCCGGCGCGCTCTTCGGGCGGCGTGATTACGTTCTTGACCAACTGCTGGGCGATGTTTGAGGCCCCCTGGGTCGGCCCGCCCTGCAGGTTATTGACCAGGGCGCGCGCCAGGCCGCGAATGTCGATGCCTTCGGTGGCGTAAAACCGGCGGTCTTCGTTGGCCACCGTGGCGCAGCGCAGGAATGGCGAGATGTCGTCGAACCGCACCCACTGCCGGTCGCCGCCGGTCGGATCGATGATCTCGTACAACAGCTTGCCGGTTCGGTCGTACAGTTTGGTGGTCTGGAAATCGCTCTGAACCTTGACGATCTGGGAGGGGTCGGGGAGATCGGCGGTGAAGGCGTTGAAGATGGCGGTGGCTGCTGCGAAAGCCGCCGCCGGCACAGTGACGCTGATGATGGTGAAGATGATGCCGGCGACCAGCGCCAGTTGCAACAGTTTCCTGGCCACACTGTTGCGGGATTTGCCCCGCCGGCGGTGGCGCATCGAAATCAGGTGGTTGGCGTTCATACAAGTAGTCAGTAGCCAGTAGTCAGTAGCCAGTAGCCAGTAGCCAGCGGTCAGGAGCCGGAAGCGCGCTGTTCCCCCACCTTCTGCGTGGGCAATCTCCAGGGCAGGGCCTGGCCAGAACAGGTTACGGTTATGATTGTGATGACGACAGGGATTATAACCACGCGATGAGCCGATAGGCGATGCGCCAGGATAAATGCCTGGCGACGCTCTGGCCCGATCCAATTTGTTGAGGAGTGACAGCGACCTATGAAACTGCGCCACGAGCCGGCTTTGACCTTTGACGACGTGTTGCTTGTCCCGAAGCGATCATCTATTCGCTCGCGCCACGCCGTCAACACGCGCACCTGGTTCAGCCGCAACATTGCGCTGGCCATCCCCATCATCTCGTCGAACATGGACACCGTGACCGAGGCGATGATGGCGCGCGCCATGGCCCGGCTGGGCGGGCTGGGCGTCGTTCATCGTTTCATGACAATCGAGCGCCAGGCGGCTGAAATCCGGCGTGTCAAACGCACCGAGGGGTTCATGGTCGAGCGGCCTTATCACCTGCCTGCCAGCGCAACGGTGCAGGAAGCCCGCGCCCGGATGGACGAGCATCACGTCGGCGGTCTGGTCGTCACCGGCGCCCAGGATGAGGTGCTGGGCCTGGTGACCAATCGCGATGTGATGTTCGAGCGCAATCCCAACCGGCCTGTGATCGAGGTCATGACCCCGCGCGACCGGCTTGTTCTGGCCGGCGAGGGCGTCACGCTGGAAGAGGCGCGCGACATTTTGCACCAGCATCGCATCGAGAAACTGCCGGTGCTCGACGAGCGAGGCCGTCTGCTGGGCCTGATTACCGCTCAGGATATTGCCAGGCTGGAACAGTGGCCCGACGCCAGCAAGGATGCGCGCGGGCGCTTGCGGGTGGCGGCTGCCATTGGCGTGCGCCCTTCCGATATGGATCGGGCGGTGGCCTGCGTGAACGCCGGCGCGGACGCGCTGGTGGTGGATATCGCGCATGGCCACTCAGACAACGCGCTGGATATGGTGCGCGCGCTCAAGCAGCGCTTTCCACAGGTGGACATCGTCGGCGGCAACGTGGCCACCGCCGAGGGCGTGCGCGACATGGTGGAAGCCGGCGCGGACGCGGTCAAGGTGGGCGTGGGGGCCGGCTCAATCTGCATCACCCGCATCGTCACGGGCTTTGGCGTGCCGCAACTTCAGGCAGTGATGGAGTGCGCCGAGGCCGGCCGCGCGCTGGGCGTGCCCATCATTGCCGACGGCGGCATTCGCACCTCTGGCGATATCACCAAGGCCCTGGCCGCCGGCGCCAGCACCGTGATGCTGGGCAGTTTGCTGGCCGGCGCCGACGAGGCCCCCGGCGCCAGCGTCATGCGCAACGGTCAACGCTACAAAGTCGTGCGCGGCATGGCTTCACTCACCGCCAACATCGACCGGCAGGAGATCGAGCGCGGCCGCGAAGTGGACCCGGACGACTGGGAACAGGTGGTGCCGGAAGGTGTGGAGGCCATGGTGCCGGCGCGCGGGCCGGTGAAAGACGTCGTGTATCAACTGGTCGGCGGCGTGCGCTCTGGCCTGAGCTATGCCGGCGCGGCGACCATCGCCGAGTTGTGGGACAAAGCCGAGTTCATCCCGATCACTCCGGCGGGCCGGGCCGAAAGCGGCGCGCACGATGTGGCGATGCGGTAGATTTGCGGTATCATACCGGCCAATGTTTGCACGGACTGTGCGCGCCAACAACGCCAACAACGCCAATGACGCTGCCCGCTGAGCGGGGCGTCGCTGGGTCTGTCGCGCGCGACACAGAGCGAGAGCAGCAGCGTAGAGACGGAAGCCGCCCCACACAGGCGGCTTTTTCTTTGGGCAAAGCAAAGAGGAGCAAGGCACATGTTCAAGACACATCGATGCGGCGAGTTGAGGGCGGAGCATGCCGGGCAGCGTGTGACCCTGGCCGGCTGGGTGCATCGCCGGCGCGACCATGGCGGCGTCATCTTCATTGACCTGCGTGACCGCTGGGGGATTGCCCAGGTGGTTATCAATCCGGCCCATGTGACACCTGAGCAGTTCAAGCTCGGCGAGTCGCTGCGCAGCGAATTCGTGACGCAGATTAAGGGCGTGGTGCAACTGCGGCCCGAAGGCATGCACAATCCGCGCATGGCCACCGGCGATATCGAGGTGATGGCCGAGGCCGTGGAAATTCTCAACCCGGCCAAAACTCCGCCCTTCCTCATCGACAGCGACGCCCGCGACGTGGACGAGAACCTGCGCCTCAAGTACCGCTATCTCGATCTGCGCCGCGAGCGCATGCAGCGCAACCTGGCCATGCGCCATCGTTTCTGCAAGTTCATCCGCGACTACCTCGATGCGCGCGGCTTTCTGGAGATCGAAACGCCCATCCTGTTCAAGACCACGCCCGAAGGCGCGCGCGACTATCTGGTGCCCAGCCGCATCTATCCGGGAACGTTCTACGCTTTGCCGCAAAGCCCGCAGCAGCTCAAGCAACTTTTGCAGGTGGCCGGCGTCGAACGCTATTTCCAGATCGCCCGCTGTTTCCGCGACGAGGACCAGCGCGCCGACCGGCAGCCCGAGTTCACCCAGCTCGACATGGAGATGAGCTTCGTAGACCGCGATGACGTGCTCGATCTCGTCGAAGGGCTGCTGACGGCGTTTGTCGAACAGCATGTCGGCAAGAAGCTGTTGTTCAAACCGTTCAAGCGCCTTTCGTACGCGGAAGTGATCGCCAAATACGGCAACGACAAACCCGATTTGCGCTTTGGCCTCGAATTGTTCGATGTGACTGCGGCGACGCGCGGCTCGGCGTTCAACGTCTTTGCCGGCGCGCCCATGGTGAAGGGATTGGCCGCCCCCGGCTGCGCCGGCTACACTCGCAAACAGATCGACGAACTGACTGAGTTTGCAAAGAAAGAAGGCGCCAAAGGGCTGGTGACGCTCATGCATGACGAGACCGGCATTCGCAGCCAGGGCGCGGGGGCCAAACTCAGCGACGCCGAAAAGGCCGCCATTCTGGCTGCCGCCGGCTCGCAGCCCGGCGACCTGCTCATGCTTGTGGCCGACACGCCCAAAGTGGTCAACGAGGTGATGAGCGAGTTGCGGCTGGAGATGGGCCGCCGGCTCAAACTGGCCGACCCCGGCGCGCTGGCGTTCGCCTGGATCGTGGACTTTCCCCTGTTTGAGTGGAACGAAGAAGAAAGCCGCTGGGATCCCTCGCACCACATGTTCACCGCCCCGAAGGACGAGTTCATCCCGATTCTGGAGAGCGAGCCGGGCAAAGTGTTGAGCAAACAATACGACCTGGTGTGCAACGGCTACGAGGTCGGCGGCGGCAGCATCCGAATTCACCGCCGGGACATCCAGGAAATCATCATGCGCCTGATCGGCCTGGAAATGGAGGATGCGCGGCGCAAGTTCGGGCATCTGTTGGAGGCGTTCGAGTATGGCGCGCCGCCGCATGGCGGCATTGCCCCCGGCATCGACCGGCTGACCATGCTGTTCTGCGACGAGCCGAACATCCGCGAAGTGATCGCCTTCCCCAAGAATCAGCAGGCCATGGATGTGATGGCCGGCGCGCCATCGCCGGTGTACGACAAACAGCTCAAAGAGCTGCACATCAGAATCGTGGAGTGAATCGCAGGACGCTCCCCCGGCTTGCGCAGCGTGGCTGGGCTGGCTATTGCGCACCGCGCGCAAAGCAACGGCTGCCATTCGCCGATCAACGAAATAAGTTGCGCGTCTTCCGGCGGGATCGTGCTATAATGACCTCCACGGTTTGCAGCGACCCGGTGGCGGGCCGGCGCGAACCAGAATGCCGAAGTGGCGGAATTGGCAGACGCGCTACGTTCAGGGCGTAGTGAGGGTTCCCTCATCTGGGTTCAAGTCCCAGCTTCGGCATGGTTTCTTTTTTCGGCCCAGGACACGCCCATGCAACCGGCAACTCCCGCTCAAGACCCCTCAGCCGGCCCGTCGCGCGTGTTGACCTGGGCGGCTCTGATCCTGCTCATTCTGTCGTTGCCGCTCATGTTCAATCTGATGGGCCGGCTCGACGCCGAGACCCGCGCGCGAATGGCGGTCGATCAGATGTCCACCCGCGTTGCCGAGGCCGAGGCCAGGCGCGATCAACTCAGGGCCAGGCTGGATTACGTGACCAGCGAAGCTTACGTGGAGCGCCGGGCGCGCGTGGAGTATCGCCTGGTCCGGCGCGGCGAAATCCCCATCATCCCGCCGTCCGTTCAGAACGCGGCGGCACCGCGCAGCATCTGGCTGGACGCCACGCCGCCGCCTCAGCCGGCCCCCTGACCCTGACACTAACCGGCCTCTGCGCGCTCTCAAAGCGCGCCCGAGCGCGCGACCGATTGCGCATGGTATATATAAGCGGTTGTTCCGGCCACCGGAACCGAATACCCTGAGCAGAGACTGGAGGATAAACGCATGTTCGGAAGAGAGAAGCCTGCCCCGGCGCCTCAGCCCGTGCCAACGGCGCCAGCGGCCCGCTTTGACGCGGTGTCTGCGCCGGCTGTGGCCGGCGGCCAGGCTGCCAAAATCGAAACCGTCATCGGCGCCAACTGCCGCATGAACGGGGTCTTGCAGAGCGACGGCGGCATCCGCATCGAGGGCATGTTCGAGGGCCAGATCCAGACTGCCGGCAACCTGATCGTCTCCGAGTCGGCTCGCATCGTGGCCGATGTGCAGGCCTACAATGTCGTCGTGTCCGGGCAGATCAAAGGCAATGTGACCGCCAATCGCGTGGAAATCACCGAGACCGGCAAGTTGTTCGGCGATCTGAATGTGAACACCTTGCTGCTGAGTGAAGGCGGCTATTTGCGCGGCCAGACCAACATGAACGGGGACGTCGAACCGCCGCTCATCAATTCTCCCCTCGTGGCGCCGGCGCGACCCGTTTCCGCGCCTGCCCTGGAAAGTGGCGACTCGGATTGAACCTGTTCAGCCGGCCGGTCGTTGAGATCTGCCGAATGGCTCAATGACCCGGTGACCCCCACCTCACTCTCCACAATGCCCAACCTCACCGTTGCAGAAGTCGAGCGCATCGCCTTGCTGGCGCGGCTCGAACTGACCGAAGACGAAAAATCGCGCTATGCCGGCCAACTGTCTGCGATTCTGGACTATGCCACCGCCTTGATGTCTGTGAATGTGGACGACATCCCGCCCACAGCCAGCGCGCTGGATGTGTGGAATGTGATGCGGGCCGATGACATTCCCGGCGGCAGCCTCTCGCGCGAGGAGGCGCTGGCCAACGCGCCCCGCACCGACGGCGCCAGCTTCGAGGTGCAGGCGACTTTTGACGCCGGCGACTAGCCTGGCGCGCATCTGCCATGGACCTTTGCTCTCTTACAGTTTACGAGGCCCGTGCCGGCTTGCGCGCCGGGCAATTCACATCGACCGCTTTGACCCAGGCGTTCCTTGAGCGCATCGACGCGCTGAACCCGCGCTTGAACGCCTTTCTCACCGTCAATCGCGATGAGGCGCTGCAACAGGCCGGCGCGGCCGATGAACGGCTGGCGCGTGATGGCGCGGCGGCATTCAACGATCAGCCGCTGCTTGGGATTCCGATCGGCATCAAGGATGTCTTGAGCACGCGCGGCTTGCGCACCACTGCCGGCTCGCGCATTCTGGAGAACTACACGCCGGCCTGGGACGCCACCTGCGTCGCCCGGTTGCGCGCAGCCGGCGCCGTCTTCCTGGGCAAGACGAACACCGACGAGTTCGCCATGGGCTCCTCGACCGAGAACTCAGGCTTTGGCGTCACGCGCAATCCCTGGGATGAGACGCGCGTGCCGGGCGGATCGTCGGGGGGCAGCGCGGCGGCGGTGGCCGCCGATCTGTGCTGCGCTGCGCTGGGCAGCGACACCGGCGGCAGCGTGCGCCAGCCGGCGGCGTTGTGCGGCATCACCGGCCTGAAAAACTCCTATGGCCGCGTCTCGCGCTATGGCTTGATTGCCTACGGCTCGTCACTGGACTCGGTCGGCGCGCTGACCAAAGACGCGCGCGACGCCGCCATCCTGCTCGAGATTATCGCCGGGCGGGACCCGCGCGATTCGACCAGCGCCGACAGGCCGGTGGAGCCTTATGAGCAGTTGCTCGCCGGCGACGTGCGCGGATTGCGCATCGGCGTGCCGCGCGAGTATTTCATCGCCGGCATGCAGCCAGAGGTGGCCGAGGCTGTGCGCGCCGGCATCGAGACGCTGCGCGGCCTGGGCGCGACTGTCATCGACATCAACCTGCCCAGCACCAATCTGGCGCTGCCGGTGTACTACCTGATTGCCACTGCTGAGGCTTCGGCCAACCTGGCCCGTTTCGACAGTGTGCGCTATGGGTTGCGCGTCACCGGCGCTGACCTGGTGGACACCTATCGCAAGACGCGCGGCCAGGGATTCGGCCCCGAAGTGAAGCGCCGCATCATGCTCGGCACATACGCCCTGAGCGCCGGCTACTACGACGCCTATTACATCCGGGCGCAGAAAGTGCGCACGCTCATCAAACGGGAGTTCGAGCGCGCCTTTGCGCAGGTCGATCTGATCGTTGCCCCGACATCGCCGACCACCGCATTCAAGATCGGTGAGAAGGCCGACGATCCGATCCAGATGTATCTCTCGGACATCTTCACGTTGACGATGAATCTGGCGGGCGTCTGCGGCGTCAGCATTCCATGCGGCCTCGACGCCGCCGGCCTTCCCATCGGCATGCAACTGATGGGCGCGGCGTTCCAGGAGGCGACAGTGTTGCGCGCGGCGCACGTGTTTCAACAGAATACGCGCTGGCATCTGGCCAGGCCGCCGTTGGCGGCAAGTCCTGGGCACTCCGCCGCCGGCCACTAATCTGTCGATCCGCCTCCGCCGGCCAGATGTGTTCTAATCGCCCCACTGACATCTGTCATCTGACTACTGACATCTGACTACTGACATCTGACTACTGATTACTCGCTACTGACCACTGGCTACTTCCCATGAATCTCATCATCCCTTTGGCCGGCTTCGGGACGCGCCTGCGGCCGCATACCTATACCAAGCCCAAACCGTTGATCAACGTGGCCGGCAAGCCAGTGCTGGGACATATCCTCGACCGTCTGATGGCCGATGGCACGCAGATCGACACTGTCGTATTCGTGGTCGGATTTTTGGGCGACCAGATTCACGACTATGTGAGCCGCAACTACCCCGGCCTGCGCGCGCGCTATGTGGAGCAGAAGGAGCTGAACGGCCAGGCGCCGGCTATCCTGTTGGCGCGCGACCTGGTGGCCGGCCCGACCTTCGTCGTGTTCGTGGACACGCTGGCGCACGTTGATCTGTCGTCGTTGAGGGACGAGCAGGCCGACGGTGTGATCTTTGTCAAAGAGGTGGAGGACCCTCGCCGGTTCGGCGTGGTGCAGTTGAATGCGGACGGGCACATCACGCGCTTCGTCGAGAAGCCAGCGAACATGGACAACCGCCTGGCCGTCATCGGCATGTACTACTTCAGGGACGCCGCCCGGCTGATGCGCGCGTGCGAAGATCTGCTGGCGCGCGACATCAAAACGCAGGGCGAGTATTTTCTGGCCGATGCGCTCAATCTCATGATTGAGACGGGGGCCAGGCTGCGCACCAGCCGGGTGGATGTGTGGCTCGACTGCGGCAAACCCGATACGCTGCTGGAAACCAATCGCTATTTGCTGGAGCATGGCCACGACAACAGCGGCGCCTGGAACGACTGCGACTGTGTGATTGTGCCGCCGGTGCATATTCACCCCTCGGCTACCATCGTCCGCAGTGTGATCGGCCCGTATGCCACCATCGCCGAGGGATGCCAGATCGAGGACAGCATTGTGCGCGACAGCATCGTGGACGCCGGGGCGCGCGTCACAGACCATATTCTGGCTCGGTCGCTGATCGGGCGCGACGCATTGCTGATCGGCCGTCCCCGGCGCTTCAATGTCGGCGATTCCAGCGTGGTCGGCTTCGACTTCGAGTAGATTTTGCTGTTGGCTCGTCGGGTGATTGAGCGATTGCCTCAGCGATTGTCTCAATGACGCGACGGCTCAACGGCCCAATGTGGCAATTCACTCATGAGACAGTTCATTTCCAAACGCGTCGCCTCGGTTCCCCCATCGGGCATCCGCAAGTATTTTGACATCGCCGCCACCATGCCAGACGTGATCTCGCTGGGCATCGGGGAGCCGGATTTTGTCACGCCGGCCCCCATCATCGAGGAAGGCGTAGCGTCGCTGCGGCGCGGCGAAACCCACTACACCAGCAATTCCGGCACGATCGAATTGCGCCAGGCCGTCAGCCGGCACCTCGACCGCCTGTACGGCGTGAGCTATGACGCCGAAGACGAAGTGTTGATCACCGTTGGCGTGAGCGAGGCGCTGTACCTCGCGTTGACAGCCATCTGCGATCCCGGCGACGAGGTGATCGTGCCGCAGCCCTGCTTTGTGGCGTACACGGCCGAAGTGGTGTTCGCCGGCGGCGCGCCTGTCACCATTCCCTGCCGGGTCGAAAACGATTTCATGGTGACCGGCGCCGAGATCGAGGCGCGCATCACGCCCAGAACGAAGGCCATCTTGATCGGCTATCCCAACAACCCGACCGGCGCGGTGATGATCCGCGAACGAATGCTCGAAGTGGCCGCCGTGGCGGAGAAGCATGATCTCCTGGTCATCAGCGATGAGATTTACGACCGGCTGGTGTACGGCATTGAGCACGTGTGTTTCGCCGCGCTGCCGGGCATGAAAGCGCGCACCCTGTTGCTGGGCGGCTTCAGCAAAGACTACGCCATGACCGGCTGGCGCATCGGCTATGTGGCCGGGCCGGCGGCGCTGGTCGCCGCCACGCGCAAGGTGCATCAATACACCATCATGTCCGCGCCCACCACAGCGCAAGTCGCCGCGCTGACGGCGCTGGAGGAGGGCGAGCCGCACGTGCAACACATGCTGGCCGAGTACGATCGGCGGCGCAGATTGATCGTAGGCGGCCTGAACGCATTGGGCCTGGATTGTTTCGAGCCGCGCGGGGCGTTTTACGCCTTCCCTTCGGTGCGGCGCGCCGGCATGACCGACGAGGAGTTCGCCGATAAGCTGCTTCTGGAAGAACAGGTCGCCTGCATCCCCGGCAGCGCGTTTGGCGCCGGCGGCGAGGGGTTTGTGCGCATGTGCTACGCCACCGCCTACGAGAAAATCGAGCAGGCGCTGGAGCGCATGGAGCGATTCATGCGCCGGCATGGGTAAGGGAAGGGGTAAGGTTCGTAAGGTTGCCTGAGCTTGTCGAAGGCAACGGCGACAAGCTCGCCTGTAAGGTTTGTAAGGTGGAAGATGTTCGCACGTCTGGCCCTTCCGAACCTGACGAACCTGATGAACCTGTACACAACCTGTAGCGCCGCCTGTAGGATTGGCCGGTGTCTGCCGGCTTTCAACCGCCTATAGTGGCTGCATGAACAAGCAACGATTTGAGTACAAGGTTGTGTATGTCGATATGCGCGGCCGCGTGTCCTCTGAAGGTGAGGAGACCGGCATTCAGGACGGCGAGCGCATGACTGCGTTCGGACGGCGCGTCTTGAACGATCTCGGTGTCAAAGGCTGGGAGCTTGTGGGCATTCACATGCAGCCCATGGGCACGGCGTTCTACGTCTTCAAGCGCCCGTTGGCAGAGGGCGAGTCGCCGGAGCCGGCCAAACCAATCAAGGGCGAAGTCAAGGTTTAGCCAGGCGCGCGTTTTGATTCAGATCGGCATGGTTCAGGACTCCACCGTGGCGGCGGAGTCCTGAACCGTTCTAGCGTTGCTCGCGCGTTTCCGTCGTATGCTGAGCAGGCATGATGCTCGATTCGCCTGAGCGCCCGGATCGATCGCCGGTGTCTTTTCCCGACGCCTCGCCGCAGGCTGCTCTGGACGCCGTCGGAGATATGATCGACCGGGCGATTGACCGGCTCGACCGCGCGCTGGCGTCACTGACGCCCGAAGCCCTTTCGGCGCACGAGGTCAACGTCGCCCGACAGTTGTTGGAGTCGGCGGCCCGAATCGCGCACCAGGCGCAACAACCCGCCGGCGATAGCGCGATGGGCGATGTCGCGCCGCGTCAGAGCGATGATGATTACCTCCCCCCTATGCCTCCGCTGACCTTGCGCGAGGAAGAAGTGCTGCGACTGATGGCGCAGGGCCTGCGCAACAAGGAAATCGCCGCCCAACTGGGCATTTCCGAGCGCACCGCCACGTTCCACGTCGGCAATGTCTTGTCCAAGCTGGGCGCGGACGGCCGCGTGGAAGCCATCCATCTTGCAAGACGGCGCGGGCTGCTGTAAGGCGCGGACAGCCAATCATCGGCTCCTTGTCAGCCAGATCGGGCGCGCACGCGCCCTTGCCTCGTTATACCTTATACCTTCTCCCAGGTTCGCCGGCGCGAAACTGCGCGACAATTGGGGCTGGCTTTCAGCGCAGCTTTTCGATCAGCGCTTTGCGCTCTGTCGCAGCCGGCGCGGATCAAGGAGACAGGCAAAAGTGAATCGGCAAAAGGTGGTATTCGGCCTGATCGTCGGCATGGCGGTCGTCATCGTGGCGGTGGTTCTGGTCTTCCGCAGCGTTGGCAATCTCGTCAGCACGGCGACGGGGCAGTTCAGCAAGCCGGCGAACGCCATCGAGGTGCAGGTGATCTACGCGCCGGAGATGGAGTTGTTCATGCCGGACTTCATCACGGCCTTCAATCGCGCCTATGCTCAGGGCCGCAATCCGCTCACCGGCCAATCGCTCGGCGCCAACGAACAGCCGGTGTGGGTGGAGGGTAAAAATGCTTCGTCCGGCACGGTGGCGCAAGGCGTCATCAACGCCATTCTCGCGCCCAACAATGCGAATGTGCAGCGCCCTACGCTGTTCGCGCCGTCGGTCCGGCACTGGCTGGCGCTGGTGAATTACCAGACCGGCCGGCAGATTTTCGATGTGAACGGCGCTCGCGCGACAGCCATTGCGCCGGATGTCAATGCCATTTGGGAGTCGCGCCTGAACGCGATCAAAGCCAAAAATCCCGGCGAAGAGATTGGCTGGCAGGAA
>DAOTYS010000092.1:0-16507 GCA_034434575.1 Thermoflexales bacterium
CTGTACACGCCGACCAGCCGATACGCGGCCACGACGCCGCGCGTCAGGCGCAGGGCGCTGCGCGCCGCCCTGCGCGCGCCGACGCCATGCAACGCGCCGGCCTCAATCGCGGCGAATGTCACACCCTCGCGCTGCGCCAGTTGCCTCTCCATACCCTCATGTTCGCCAACGAACAGGGCTTGCACGTCGCGCAGCAAATTCGCTGCGTCGCCCATTCGCCCGTCGTCGCGCTCCCCAGCCCACGCGGTCATCGTCGAAGTCCCAGCGGATTCGATCTGCGCCGCCATCTCCCGCAGACTTTTCAAAACGGTCAGCGCCGGCAACACGTGTCCGGCCGTCCCGCCGGCGGAAATGAGTAGTCGCACTGTAGCTCCTCGCGCCTTCGACGCCGGCCAGATGCGCATCTTCGCCGGCGCCGTCAGGCAATCGTGTCCCACGCGAAATGCTGACCAGGATGCCGCACGCCGCCATCACCGACACCAGCGATGACCCGCCCAGGCTGAGAAAAGGAACCGGCACGCCGGGCAATGGAAACAGCGCCGTCATGGCCAGCAGATTGATCATCGTCTGCCCGATGATCCAGACGATGATGCCGATGCCCAGGAAAGCGCCGAAGGCGGTGTCGGCCCGATACGCGATCCGCGTCGCGCGCCAGGCCAGCAGGACAAACAAACCCAGCGTCACCACCACGCCCAGCCAGCCCATCTCCTCGGCCAGCACCGCCAACACGCTGTCCGTGTGCGGCGTCGGCAACAACCCGAACTTTTGATAGCCGGCGCCGATGCCCCGCCCCAGCACCCCGCCTTCGCCAAACGCAATCAGTGCCTGCTGGATGTGATAGTGCGCCTGGCTGTCTGGATTGCCCAGCGACAGCAAAAAACTGTCCAGGCGGTCCGTGGCGTGGGGGAAGACGCGCACCAGGCCAAAGAAAGCAACCGCTGCCACCGCGCCCACCAGCGCAACCTGCGGCAGGCTCGCCCCGGCCACAAAGAACATCGCCCCCGCCGCCAGCACGATCACCAGCGTCGTGCTCAGGTCGGGTTGAATCACGATCAACCCCGCCCCAATGCCGATGATGACGCCAAACGGCGCCAGTCCATTCGCAATACTGCGCACCTGATCGCGGCGCGACGCAAGCCACGACGCGGCATAGATCAGGATCACAATCTTGGCCGCTTCGCTGGGCTGGATCGACCCGCTGATGAACGAGCGGCGCGCGTTGAACTTGTCCGCGCCAATCAACGCCACCAACACCAGCATGGCCAGGCACAGGCCCATCAACACCACCGACCAGCGCCTGAAGTGCCCATAGTCAAACCGGCTGAGCGCCACAAACAAGACCAGCCCCAGACCGGCAAACAGCGCCTGCCGCCCGAAAATGACCAGCGGGCTGCCTTCGCTAACATAGGACCAGTAGTAAGTGGTGCTATACGTCATGATCAGCCCCAGCGCCGCCAGCGCCAGCATGACCATGACGAAAACCCAATCCACACCGGGCGGATTCCATCCGCCCGCCCGCCTGCCTGCGCCGGCCGCGCGGATTCCATCCGCTGCCGTCGCAGATCGCCGCGCAACGGTTTGGGTGAGCTGCGTTGCGCGCCGGGGTGTGGGCGCCGTTGATCCGGCAGATGCAATCCGCGATGCCATTCCCTGTTACTCCTGCTCCAAACGCGCCGGCCCAATGCTCTCTCCAGAGGCGGCCTCGCCTGCCAGCCCGCGCGCGAGTCGCGCAAACCGGTCGCCGCGCTCGGCGAAATCTTTGAACGCATCATAGCTGGTTCCGCCCGGCGACAACAACACCACATCGCCGGGGCGGGCTGCGGCTGCAGCGGCATCGACCGCCTCCTCCAGCGTCTGGCAAAGTGTTACCGGCGGGCCGCCCGCCGGCCCGGCCCACTGCCGCTCGATCTCCTCGCGCACCAGGCCGGCCATCTCGCCAAACAACACGATATGTTTGCAGCGCCGCCGCATCAGCGCCACGGCCTCGGCCCACGGCAAATGCTTGTCGCGCCCGCCGCAGAGCAGGATGACCGGCTGCTCAAAGCACTTCAACGCCGCCGCCAATCGCTCCGGCGCGGTGGCGATGGAGTCGTCGTAGTAGCGCGCGCCGCCGGCTTCAGCGACCAGTTGCAGGCGATGCGCCACGCCCTTGAAGGTGGTGGCCACAGCGCGGATGGCTTCCACAGATGCGCCGGCGATGGCGCTCAACGCGCCGGCGGCCAATACATTGGCGATGTTGTGCCGGCCCATCAACTGCAAATCGCGCCGGTGGCAAACGCGATGCTCGAACCCGCGCGCCGCGATGCGAACCCGCAGGTCGCCGTTGTCATCGAGCCAGGCGCCGTCGCCGTGCGGTTCATGCTCCAGGCTGAACCACGCCGTGCGCGCGCTGGTGTTCAGCCCCCGCGTCACCAGGTCGTCGGCGTTGAGCACCTGCCAGTCATCCTCGGACTGGAACGCCACGATGTTGCGCTTGGCGGCGATGTAGGCTTCCATCGTGCCATGCCGGTCGAGATGATTGGGCGTGATGTTGGTGATGCAGGCAATATGCGGGCTGCGCGACATCAGCTCCAACTGAAATGACGACAGCTCCATCACCACATAGTCGCCCGGCTGAATCTGATCGGCGTCGGCGATGAGCGGGTTGCCGATGTTGCCGCCCACCCACACGCGCGCCGGCGATGCGCCGCCGGCATTCACATCGGCCTGCAACATTTCGCCCTCAGGTGTCGGACGCCTCAAAGCCGTCCGCCATCTGCCGCCAGCATTCACATAGGCTTTCAACATTTCGCCCACCAGTGTGGTGGTGGTCGTCTTGCCGGCCGAACCGGTGATGGCCAGGATCGGCGCCGGGCAGACCTCAAAGAAAAGTTGCGCGTCGTTGCTCAGCGGGATGCCGCGCCGGCGCGCTTCGACGACAATCGGTAGATCGATCGGCACGCCGCCGCTGAGATAGAGCGTGTCGCACTCATCCAGCAAAGACAGCGGGTGGCCGCCAAAGGCATAACGGATACCGGGCAGGCCGGCCAGGGCCGAGACATCCACATCCGGCTTCATATCGCTCAACACAACCCGCGCGCCGCGCGCGGCCAGATATCGCGCCAGGGCCAGTCCCTGCCGCGCCGCGCCCAAAACCACCACACAAGAAGATTTTGGATTTTCGATTGGCGATTTTGGATTGTCCATCGGCTTCACACGCTGCTTCGGTTCCGCGAATTCAAATCGCAAATCCGCAATATCAAAATCTAAAATCGCTACGGGTTCCCCGCCACCGCCAGACCAATGCCCAGCATGGCGGCGAAAATGCCGATCAGCCAGAAGCGCTGCACGATCTGCGATTCGCTCCAGCCAAGCAGCTCGAAGTGATGGTGCAGCGGGGCCATTTTGAACAGCCGCCGGCCCTCGCCATAACGCCGCCGGGTGTACTTGAAATAGCCCGATTGAAAGATAACGCTGAGCGCCTCGGCCACCGGCACAATCGCAATCACCGGCAGCAACAGCCACTGACCGGTCATCAGCGCCACCACGCCGAGCGACGCGCCCAGCGCCTCGCTGCCCAGATCGCCCATGAACAGCGCCGCCGGGTGCACGTTGAACCACAGAAAGCCCAGCAGCGCGCCGGCCACCAGCATGCAAAACATGGTCAGAAAAACCTGGCCCTGCATATAGGCAATCACGCCATAGGCCACAAACGCCACCAGGCTGATCAGCGCCGCCAACCCGTCCAGTCCATCGGTGAAGTTCACCGCATTCGCCGAACCATGAATGATGAAAATGGCGATGGGAATCCACAGCGCGCCCAGTTCGATCGGCTGAGGGATGAACGGAATACCCAGCCGGCCAATGCCGAAAACCAGATTCATCACCAGCGCGGCTGTTGTCGCAATCACAAGCTGGATCAGCGCCTTGCTGCGCCCGCGCATCCCCTCGCCGCGCCGCACGCCGCGCACGCCCATGTAATCGTCGATCGCGCCCAGGATGGCAAATCCAATCATCACCGCCATGGGGATGGCCAGCGAGCGGCCCACCAGCACCACCCCGGCGAAGTCCAGGCCAATGCGCGGCGGAATGCGCGAATACAGGTACATGCCCACCAGCAGCGTGATGACCGGCGCGACAATCAGGATGCCGCCCATGGTCGGCGTGCCGGTCTTGACCTGGTGCGTGGCCGGGCCTTCGATCCGAATCTGCTTGCCGATTCGGTGTCGCTTCAGAAAATGAATCAGCGGGCGTCCACATAGGATTACAATCAGGCAGCACAGGCTGCCCATAATCAGCGATATGCCCATGACTGGTCACGTGGATTCGGCCTTCTGCGTCGCATTCGCGCTCAGGCCTGCCACGATCTCCTCCATCTTCATGCCCCGCGACCCCTTGACCAGGATCACGCATCTTTCGCGCACAATGTCGCGCAGCGCGCGCAGCGCTTCGGCGTTGGTGTCGCAGGCGAAGACACGGCCCGGCTCATCCATGCAGCGGCCAGCCTCCTCCGCAATCCAGCGCGCGCGCCGGCCAACGCACACCACATAGCGCGCCGCCGTCGCCGCCCGGCAGCCCACATTGCGATGCGCCTGCTCTTCCATGTCACCCAGCTCCAGCATGTCGCCCAGCACCGCCACGCGCGGCCCGCCCTCGATCTCGGCCAGCAGGTTGAGGGCGGCCATGCTCGATTCCTCACTCGCGTTATACGTGTCATCCAGGATCAGCGATCCGTGCGGCCCCTCCAGCGCCACCAGGCGCAACTGCGCCGGCGAAACGCGCAAGCCGGCCACAACGTCATCCCAGCCCACGCCCTCGACGAAGCCCACCGCAGCCGCGCGCAGAGCCGTATGCACGCTGTGCCGGCCCATCAACGGCGCGCGCACCAGCCCGCTCTGGCCGGCGTAATGGAGCCTGAACGAGATGCCGTCCAGACCGCGACTTTCGATGTCATCCGCCCACACCTGCGCACGCGGGGTCAGGCCATAGCTCACCACGCGCGCCCGGGTCATGGCAGCCATCGCTTGCACGCGCTCGTCGTCGTCGTTCAGCACGGCCACGCCGCCATCGCCGGCAGCCGGCAACGCCTGAACCAGCTCTGCTTTGGCAAGCTGGATGTTTTCAATCGTGCCAAGTCGCTCCAGATGCACCGGCGCAACCATCGTGATCACGCCTGTGTGCGGCTGCGCCCAGTCGCAATACGCGGCGATCTCGCCGCGCTGATACATGCCCATTTCCACCACAGCGCGCTCGTGTTCCGGCCTCAGCCTCAGCAACGTCAGCGGCACGCCGATCTCATTGTTGTAGTTGCCTTCCGACTTAAGCGTGCGGTAGCGCATCGACAACACCTGCGCCACCACTTCCTTTGTGGTCGTCTTGCCCACACTGCCGGTGATGCCGATGACGCGCAAGCCGGGGGCAAGCCCTCCGATCTTCCTGCGCCAGTACGCTGCCAGGCGCTGCAACGCCTTTAGCGTGTCATCGACCCGGATGAGGAGCGGCAAGCCGTCGCCGCCGGCCAGCTTTGCCGCCAGAGGCGAGGGTGTCGCTGGCGCGGCGCTGACATCGACCCAGCCGTGCGCCGGCCCGCCGGCAAGCTCCAGGCGGCGATCGACCAGCGCAGCGATCGCGCCGCGCCCCAGCGCGTGGCTGACGAAGTCGTGACCATCCGCCCGCTCGCCGCGCAGCGCCACAAACAGGTCGCCGCGCAACGCCTGCCGCGAGTCGATGGCCACCTCTCGCACTGGCGCGCTTTCCAGCGCCTCGATGCGCGGGCCGCCCACGCCCTCAACCACATCCGCCAACGTTAACATCTGAATTCACTTATCAGCGTCCGTCGATCACTTCTGCACATCGGGCGGAACACCCATCAGGTGCGCCGCGTGCTCTGCCACGCGCCTGAACACCGGCACTGTGGTATAGGCCGCCCAACGGTTCTTCTTTGGTTGGTCGAACTTGACCAGAATCGTCAGCCGGGGCTGCAAGGCCGGCAGAAAGCCGACGAATGTCACAATGGTCGTGTCCTGCTTCACACCGCGCAGATACCAGTCTGCCGTGCCCGTCTTGCCGGCCACGGTATAGCCCGTGGGCAGCGCGTCCGGCGTGCCTTTGCGCGTGGCCGTCTGCATCACCTCGCGCATCACGCGCGCCGTTTGCTCCGACACCACCCGCGCCATCGCGGTCGGCTGTCTGGTCACCACGGCGCCGTCGGCCTTGCGCCACTGGCGCACCACATACGGCTGCATCAGCACGCCGTCATTGGCAATGGCGTTCAGCGCGTTGATCACCTGGTAAGGCGACGCCATCATGCCCTGCCCAAAGCTGTTGGTGGCCAGATCGACATTCGACCACGCCACATCGTTGGGCGTGCGCAACAGGCCGGCCGGCTCGTTCCCCAGATCGATGCCGGTCTTGCGCCCGAAACCGAACAGGTTGAAGTAGTGATAGAACTTCTCCGGCCCCAGGTCAAAGGCGATCTGCGCCGCCACCACGTTGAGCGAACGCGCCAGCGTGTCTTCGATATCAACCTTGCCGTGCGCGGCGCGGTCGCTGTTGCGGATCGTCTTGCCGGCCACCACAAAGCGGCCGTCGTCCTGATACAAGGTGGCCGTTGTCACGACACCCGCGTCCAGCGCCGCCGCGATCGTTGGCACTTTGATGACCGACCCCGGTTCGTACAGTCCGCTCACCGCCGGGTCCATCAGCCGGTTGGCATCCGGCGAATTGGCAATCTCAATGGCGAAATTCGGGTCGTAACCCGGCGCCGAAGCCGCAGCCAGCACTGCCCCTGAGCGGGTGTCCATGACAATGATCGTGCCGCCCGCCGCTTCATATTCGGTCAGGGCTGCCGTGAGCTGCTTCTCGACATAGGATTGCAGGGCCAGGTCCAGCGTCAACACCAGGTCTGCGCCGGGCTGTGTCGGCGTAATCACCATCAGGTCAAGCTGGGTGCGCTCTTTGCGCATGCCGCCCTGCGCGCTCAGCTCGCGGTCATAGAACCCTTCGACCCCGGCGTAGCCGGCCGGCTGAAGGCTGACGAAACCCAGCAGCGGGCCGGCGATCAGCCCCTGTGGATAGATGCGCGACCAGGTCGGAACAACGGCGATGCCTGCCCGTCCCAGATTGCCCAGCGTTGAGGTAAGCGCATGAGCCGCCTGGGGCGTCACGTTGTAATAAAGTATGGTGGAAGTCGGCGTGGGCGTCTTGCTGCCGGCAATGATGTCAGTGATGCGCTGGCGCGCCTCATCAACCGGCCGCGCCATTGCCTGCGCCACAATCAAGGCGCACGTCTCGGTGTCGGTGATGTAACGCGGATCGACGCGCACCAGATAAGCCGCTTTGCTGGCCGCCAACAGATTGCCGTGCCGGTCATAGATCGCGCCCCGCGCCGATTGGCTGTAATACGTCGCCGTCTGCTGAAACTGGCCGCGCGAGGAGAGCGTGGACGATTCCAGAATCTGGATCTGCGCCGTTCGCGCAACGACGGCCAACACCGCCGCCGCGAACAACACAGCCAGAATCACAATACGCCGGGCGGAGATCATTGATCGCCCCCTGTTGTGGTCGTCGCCGTCACCGTCGTGGTCGCCGTCACCCCCGACGCTTGCGTCGGCAACAGCAGGAAGCGCATGTCTTCCGGCTCCTCAAAACCCGCCGCGCGCATGCGCTGCTCCATGACCTGCGCCGATGTCGCGTCGCCGATTTGCTCCTGCATCTCGGTGATCTCGCGTTCGAGCGCAGCGCGTTGCGCGTCAAGCGCGTCGAGCCGCTGGTTCAGAATCGCCGCCCGCGTCGAGACGGACAGCCACAGGACAACCAGGACTGTGAACAGGCCGGCGCTTGCCAATGCCAGCGTCAGCGCGCGCCGATGTGGGCGCGCGCCGCCAGCGAGGTTGCCGATGCGCTCAATCCACATCGATGCGCTCCACCACTCTCAACCTGGCGCTGCGCGCGCGAGGATTCTGTCGCACTTCGTCGTCGCGCGGCACAGCCGGCTTCTTGTTCACCAGCCGAACGCGCGCGACAGGCCGGGCCGCATCCAAGCGCTTCGGCGCCCCAAACCCCAAGCCGCTGTTATCCGTATCCGTGTCATCGGCGTCCGCCGCCGCAGCGCGAAAGGCTGTCTTCACGATACGATCCTCGAGCGAATGAAAACTGATCACGGCCAGCCGGCCCCCTGCCGCCAGTGTGTCTATCAGGCGGGGCAATGCCTCGGCCAGCCGACGCAGTTCGTCGTTCACGGCGATGCGCAGCGCCTGGAACACCTGCGTGGCGGGGTGAATAGCGCGCCGCGCTCTCGCGCGGTAGCCGGCTGCCTCTGCCACCACTTCCCGCAGTTGGGTGGTAGTGGTCACCGGCCGGGCCGCCCAGATCGCCTCTGCCACGCGCCAGGCATGGGCCACCTCGCCATATGCTTTCAGGATACGCGCCAATGCTGCCACATCACACTCCCCGAGCAGTTGCGCCGCCGTGATGCCCTGCGTCTGGTCAAAGCGCATGTCCAGCGGCCCGTCACGCATGAACGATAGACCGCGCTCCGGGGTGTCCAGTTGGTTCGACGACACCCCCAGATCGACCACGATCCCGTCCAACGGCGCGAATCCTTCGCGCCGGGCGACATCCGCCGCCTGATCAAGCCAGCACTGGCGCAAGACCACCCGATCTCCAAAAGGAGCGAGGCGATCTGCGGCAACCTGGATGGCGCGCGGATCGGCGTCGGTCCCAAGCAGCCGGCCGGCCGGCGCGCTGGCTGCCAGAATCGCTGCGCTGTGCCCGCCGCCGCCTACGGTTCCATCCAGATAACACCCCGTCGGATGCGGACGAAGCGCATCAAGCACCTCCTTCACCATCACCGGTATATGCGCCATGCCTGCCTAGATGCCCAACTCGCCCCACCATTTTGCCGGCGCGCCGTCAGACTGCAGTGCTGATTGCGCCTTCTCCCATTCTGCCGGACTCCAAATCTCGACAAACCGGCCTACGCCGGTCACAACAACCTCATCCTCGATATTCGCGTGTCGGCGCAACTTTTCCGGCACAACCACCCGGCCCTGCTTGTCCAGACTCGCATCATACGCATTGCCGAAAATCAGCCGGCGAAAAGCCGCAGCCTCCTGGCCGGTGAGCGGCAGCGCATTGATCCGCTCAGCCAGCTTACCGAACTCCTCAGCCGGATACACCCAGATACACGGCTCTGTTCCGGCTGTCATGACCAGGCCCTCGCCGAACTGCGAGCGAAACTTCGCCGGCAGCGTGACGCGCGCCTTATCGTCGAGCGAATGCCTGTACTGTCCTAAAAACATCTTATCCCATCAGGCAGGTGTCGGACTCCTTTGAGGAGTCCGACACCTGACACCTTAGCCTACCTTCGCCGAAATGGGCCGCGCCGAGCCTGCACGCCACTGTGACCCACTTCCCCCCACTTTGGCCCAGATACTACTATTTTTATAGCCGTATCGCAAGTCCTTGCAGGGCCTTTTTCCTTAAAGTTGGGAAAAGTGCCGGCCAATCTGCGAAATCATGCAGATTCTAAGCGGAGAGCCGCCGCAGACCAACTGCTGTAGGACAAGCCGCCAGGCTTGTCCTGTGGCCAGTCGCTGAGCTTGTCGAAGGCGCCTGAGCCTGTCGAAGGCGCCTGAGTTTGTCGAAGGCAATAGCAACGGCGGCTGCGGCAAGCTCAGCCACCGCGCCTCAGCCCGATCAGCGCGCAGCGGATCGCGGCGTAATGTCCAGAATTGTCACCGGGCTGGTGGCAAACACCATGGCGGCCGTGCACTCCACCGGCGGCAGGCCCAGCGCCTCGCGCTGCCAGAAATCATCGCTATCCGCATTGACTTCGTAACTGTCTGCTGCCAAGTGAATGGTGCGCGGATGGCCGCTGATCGCCGCAAAGGTCATTTCTACCTTATAGACCACAGCGCACTTGCAGGTGCTGTCGGGACAGCGCGAGCCAAGAATTTGCTGGCGGATGTGATCGAAGTAGCCCGGCACTGTCATCGGCGCAGCCTCGCACTCATTGCGGAGAATGGCGGTGATCCTGC
Organism: Thermoflexales bacterium; assembly: GCA_034434575.1. Taxonomy (GTDB): domain Bacteria; phylum Chloroflexota; class Anaerolineae; order J036; family Brachytrichaceae; genus Roseilinea. The sequence continues at coordinate 10,020 of DAOTYS010000092.1, forward strand.
CGGCCGACACATCGATCTCCTGCAGGCAGCGGCCCGTGACGTGCGCCCATTGCACCAGGACGCGATAGTCCACCAGGCCGGCCTGTTCCCAGCGCGCCCGGGCCGCTGCCCAGTTGCGCAGCGACCGATCGAGGGGCGTCTCATCCCCCCTGTGCGCTGCCGCCACTGCCCCCAACGCCAGCGCAAGGGTCAGCGCCACCAGCGCAACTCCCTGCAACAACGACCTTCTCACCGATGTGCTCATCGATGTGCGCGCTCCTGCCGGCCTACCGGGTCGAGTCGCCCTGGGCCAAGACCCGCGACAGCGGCGCGACCCCGATCAACGCCGGTGTGCGTCCCGACGCCGCGAAGGCGACCAGACGCGCGCAACGGGGCGGCTGTTCACCCGTGACCAGACTCTCCCAGTAGAGCGGCGAATCCGGGTTCATATCAGGACTGAGCGGCGACAACCCAATCCGCTCCGGCAGACCCGATGCCGGATCGAACCGGGCGACCACGGCATACGACATCAGACATTCGCACGACGCGCCCAGGCAACTGCCGGCTCGCACTCTGGCGCGCAGCGTGTCCAGAAACTGCGCGACCGTCATCAGGGAAATGCCGCAACTATTCTCGATGATGCTGACAACCTCTTCGCGCAACACTTCCACAATCTGCCGGCAGCGGCCGGAGATGTGGTCGCTCTCGAAGGTGACCCGGTAGTAGTCGAGGCGCAGATTGCGCCACGCCACTTCGACGTGGTCGAGGTCCACAAGCGCCTGGCCGGTCGGCGACAGCAACCGGTCGCGCAGATCGGTCGCCGCGCCGACAGCGCCCGCCAGAAGCACAAGGCTGATGACGCATCCCAGGGCAAGCGCGCGCGCCAGTTTCATGGGCAGTATTTTAGCCAGCGGCGGGGCCGGCCTCGTGCGATAATGCGCGCTTCACATGGACCTCGTCGGCATCCTCATCCTGGCCCTCATCTGGGGCTCGTCGTTTCTGTTCATCAAGATCGGCCTGAATGGCGGCATGTCTCCAGTGTTGGTTGCCGGCGCGCGCCTGCTCATCGGCGCGTCGCTGTTGTGGGGCATCGTGCTGGCGCGCCGGCTGTTCGCGCCCGGCTCGTTCAAGAAGCCAATTCCCCGCACCCGCGCCCTGTGGACCAGGATTGCCCTGATCGGACTGGTGAACAACGCCATCCCGTTTGTGCTCATCGCCTGGGGTGAGCAGCGCATCAACTCCGGCCTGACCTCAGTGCTGAACTCCTCCATGCCACTGTTCACGGTGCTGTTCGCCCACTTTCTCACGCGCGATGACCGCATCACGCCGGCCAAGGCGTTGGGGGTGCTGGTTGGTTTCGCCGGCGTCGCCGTCGTCATTGCGCCCGGCGCGGGCAACCTGTCGGGCGAGTTGCCGGGCGGCCTGGCCGTGGTCGTTGCATCGTCGGCATACGCCATTGCCACCGTGTTCGTCAGAAAGACGCTGGCCGGCGTCGCCGATCCCATCGCCGCCGGCGCCGCGCAGTTAGCCACGGCTTTTTTGTGGCTTGCGCCGCTGATGCTGGCCACCGGCGCCGCTGCGCGTCTCGACACGCTCCCGCTCGATGCTGCGCTCGCCGTGGTTGCGCTCGGGCTGCTGTGCACCGGCCTGGCTTACGTGATCTACTATCTGCTCATCCAGCGCGCCAAAGCCTCGCAGATGTCGCTGGTCACGTATCTGCTGCCGGTCACTGCGCTTGTCTATGGCGCGCTCTTTCTGCAGGAGGAGATCACGGTGCACGCGCTGGCCGGCTTCGGGTTGATTGTGTCGGGCATTCTGCTGGTCAATCGCGCCAACGCGGCCGCTGTCTCGCCGTAGCCGCAGTAGTCGTAGGGCAAGCCGCCGGGCTTGCCCGATGGATGGCTCAGTCGCGGGTCGCGCGTGTTAGACTTGTCGCATGGATGAGTTGAACGCGCTGGTGCGCGCATGGGCTGTTCGCGCGCGTGTGCAGTGGAGCCTGCGCTGGCTGTTCATCGGCATTGCCATCGGCCTGGCCGTAGCCATCGTCCCCGCCCTCATCGCCCGTGTGTCACCGGTGGCAAGCCAGTCCACATTGCTGGCGATCGGCGCGCTATGCGCTCTGGCCGGTCTGCTGACGACACTGGTCTGGCCCTGGATTCGCGCGCGCCGGCAGACCCATCTTGCCTGGGCGCGCCGGTTCGACGCGCAATTCCAACTCGACGAGCGGCTCAGCACCGCGTTCGAGTTGCAGCAGGGCGTTATCGAGACGCGCGACGAGCGCCTGCGCCACCTTCAACACACTGACGCGTTGAACGTTGCCTACGGCGTCAACATTGACATTGCACTGCCCTGGCAGCTCCCCTGGCGGCAGGCGCTGACCGCCCTGCTTGCGCTGGCAGTCTTGCTGCTGGCCATCATCCTGCCCAATCCACAGGAACAAGTGCTGGCGGCGCGCGAAGAGGCGCGCCAGACGATCGCCCGGCAATCGCAGTCGCTCGAAGCCGCCAGGCAGGCCATCCACGAGTCCAATCTGACCGAAGAACAAAAGCAACAGGCGCTGCGGGCGCTGGACGACGCGCAAGCCCGGCTCAACGACCCGAACACATCGCCTGAAGAAGCCATGGCCGTCCTCAACGAAGCGCAGGCCCGGCTCGAAGCCCTGCGCGATGAAGCCTGGCAACAGCAGCGCGAAGACCTGCGTCGGGCCGGCCAGGCGATGCAGCCCAACGAGATGACCAACGCGCTGGCCGACGCGCTTTCAAGAGGGGACGTCGCGCAAGCCGCCGAGCAACTGAGCAATCTCACCGAGACCCCGGATGGCCGGCCACTCGACGAAGCGCAGCAACAGCAACTGGCCAATCAACTCGACCAGATGGCGCGCGAAATCCAGAACTCAGACGCGGCCTCCGCGCAACGCCTGCGCGAGGCCGCTCAACACCTGCGCGAGCGCAACGCTGCCGCAGCCCGCGAGCGGCTTGAACAGGTGGCCAGGTCGCTTAGCGAGGCGACCCAGGCGGCAGAGGCGTCGCGCAGCCTCGACGAATCGCAGGCGCAGATCGACGCAGCCCGCCAGGCCGTGGCACAGGCCAGCCGGCAGGAGCAACAGCACGCGCAGGCCCAGGGCAACCCGCCGGGCGGCCAGACCGCGCCTTCAGAGCCTGGCCCGGCCAACCAGACCGGCGGCAGTGAACAGGGCGATCAGCCTGCCGGCGAGCAAAGTCCACAGGGTCAACAGGCCGGTCAGCCGGGCGCCGGCGAGAGCAGCCGGCCTGTGCCGCAACTCCAAACAAGCCCCGGCCATAGCGAGGACACAGGCACCGACAACAGCGTGTGGGCGCCCGGCCCGCGCCTCGGCAACGAAGGCGCTCAGGTGCAACTGCCCCAGGCCGGTGGAGACAACGCCCCCAATCCTTCTGGCCGCCCCAATCCCGGCGTGGGCGGCAGCGCAACTGTGCCTTATCAGCAGGTCTATCCCGAATACGCCCGGGCCGCCGACGAAGCGATGCAACGCGGGGCGGTGCCCCCCGCGCTGCGGAACTACGTGCGCGACTACTTCAGTTCGCTCGATCCGGCCGCGCGACGCTGAGACGGCCAATCTCTGAACAACGCAGGCGCCTGCTATGAAATTCCTTTTCCTGCCGGCGGCAATCGTGTGCGCATGGGCGGCGCTCGCGCCGGCGCAGACAACAGCCCACCCTGCCCGATCCATCAGCCTGACGCCGGTCTACACCTACCGTGTGATTGCCGTCTATCCGCACGATGCGACAGCCTTCACCCAGGGTCTGGTGTTCACCGGCGGCGTGTTGTACGAGGGCACGGGCTGGTATGGCGCGTCGTCGCTGCGCCGGGTCGAACTGACCACCGGCGCCGTGCTGCAACAACACAACCTGGGCAGCCAGTATTTTGGCGAGGGGATCGCCGTCGTCAGCAACACAATCTACCAGCTCACCTGGCAAAACAACGTCGCCTTCACCTACAACCGGGCGACGTTCACCCCGCTGGGCGCCTTCACCTACACAACGGAGGGCTGGGGCCTGGCTTACGACGGCCAGCGGCTCATCATGAGCGACGGCAGCGCAACGCTGTTCTTCCGCGATCCGGCCACATTCGAGGTGACCAGCCAGACGCAGGTCACCGACGCCGGCCTGCCCGTCCCCATGCTGAATGAACTGGAATACATCAACGGGGAGGTATGGGCCAATGTGTGGATGACGGATCGCATCGCGCGCATCGACCCGGCCAGCGGGCGCGTGACGGGCTGGATCGACCTGACCGGCCTCATCACGCCCCACCCGCGCCTGAGCGACTCCAACGCGGTGCTCAACGGCATCGCCTGGGATGAGACTGAGGGCCGGCTGTTCGTCACCGGCAAACGCTGGCCGGCGCTGTTCGAGATCGAGGTGCGCCGGCTGCTTTACCTGCCGGTTGTCAGCCGGCCATGACTGACCATCCGCCCCCATCTCTCACCACAAAAGCAACAAAGACCACAAAGGCTATTCACCTTGCTTCTCTTCGTGCGCCTCGTTGCTTTGTGATTCGTTCGTCGGCAAGAAAACAGGGCGCGCGCTCAGATCGAGAAGTCCTCCCCGCGCCATACGCCCTGCTCTGGCCGATGCGGCATGGCAACACGCTCGTGGCCGGCCACGCGCTGCTCCAGAGATTCCACGCGTTCCATCAACGCCGTCAACGCCGCGCCAATCGTGTCGGGCAGCCGGCTGTGATCGAGGTCGGGCGCGTCGGTGGGCCGGTGCGGTTTGCTGCGCGTCACGATCTGACCGGGGACGCCCACCACCACCGAGTTCGGCGGCACCGGCTTCACAACCACGGCGTTCGCGCCGATGCGGCTATCGCTGCCGATCTCGATCGCGCCCAGAATCTTCGCCCCGGCCCCCACCACCACACGATCACCGAGGGTCGGGTGGCGCTTGCCTTTCGCCAGGCTCACGCCACCCAACGTCACGCCGTGATAGAGCGTGACATCCGCGCCCACTTCCGCCGTCTCACCAATCACCACGCCCATGCCATGATCGATGAAGAACCCCGGCCCGATCTTCGCGCCAGGGTGAATCTCGATGCCGGTGAGCGCGCGCGTGATTTGCGACACCCAGCGGCCCAGAAAGCGCAGCCGGCGCGTCCACAGCCAGTGCGCTACCCGATAGCCCCACAGCGCGTGCAAGCCCGGATAGCACAGCAGGACCTCGATTGTGGTGCGCGCGGCTGGATCGCGGTCAAACACTGACTGAATATCACGCCGGATGGTGTCCAACATGGCTATTGTCAATTGACGATTGACGATTGAGAAACCGGCCCCGCATTCTGTCCTCTGTCCTCTGTCGTCTGTCGTCTGTCCTCTGCGCTCTCCCCTCACCCATCGATGAGATTGGCATACAGCGCCGTGCTCAGATAACGCTCGCCAAAGGACGGGATAATGACGACGATCAGCTTGCCGGCGTTGTCGGGCCGGCGCGACACCTGCAACGCCGCCCACAACGCCGCGCCCGAAGAGATGCCGATCAACAAGCCCTCCTCGCGCGCGGCGCGCCGCGCCGTCTCAAACGCATCGTCGCTCTTCACCCGCACCACCTCGTCATAGACAGCCGTGTTCAGCACCTGCGGAACAAACCCGGCTCCAATCCCCTGGATGGGATGCGGCCCCTTCTGCCCGCCCGACAACACCGGCGACGCATCCGGCTCGACCGCGACCACCTGGAACGAGGGCTTGCGCGACTTGATGACCTCGCCCACGCCAGTGATCGTGCCGCCGGTGCCGACGCCGGCCACCAGGATATCCGCCCGGCCATCCGTGTCGCGCCAGATTTCCTCGGCGGTTGTCTTGCGGTGAATCTCCGGGTTGGCCGGATTCTGGAACTGCTGCGGGATGAAGTAACGCGGATCGGAGCGGGCCAGTTCCTCCGCCTTGCGAATGGCGCCGGCCATGCCCTCGGCCGCCGGCGTCAGGATCAGTTCCGCGCCATAGGCGCGCAGGAGAATGCGCCGCTCTTTGCTCATCGATTCCGGCATCGTCAGCGCGCACTTGTAGCCGCGCGCGGCGCACACCATGGCCAGCGCGATGCCGGTGTTGCCGCTCGTCGGCTCCAGAATGATGGTGTCCGGCTTGATGAGTCCCGCCCGCTCCGCCGCGTCGATCATGGCGGCGCCGATGCGGTCTTTCACACTGTGCGCCGGGTTAAAGAACTCCAGCTTGGCGACAACTTCAGCAAGGCTGCCTTCGGCCAGGCGCCGGATGCGCACCAGCGGCGTGTTGCCGATCAATTCCGTCACATTCTGCGCGATCTTCATATCTGTGCCTCCAAATTCAAGGTCAATCCAGCGGATGTTGTCCGCGATGCGTGCGAATCCATTGTGAGTTGCACGCAGCGCGCGCGAAAGCGGTTCAAGTCATAGTTCCGCCTGTAGCGCCCGCCGGCGGAACCAGTCAGAGCAGCGATCACCCTTCGCGATGATCGCGCGGGCAGCGAGGTTGTGGAAGCGGGTCGCCGGCAACCGGC
>DAOTYS010000093.1:0-8420 GCA_034434575.1 Thermoflexales bacterium
GTATCCGTCGTCGAAGGTCAGCGCCACCGGGCGCGGTGGCAGCGGCGCGCCGACGCTGAGGTGGTTGAGCAAATCATACAGGCTGACCGTAGAGAATCCGTTCTCAGCCAGGTACGCCAACTGCTGCTCGAACATGTCGGGCGGGACAGACAGGTCAACGCGATACTTGTCTGCGCCCGCCGGCGGAACAGAGATGTAGTGATACATCAGGATCGGCACGGTGAGCGCGCGCCGATGGGCTTCCATATCGGGGGCGGGCCGCTGCAGCGCCGGGCGCTCCAGCGCAGGAGCCAGCGTTGGCGAAGCTGTCGGCGTTGGCGCGGGCGTGATAGTAAGCGAGACCGGCGCTGTCGCGGTTGGCCGGGGGGTTGCCGTCTCGGCAGGGACAAGCCCGATCTCGCCGGCCCAGGGCGAGCGCGTTGGATTAGCAATCGCCCCCCTGACTGTCATGTGGTGCTGCCACAACACAAGCGCGGCGATGAGCAAACCGCTTATCCACACAACATGACGGTGAACAGACATGGCAGTTGACAGGTTAACCAATAGACCCGGATGGTTTTAACCTATCTCTCCGCCAGGGGCAATCTCTTCTCCATTGCCTCTTATCAAGCCGATTCTCTTCTCTTGCGCTGCCTCGCGGGCGCTGAGATCGACGCGAATGGCGTACAGATACGCCAGAAAAGGCGGATAGCAGCCCGCCTGTTCAATCGCCTGTCGCCACTCTGGCGATTCCAACCGCTGCGACCACTTGATGACATCTGAACGGCTCAAGCGAGCCTTGGATTCCATCAATATCCACAGCCGCCGGCCGGAGGCAGCTTCCACGGGCAGAACCACATCAACCTCGCCGTTGAAGCGCAGGGACATTGGTTCCTGCAACACGCGATAGCCCTTTTGGCGCATCACGGTAGCCAGCACATTGCCGGCTTCGTCCTCCAGCGACACCCCCAGCATGGCCGAAAGCCGGCCCAACTCCACACTTGTGTTCTTCTGCGCCGCCGCCAGTTCTTCCACGCGCTGAGAAAGCGCATTCAACCGCTCTTCCGTGCGCTTTTGGGCCGCGGCAAGCTCGCGTATTTGCTCTTCCGTGCGCTTTTGGGCCGCGGCAAGCTCGCGTACTTGCTCTTCCGTGCGCTTTTGGGCCGCGGCAAGCTCGCGTACTTGCTCTTCGGTGCGCTTCTGCGCCGCCGCCAGTTCGCGGACAACCTCCGGCAACGAAAGAAAATCATCACTCAAAATGGCGCGACGCAGTTCTGCTCGCCATTCAGGATGATTATCAAGCAGAGTCAATAGATCTTGATAGTCCCGCACTGTGAAAGCCATTTCGCGCTCCGACATGACTATACCGCAAAAGGGCTTGCATTTTGACCGCTTGCGCACTCCGCGCCGATAAGCCGATAAATGGGCAGCCCCTGGACCAGAGACCACCGCGTTACAATGCCTGTCATGAGGATTCATCTGACAGCGCGCGCAGGGACATTGGTCGTGGTCTTTGCGCTGCTTCTTGCGGCGTGCGGCCCGGCTGCGCCCCCTGTGTCGCCGCTTCCCTACCCGGATGACTTCAGCAACCCGCAATCCGGCTGGCAGACGCTTTCAGACGTGTCAGCCGAGGTGAAATACGACAACGGTCGGCTGCGCTTCACCATCCAGCAGGAAAACCTCACGCAGTGGAGCGTGGCCGGCCGGCAATTTGCCGACGGTGACTTGCAGGTCGAAGCGCAGGCTGTCGGCGGCCCCACCGACAACGGCTTCGGCGTGATCTTCCGTTTCCAGGATCGCAAGAACTTTTATCACTTCGAAATCTCGTCGGACGGTTACTGGCGCGCCGGGATCATGAAGGATGGCGCCTGGGAGAACTGGGAGGATTGGGCTGCGCATCCGGCCATTCAAACTGGCAGCGCCGTGAATCGCATTCGCGTCATCATGAAAGGCGATGAGTTTGTCTTCATGGTCAACGATCAGCGGATCGCGCAGCGCCGGGACGCCTCGTTCGCGTCGGGCGACATCGGCCTGTTTGCGCTGACGTTGATCGACGCCCCCGGAACTGATGTGGCGTTTGACAACGTGTCGGTGACGGCCGTCGGTGACCAGTAACCAGTCGTCAGAAGTCAGTAACCAGTCGTCAGACGACAGCACCCAATACGCGATACGCAATACGCAACACGCCCCATGGCCACAGACACCATCTTCAGCCGGATCGTGCGCGGCGAGGCCCCCGCGCAGATCGTGTATCAGGACGATGACGTGACGGCATTCCGCGATGTCAACCCGGTCGCGCCGACGCACATTCTCATCGTGCCCAACAAACCGATTCGCACGTTGAACGACGCCGGCCCGGATGACCAGGCGCTGCTGGGCAAGCTGCTGTTGACGGCGCAGCGGATCGCCGGCGAAATGGGCATCGCTGAACAGGGCTATCGCATTGTGATCAACTGCAATGCGCAGGGCGGGCAGTCGGTGTATCACCTGCATCTGCATCTGTTGGGCGGCCGGCGCCTGACCTGGCCGCCCGGCTGACCAAAGCACTGAGTGCTGAGTGTTGAGTGCTGAGTACAGAACATCCGAACCGCTGTCTGTGCTCTGACTACTGACGACTGACTACTGGCTTCTGACGACTGACTACTCCTATGAAAGTACTCATTACCGGCGGCGCCGGCTTCCTGGGCTCTGCGCTCGCCAACACACTCGTTCGCGCCGGCGCAGTTGTGCGCGTCCTCGACAACCTCAGCAGCGGCGACCCGTCCCGGCTTGACCCTGCGGTGCACTTCACACGCGGCGACGTAGCCGATGTGCCCAAGCTCTGGTCCGTATTGCAGGGCGTGGATTGTGTCTACCACCTGGCAGCCCGCGTGTCGGTGCCGGAGTCGGTGCTGTATCCCAAAGATTACAACGACACCAACGTGGGCGGCACAGTCGCCCTGATGCAAGCCATGCGAGACGCCGGTGTGCGGCGGGTGGTGCTTGCCTCATCGGGGGCTGTGTATGGCGAACAAGCCGAGCAGCCGCTGCGCGAAACGTGCATCCCCAGCCCCGCCTCGCCCTACGCCGTGAGCAAGCTGGCCGCCGAATACTATGTGCACACGATCGGCGCGCTGTGGGGCATCGAGACGGTCGCCCTGCGCATCTTCAACGCGTACGGGCCGGGCCAGCTATTTCGCGCTTCGCATCCGCCGGTGATACCGGCCATCGTGCGCCAGGCGCTCAGCGGCGGCTCGATCATCGTGCATGGCAGCGGCAAGCAGACGCGCGACTTTGTCTACGTGGATGATGTGGTCAGCGCGCTGGTCAGCGCCGCCAGCGCGCCCAACGTCAACCGGCTGACCATCAACGTCGGCAGCGGCGCGGGCACGAGCATCAACGCTGTGGTGGAGACCGTAGGCCGGGTGCTCGGCAAGTCGCTGACCGCGCTGCATGTCACTGCCGAGAGCGGCGGCGTGTCGCGCATGAGCGCCGACCTGTCACGCGCCCAGGAACGCCTCAAATACCAGCCGCGCACCTCGCTGGAAGACGGCCTGCGGCGCGTGGTGCAGGCCTTTCAACAAGCCGGGTAAATGCTCACGCTGAAGCGTTGCCAGGCCGGCTGATCTGATCCATCATGATCGAGACCAGGGAGCTGACCAGAGTTTTTGGCAAGAAGACGGCGGTGGATCGACTGTCGATCCAGGTCGGCGCCGGCTCGATCTTCGGCGTCATTGGCCCGAACGGCGCGGGCAAAACCACACTCATCAAGATGCTGGCCACGCTGCTGCCACCGACCAGCGGCGATGCGTTGGTGGGCGGCGCATCCATCCGCCGTCACGCTGCCCGCGTCCGGCGCCTGGTTGGCTATTTGCCGGATGTGAGCGGCGTGTATCCGGATATGACGGTCGCCGAATACCTGACGTTTTTCGCCGCGTGCTACGGCGTGCCGGCCAGCGACCGCGCTGCGCTGACCGGCGACCTGTTGGCTCTGGTCGATCTATCGCACCGCAGAAACGAGCCGGTAGACAAACTGACGCGGGGGATGCGCCAGCGACTCGGAATAGCCCGCGCGCTGGTCCACGATCCACAAGTGTTGTTGCTCGATGACGCCACCGCCGGCCTCGACCCGCGCGCGCGGGTCGAACTGCGCGAATTGCTCAAAGAGTTGCGCAGCATGAACAAGACAATCGTGGTCACCTCGCATATCCTGGCCGAGCTGGAAGACATGTGCTCGCATATCGCCATCATGGAGAGCGGCCGCATCCTCGTCGCCGGCGAAAGCTCAGCCATCTGCGCCCGCCTGCGCCCGCATCGCATCATCGTCGTCAAGTTCTTCGGCAATGTCGAGATGGCGATCAACCATGCGCGCACCGGGCCGGGCGTCGTAGACGTGCGGCTTGCCCCATCGCGCAGCGAGGGGATGCGGCCTGCGGCCGCGCGCCGTGAAGATGAGGCTGCCGCAGACGCGCTGTATGCGCTAAAAGAAATGCAGATCGTGTTTGGCGGAGATTACGGCGACGCCACAGAGTTGTTGCGTCACCTGATGCGCGCCGGCGTTCAGGTGGTCTCGTTCAGCGAGCAGGCGGACTCGCTGGAAAAAATCCTGACCGGCCTGAATGGGCCGGCGCAAACCGGATGATGGAATGGCGGCGCGCATGGCAAAGCTGAACCTGAGGATCAACCCGCTGATGGCCAGGGAGTTGCGCGCTTATATGCGCAGCGCGCGGGCCGGCGCAGTGCTGACTGTGTACATCTCCATCGTCAGTGGCATCACGCTCCTGCTGTACATGGGCGTGTCGCTGGCCAACCCTGCTTCGGGGGTGGGCAACTACAGCCAGGTGGGATCGGCTTTGTTCTACGTGGTGGTCGGCCTGCTCATCGTCCTGGTCAGCTTCGTGGCGCCGGCGTTCACCGTGAGCGCCATCAGCGGCGAGCGCGAGCGTCACACCTTCGGCCTTCTCAAAACCACCCTGCTCAGCCCGCGCCAGATTGTGTGGGGCAAACTGATTCCCGCCCTCGGCTATATCCTGTTGCTGGTGCTGGCAACCCTTCCCCTGTTCAGTCTGGCGTTCCTGCTGGGCGGGATAGAGCCGGCTCAATTCGCGGCTGCGCTGTGCGTCATTCTGGCGTCGGCTGCGCTCTTCACCACGCTGGGCCTGTTCGTCTCGAGCCGCGCCAGCAGCACACTCAGCGCAACTGTCATCACCTATTCAGTCGTTGTGGGCATCGTCATCGGCCTGTCGGCGCTGGCCATACTCGTATTTCCGGCGCTGGCCGGCCTGGGGACCCGGGCCGGCGCTTCCGGCGGCGCGCCCGTGTTGACGGCTGTGTTCGTCGCGCTCATCAGCCTCAGTCCTGTCGGCGCGCTGGTCACGTCAGAGGCAAACTTTGTGAACACCGGCAACCTGCTCACCCTGACGATCGGACCTTTCCCGGCATCGCCTGCTGCGATCGTGCTGCCCGCGCCCTTCCTGATCCTGACAGCGTGCTACCTGGCCGCGAGCGGCGCGCTGCTCTGGCTGGCAGCGCGCGCCGTCCGCAACCAGGCCTGAAGGGCAGGCGCCCTTCCGCAAGTTTGCAGCCTGCGAGTGGGTCAATTCCAGCGCGCCAGCCGCCCGCTGAGCGCAACGATGTGGCCGCGAATTGCGGCGGCGTCCGGCGCTTCGGGCCGCAATTCCAGATAGCGCGTCAACGCCGCCAGCGCCTGACGGGTGTGTCCCAGCCCGGCGTGGAGCAGACCCAGGTTGCGCGTCTCGTCGGGATCGTTGGGGTTCAGCACCAGCAAACGCTCCACGACGCGCAAGGCGCGCTCCAGATCCTGCCGGCTGGCGTATGCGTTCTTAAGGTTGTTCAACATGCGGTTCAGAATGTAGCGCGCGCCCACGGGGAACAGAAACGCATGGTTGAACGGCAGTTTGCCGCCGGTGATGGCGCGCACCCGCTCGATGCAATCCTCTTCCTCCATGAGCGCGCCGCCGTTGAACGGATCGAGGTAGATCACGGCATCGGTGTCGCCGGCGTCATCGCTGTCTGAGGCCGGGGCATTCTCCGCCGCCAGCCGCGAGCGCACAATGAAATGACCGGGCAACCCCACGCCCTCGGCGTCGATCCCCATGCGCCGGGCCACTTCGATGTACACCAGCGACAACGTGATGGGGATGCCGAGCCGGCGGTCGAGCACCTGATTCAAAAAGCTGTTGCGCGGGTCAAGGTAATCATCCTGGTTGCCGGTGAAGCCAGCCCGTTTGAACAGATACTGCGCCAGAGCCAGCGACGGCAAATCGGCTGCGGAAAGGGCTGGCCTGGCTGCAACAGCCAGTTCGTCCAGGCGCTTGAGGTAGTGTTCGACCGAGAGATCGGGATACTCAAAGGCGCCCATCACCAGCGCGGCGCGGGCCAGATCAACCTCGCGGTCGGGCCGGCTGACTTCATCGGCAAACGCATCCAACGCGGCGCCGTCAGACATGACTTCACACCTCCACACGCCCCGTCGGCCCCAGACAAATCGCCGGCGAAGCGCACAACACCGGTTGATTTAAGGCAGCAATCATAGCAGAGCGGGCCGGCGCACATCTCATCCACTACAATAGCGTTCACCTCTCGAAGGAGCAATTACAACAATGGCTATGGATGCGCCCGCGCCCGGCGCCGGGTTGATCGGCAAGCGCGTGAACGTGCTGGACAAGGGTTGGGTCGAGTTGCAGGACCTGATGGGCAACGATCTGGCCATCGTCAACGCGGCGCGCGCATCCTTTCTGGGCGAGAGCAAAGGCGGCGACAGGGACAAGAAGCTGCTGTTCTACCTGATGGAGCACCGGCACACCAGCCCGTTCGAGCAAGTGGAGTTCAAATTCCGCGTCCGCGCGCCGGTGGTCACCTGGTGGCAGTGGGTGCGGCATCGCACGTGGAATTTCAACGCGCAATCGGGGCGCTATGTCGCTTTCGAGGAAAACGACTTTTACATGCCGGCTGTCTGGCGCAGGCAGTCCCCATCGAACAAGCAGGCCAGCCTGGGCGAATTGAGCGAGGCGGAAGCGCAACCCTTGTTCGACGCCCTGGCCGAACACTACGCGCGCGGATACGCGCTGTACAAACAGGCGCTGGAAGCCGGCGTCGCCCGCGAACTGGCCCGCATTTTCCTGCCCGGCTTCGCGGTGTACTACACCTGGGTCGCCAAAACCGACGCGCACAACCTGATGCACTTCCTGCGCCTGCGCATGGCCGAAGAAGCGCAATACGAAATCCGCGTCTATGCCGAGGCGATTTACGAGCACTTCTTCAAGCCGGCCCTTCCCTGGACCGCCGAGGCGTTCGAGCGATTCATGCTCGCCCCCAATTCCTGACAACTCCTAGCGGCCTGTCCAGACAGGCGATCCATCATGGCAGCCACCCCATACAGCATGGAGCCTGCGCTCGCCAGGCAGATGCGCCGCAATGAGCGCCTGTTCATCATCCAGGTGATGTGGGTGATGCCGTTTGTCGTCATCCAGCAGCAATACGTGCCGGTGCTCGCCACGCGACTGGGCGCCTCGCCGCTGTTGCTGGGCGTGTTGACCTCGGGATCGGCGCTGGCATTGACCGCCGCCAGCGTGCTGGCCCGCTGGTACCTGCAACGCGCGCCGAATGCAATGCGCGCGCTGATCGTGCCAGTGTTTCTGTCGCGCCTGTCGCTCCTGCTGATACCGCTGGTGTTGCTTTTGCCAGATCGACAGGCCGAGGCATTGGTCGCTGCCGCGCTGGCAATCAATCTCGTCATCGGCATCGTGCAGGTCACCTTCTTCGCGTTCCTGCCCAAAGTGACGCTGGCCGAGCGGGTTGCAGTGCTGATGGGCGGGCGCTGGACAGGTCTGGGACTGGCGATGGCGATCGGCACGCCGGCCATGGCCGTCATCCTCGACCGCCTGGAAATGCCAGTCAACTACGTTGTGGCCTGCGGGGTGGTGATCGCCGCCGGCATCGTCGAAATCTTCATCTTCAGCGCGGTGAAGCCGCTGCCCGCGCCGGCCAGATCGCCTGCCCGCCAATCGGCAGCCAGAGATCTGGGCGACATCCTGAAGCATGGGCCGGCTGCGCGCTATCTGGTCGTCACGCTGGCCGCGCAACTGGCGCTCAACGCATCCGCGCCGCTCATCCCGCTCAAGCTGGTGCGCGAGCTGGGCGCCAGCGACACCGCCTATGGCTGGTACATCACGGTGTACTGGCTGGCTCTGGCTGCCATGGGCGCAGTCATTCCGCGCCTGGTGCGCCGGTTCGGCAACCAGCGCATGTTCGCCCTGGGCGGGGCCGGCATCGGCGCCCAGATGCTCATGCTGGCGCTGGCGCAAGACCTGCCGGCAACCTGGGCGGCCGGGGCGATCGGCGGCCTGGCCAGCGGGCTGTTTCAGGTGACTGCTTTCGGGCTGGTCGTGGAGAACGCGCCGCCGGAGCGGTATGAGAGTTTCGTCAGCGCCCAGCTCAGC
>DAOTYS010000094.1:0-6854 GCA_034434575.1 Thermoflexales bacterium
GGTGAGGCGCCAGCCGGCTGCTTACGTAGATCGAGGTCGGCCCGTCAATCGCGCCGATGATGCCGATCGAGGCCGCTTCGTTCATATCGAACCCCAACAGCAATGCCAGCAGGAGTGTGCCAAAGATGCCGAACTGCCCGGCGGCGCCCAGCAGCAACATCTTCGGGTTTTCGAGCAGCGGCCCAAAGTCAGTCATGGCGCCAATGCCGATGAAAATGAGCAGCGGGAATAATTCGTTTTCGACGCCGGCCTGGTGCAAAATCCTCAGCAAGCCGTCTGGCGCAACGAGCGGCGACAGGGGCAGGTTGGCCAGGATTGCTCCCGCTCCGATGGGCAGAAGCAACATAGGCTCGTACTCACGGGCGATGGCCAGGTAGATCAGCAGCCCTCCGACGGCGATCATCAATATCGCGCCGGGGGTGATTGAGACGATGCCCTGCGCAAGCTGGGAGACAGTGGTGGAATCCATGGGGATGGGGCGAGGAACGCGGAACGTGAGAGTTTCTGGCTGTGCGCCTCAATTGGGTTGCTCGAAAGTCAACAGCACATGCCCGTAGCCGACTGACTGGCCGGCCTGAACCTGCACACTTGACACAATGGCGTCGTGCGGCGCTTTGATGGCGTTTTTCATTTTCATCGCCTCCAAAATGAGCACGGTCTGCCCGCGTTTCACTACGTCACCCGGAGAGACCTGTATCGTCAGAATCGTGCCGGGCATTGGGGCGACGATTTCCTGACGGAAGTCCCCGCCAGGGATATTGGAGGCCGGCGGCAGGCCCGGCGGACGTGACATGGGAAGTGTCGGCATGGACTCCGGCGCGGGCGGCCGGTGCTTGTTCGCCACCGTCGGCGTGATTGCGCTTCCTTCGCCTGCCGCTTCTCCTTCCACGTGCAGCGGCAACACTTCCGGCGTGATCCGCGCCCCGGCCACGTCCTCGCTGCCGCGCAGCCTCACTTCATATCTCTGATCGCCCAGTCGCACATTGAACCGGTCCGACGCCAGCTCCTCGATGTCGATCACATACACTTTGCCGTTGACTTCAACTGTGTATCGTCGCATGGCGCTCCTTCTTGCATCTCATCTACGCTGCCAGGTCTGGCTCTGTCGCGCGCGCCCAATGGCCAGCCACCGACTGGGCAGGGCGCCCGGCTGGTGGGTGCGCATAGCCGGCGCAGCCTGTTTGCGCCGCACGATCTGGTGCAACTGCACCGCAACAGCAATGGCGGCCAGTTCGTCGGGCGAAGGTTGATGATCTGACGGATCGCCCAGCCGCTCCAGCGGCATCAGGCGGCGCAGCGTGAGCGCCGGGTGAGCGCCCTGGTCTGCGTTATCCGCCGGCGCCGTCTGATGCGCTGCGCCGCCGGCGCGATCTCCCAGCCGCACTCCCAGCGCAACCAGCCCGGCCAGCGCGATCAGCACCGCGAACACCAGTCCCATCCCAACGATTGTCAGTGCAATGCCTGTGCTCAAGTTGTCCATTGGCAGTTTGTAAAGTTTGTAAGGTTGGTCAGGTTGGTCAGGTGTATGAGGCCGGCATGGTTGCGCATGAACCTGAAGCGCCCGATCACCCTTCAAGGCAATGTGCGCGCGCCCGGCCTGCAACCGGCACAGATGCCGACATGAACCTGAAGAACCTGATCAACCTCCGAACGTTACGCCCCTACACCGGCATGATGCCGTGCTTCTTGGGCGGGTTCTGCTGCACTTTTGTGCGCAGCACCTCCAGCGCGCGAATCAGGCGCGGGCGGGTTTCTTTCGGCTCGATTACTTCATCGATCTGCCCCATATCGGCGGCTACATACGGGTTGTAGAACTTCTCGCGGTACTCGGCGACGAATTGGCGCTCCAATTCGGCTGGATTCTCGGCCTTGCTCAGCTCGCGCCGGCGTAGAACGCGCACCGCGCCCTCGGCGCCCATCACGGCGATCTGCGCTGTCGGCCACGCAAACGCCAAATCGCTGCGCATCTGCTTGGAGCTCATGGCGATGTACGCCCCGCCCATTGCTTTGCGTGTGACGATGGAGATTTTCGGCACGGTGGCCTGGCAGTAGGCGTAGATTACTTTTGCGCCATGCCGGATCACCCCATAGTGCTCCTGGTCAACGCCGGGCAGGTAGCCGGGGCAATCGACGAATGTGACGAGGGGAATGTTGAAGGCGTCGCACAGGGTGACGAAGCGCGCAATCTTGTCGCTTGAATCGATATCGAGCACGCCGGCCATATAGTTCGGCTGGTTGCCCACCACGCCCACCGAGAACCCGTCCAGCCGGGCGAACCCGACCACGGCGTTGCGCGCATAGTAGGGCTGCACTTCCAGAAAGCTGCCTTCATCGAACACCATGTCCACCACGTCGCGCATGTCGTATGGCTCGTCGTCGCTCGGCGGCACGACAGTGTTGAGCGACTCGTCCATGCGATTGCGCGAGTCGTAGGGTGTGATCTGCGGCGGATCCTCGGTGTTGTTTTGCGGCAGGTAGCTCAGCAACAGCTTGACCAGCTCGAGCGCGCTGCGCTCGTCCTGAGCCAGAAAGTGCGCCACGCCGCTCTTGCCGTTGTGCACCAGCGTGCCGCCCAGCTCCTCGAAGGTGACGTTTTCGCCGGTGACTGCTTTGACCACTTCGGGGCCGGTGATGAACATGTATGAGTTCTGGCGGGTCATGATGATGAAGTCGGTCAACGCCGGCGAGTACACCGCCCCGCCCGCGCACGGCCCCAGAATGAGCGAGATCTGCGGGATCACGCCCGACGCCATCACATTGCGGGTGAACAGCTCGCCATAGGCGGCCAGGCTGCGCACGCCCTCCTGGATGCGCGCGCCGCCTGAATCGTTCAGCCCGATGACCGGGATGCCGCTCTCCAGCGCCAGATCCTGGATGCGGCAAATCTTCTGCGATTGAACCTGCGAGAACGACCCGCCCAGCACGGTGAAGTCTTGCGCGTATACGGCCACCCGCCGGCCATTGATCTTGCCGAAGCCGGTGATGACGCCATCGCCGGGGTAGCGCTGCGACGCCATGCCAAAATCGGTGATGTTGTGCGTGGCCAGCGCGCCCAGTTCCTGGAACGAGCCAACATCGAGCAGCAAAGCCAACCGCTCGCGCGCGGTCAGCTTGCCTTTTTGATGCTGTTGCTCGATGCGCTCGGCGCCGCCGGCCTGGCGCGCCCTGTCCCGCATCTCGCGCAGCTTGGTCAGGTAATCATTCATTTCAATTGACGATTGACGATTGACGATTAGGGCGGCTTCCGACAACACACAGTTGGCTGTTGTCACTGCTTGAGAAATTCGGTCTCGAACAGATTGAACAGCCGCTCGTACTCGTCTTCGATGTTGTAGTATGCCGTCGAAATGCGAATCGCGTTGAAGCCGTCGCCCACCGGGCGCAGAACGGCTTTGTTCTCCCGAAACATGCGGCTGCAAAACGAGGCAATGTCTTCGGCGGTCTTGCCGGCAAATTGAATGGACGCCATCGCTGACGATTGCTCCCACGGCACAGGGCAGATCAGCGTGTAACGATCCGGCTGTTCGAGCACCCGGCGTTTGAAGTAGTCAGACAACGCGCGCATACGGCGCTCGATCGCCGCCTGGCCAAAGCTCTCGAACCAGTCCAGCGCCGCGTTCATGGCGGCGAACACGTAAGCCGGCCTTGTGGCGGCCAGCTCGAAACGCGCGGCGCCGTCCACAAATGCAACCGGGTCTGTCCATGTGATCGTGCCCGAACCAACCATGGGCGGGTTGAACAGGTCGAGCATCTCTTTGCGCACATAGAGCAGGCCGACCCCTTTGGGGCCGTACAGCCACTTGTGGCCGTTGCCGATGTAGATGTCGCAGCCGATGTCCCGCAGATTGATGCTGAACTGCCCCACAGCTTGCGCGCCGTCGATGAATGACACAATGCCGCGCTGTCTGCACCAGGCGCACAGGGTTTTCACGTCAGCGCGCAGGCCGGTGTTGCAGTCCACGTGACTCGCCACCAACATGCGCGCCCGGTCTGTTGTCACGGCGTTCAGGCTGTCGAGCATTTCGTTTGTGTCGGCAGAGAGCTTGTAGCGCACAAGCCGGATCGCCCCGATCTGCTCGAGGTAGCGGAAAATCATGTTGGTGGTGGGGTATTCGTGATCCGAGAAGAGCACCTCCACTGGCTGGCCGGGGGTCGCTCGAAGCGCGTCCCATCGCACCTGCATAGCGATGTTCAGGCTGTGCGAGGCGTTGTAAGTGAACGCCACGTCGTCCTCATTCGCGCCCAGGAAGGTTGCCATCCGGTTGCGAGCTGCCACCGCCTGATTTTGCATCTCGTAGTACCCTGCCAGACCACCCGCTTCCATGCGCCGCGCCAGCTCGAGCATGGCGTCGATGACGGGCTGGGCAGTCAGGCCGGCGGTGCCGGTGTTGAGATAAAGCGTTTGATTCAGGATGGGAGTGGCGCTGCGGGCGCGCTCGATATCATGCGCATTCATGCTGACTGTGTTTGCCTCTTCTTTTTTGCATATCCGGCATCTCGCGCAGGAAGCGCCGCCTGCGCCCTCTGCCAGGCGCTCTCTCCCACGGGATGCCAGCGCACGATTGTAGGACTGATTGCGCAAAGTGGGTGTTACACTGTATCCGGTTAAACACGGCATGAAGCTCAACCCGATCATGCGCTTGTCGCCCCGATTTGTCCTGTTCGTCGCAGCCGGCTTGTTGTTTATGGGACACCTGCTGCCGTGGGCGGCGCACAAAACATCTGCCCTGACACTCACCGGCCACGAGCTGTCCCCCTTCACCAACTTCACCCCCGGCGCTGGCGTCTTTCTCAACGAGTGGTTCTATCTGCCGCTGTGGGTCAGCGCCATTCTGCTTGCGCTTGTGACAGCGGCGGCAGCCAGCCGGCTGGCGCGCGGGATGGGCGGCGCGCTTGCGGCGATCATTGCTGCGCTCGGACTGCCCCCCTACCCGCAAATCCTCACGGCCTGGATGGACGCCAATTACCGCATACAGTTCGGGGTTACCCTGGTGGTGATCGTCATCGTTCTGGCGGTCATGCTGTTCAGGGGTGCTGTCATGCGTCTGCGGCCGCGGCTTGCAGTAGTGGCGCTGGCGTTGTTGGCCCTCGGCGCAGGGGTTCCCTGGGTTGGTTATCTGGCTGTGCGCCCGGCAATTGAACAGCTTTACCGAGATACCACTGCCCTCGGCGCCGGCTGGTGGCTCACGCTGGCCGGCGCAATGACCCTCCTGTTGGCCGCAGCGCGCGTGCTACAATCGTCCAAATCCTGAAGCCTGCCGTTATGTGGTGTTTTTGGGCGCGCAGGTTCGAGCCAGATGCGACCGACACATGCACGTGGCCTTCTGTGTTGGCGTCTTGCCGAAGCCAGTGCATCACTGCTCGATTCGTCGCAGCGCGCCGGCAGGATGTGTTTTCAGCGGGAAAGCAGGTATGGAAACCACCAATCCCCATTCAAAGTTCAAGGCTGCCCGGTTGCCTGGGATGTTGCTTGCGTTTGCTCTGGCTGCATCGACGCTGGCCGCGTGCGGCGCGGCAGCCCCGCCGGCGCAAGCCAGTGTGTTTGAGCCGGCCCAGCAGGCGCAGTTGATGACCGGTGTTCCAACAAACATCATCGGCCAGGTCACCGGCGCCGACGTGAAACTCGTGGAGGTGCACATCGATGGCGTTAAATATGCCACTGTTGACACGCCCACAGCCGAGAACCAGTTCGACCTTCTGATCCCGTGGACGCCTCCTTTGCAGGGCGCCCATGTCATTCAACTCAAGGGCATGAACGACAAAGGCGAAGAGGTTGTGGCGTCTGATCTGGTGTTTGTCATAGCCCAGGCGCCGCCGCCCACCGTGACACCCACTCCTGAAGCGACACCTGTGCCGCCGCCAACGCCTGAGCCGACTGCGCCTCCAGCGGAGCAGCCTACTGCCACACCTGTGCCTAATCTCATCAAGGTCACCAACGAGTTTGTGAATGTCCGCGCCGGCCCTGGCACCGGCTACGAGCGTGTTGGCCAACTCACCCTCAATCAGGTTGTGTCCGTCGTCGGTAAGAACGAGGACGGCACATGGTGGCAAATCGAATTTCAGGGCGGGCCGGATGGCAAAGCGTGGGTCATCGGGCAGTATGTCGAGTTCAGCGGCGACGCAAACGCCGTGCCGGTGGTTAAGGTTGCGCCGCCGGCGCCGATCGGCGGCGGATCGTCCGCGGCGGTCGCCACTGCGCCCGCCGTCGCGCCCGCGGCCACGCCCACCTCCGATCTGCCTCCCTCTGCCCTGTTGACCTATTCTCAAAACATGCGCTTTTCGCCGCGCGATGACATCGGCGATGTGCCGCTGGGACACGACGGGCCGAAGTCGTCCACGCTGGTCTGGGAAGTCAATGGCGCGAAAAAGTTGGAGCTGGAGATCACCGCCAGAACTGGTCCGGGCACCTATTCAGCCTGTCAGGCCGGCAATCTGAACTCGATCCGCGCAGCCGGCTTCACGCCGGGGCAGCGCGTGCCGCTCAGTGTGCCCAGCGGCTCCTTCCCTTTCACCATCGAAGACTCCGGGTACTATGAGTTCACGATTCATGTGGTGAAAACGGACAACAGCACCACGACCATTCCACGGGCGGTGATTGTGGGCTGTTACAAACGAGATTGAACCCTGTGATCGACGCTGAGTTGCACGCCTATACGCGCTTTTCGTCGGACAGCCTGAACCGGCTGTCCGATGTTATTCGCGTCTGGCAGCCATTGCCCCCGACTGGGGTTGAATGTGTCTGACACATAATGCGCGCGCGAGATTCGCAACCTGGCCGGGCAGGCGGTGTTAGCTATTTCATTGATCTGAACCTTACTTCAGCATTGGAGATAAGTCTTGGTGGAGCATAAATC
>DAOTYS010000095.1:0-2508 GCA_034434575.1 Thermoflexales bacterium
ACGGCCGCCATGACGACCGTGCGCACAGCCGGCGCCACAAGGTCGAACAGAGCTTTGTTGTAATTGCTCCACACCGGCGGGATGGGCGGCGCCCAGAAATCACCGTAGATCACAATGCTGTCCTTGAGCGACATCGCCAGCATCATGAGCACGGGCACGAACGAGAAGAACAGGATCACCAGCAGAATGGCGGTGCTGAGGCCGCTGTTGAGATTGGCTCGTTTGGTCATGATGTGATCCTCTGCTAAGCGGCGTCCGGCTGTTGGTTGAAGCGGAAGCGCCACACCGTGATAGCCAGAACAACCAGCGCCAGGATGAAGCCTATCGCCGAGGCGTAGCCGAACTCGGCGGCCGAGATCTGCAGGAACATCTGCAAGCCGGGCACATAGGTGGCGGTGCCGGGGCCGCCGCGCGTCATGATCCAGATGCCGCCGTATTCCTGCACGCTGCCCAGGAACGTGAAGAACAAGATCAGCCGCAGTTGCGGGCGGATCATCTTGAGATCGATCTCCCAGAACCGGCGCCACGCGCCTGCGCCATCGATGGCGGCGGCGTCGAAAATCTCGCGGTTGATGTTGAGCAGACCGCCGAAGTAGATCAGAAAAGCGAAGATGCCCACCCAGGGGAAGCCGGCGAAAATGATGGCCCAGATAGCGGTCCCTGCGTCGGCCAGCCAGGCCCGCGTCAAGTGGCTCAACCCGATGGCCTTGAGGATTTCGTTGAGCAGGCCGATCTGCGGGTCGTAAATCTGCTTCCACAGCAACACGCCCACCACACCCGGCACGATGCTGGGGATGATGAAGGCCACGCGCAGCCAGTACTTCACCCGCGCCCAACGCAGCCAGAACACCAGTTCCGCGACCAGCAGCGGGATCGTCAGCGATTTGATCAGGCCGGTGACCAGCAGCAAAAGCATGTTGCCCACGCCGACCCAAAAGAACTGGTCTCTGGTCAGGACCTTGACAAAGTTGTCGAGGCCGATGAACTTGATCGGCTCGGCCAGGTTGAAATTGGTGAACGAGTAGTACAGTCCCATGACCGTAGGCACATAGGCAAAGATGATGATGAGAAGGAGCGACGGCGCGATGAGCAAATAGGCGACCCGCGACTGCCTGATCTCCCGCGCGATGTGGAAAGCCGGCGCGCGCAAACGCGGCACAGTGAGCGTCAGTGTCGTCGCTGCGCCGATCAGCAGCAAGAGGTTGCTGACCAGCCAGCCCGTATTGATCGCCTGCTGGCGCTGCGAGCCGAGCGCCAGGCCCAGGTCGATCTTGATCCATTCGCCTTTGCTGCTGACAGCGAACAGGTCGTCCTGCGCGGCGTGGATGAAACTGCGCAGCGGGCTGTCAGACGCATTGGCCTGATAGAACAGCTTGCCGTCCATGTCGAGCATGAACAGTTTGCCGTCCTCGTCGCC
Organism: Thermoflexales bacterium; assembly: GCA_034434575.1. GTDB lineage: Bacteria > Chloroflexota > Anaerolineae > J036 > Brachytrichaceae > Roseilinea. The sequence goes on from DAOTYS010000095.1 coordinate 1,418, forward strand.
GGCGATCACTTTGTCGGACAGCGCGTCGTAGGCGACCATGCGCATTTTGTAGTCTGACACCTTCTGATTCCAGATGGTCCTGCCATTGGCCGGGTCGATCAGATACACCACGCCGCGCTCGTCGGCGCCGATCAGGCGGCCATCGGTGGTGACATCCAACTGCAACAGCGGCTTGATGGCCTTGCTACGCCAAACGTGCTCACCGTCGGGGGCCAGGGCGGCGATATCGCCGCTGACGTTGGCATACACGCTCAGGTCGCCGGAAGCGGCCACGGCGCTGACATCCTGGCCGACCTGCTTGCGGAACACCGGCTTGCCTTGCTGGTCGAACTTGCCGACATTGAAGCGGCCGGTAAAACGCCCAACGCCGAAACCGATCACGATCGTGCCGTCATCCGCGACTTTCAGGCCGGTGACCCGGCCATTGACCTGGAAGCGGCCCAATTCATTCAGGTCGGTGTCCCAGATGATGACATCACGGTCGCTGGTGCCGCCCACAATGCGAGACAGGTCGGGCGTCGTGTCCAGGGCAGTCACGGTCTTGTCCAGTTGCGTCTCGTTGACGACCGCGCCATTCTCAACCACCACGAAGCGATTGTCTGAAGTGAGCGCAACGACGCGCGTGTCGCTCACTGCGATGGCTTCCAGGACGCGCCCGCCGGGCACGGCCTGAGTGCTCTCGATCGTCCTGCCGGTTGGCCGCAACAATGCGAAGTAGACGATGTTGAGCAGGACAAGCAGCGCTGCCAGAACAGGCAGGATGACCTTGCCGCTCGTGGCAATCGACAGCGGCGAAGAGCCAGTTACGGCGGCAGGGGTTGTTGTGGACGGCGCGGACTCGGTCCGTGTTGCCATGGCATTACCTCTCGACTAATGCGAGTCTACACCGCAGCCTGACAGCGCAGAAGACAGTGAGGCAAAACGCGCTGAAAGGCTGCGGCAGAAAAACTCGCACACGGTGAGTCGCGCCGCGACGAACGCGACGCGACTCGAACGGACAATGCTAGTTAGCGGCGGGATCGCGCGCGGGATTGTCCAGGTCTTCCTGGGTCAAGCCAGCCTTAGTGATGATCTCATTGAAGTTGTCCATC
>DAOTYS010000096.1:0-11693 GCA_034434575.1 Thermoflexales bacterium
GAGGTACACATCAATCAGGTTGTAGAAATCCTTCAGGTTCTGGCTGGCGACCGGATAGCAGGTTTTGTCTGGATACGTGAAGGCATTGAGGAAGGTGTTCAGCGACCCCTTCATCAATTCCACAAACGGCTCTTTCACGGGGTACTTGCGCGAGCCGCACAGCACCGAGTGCTCCAGAATGTGCGGCAGGCCGGTCGAGTCTTCGGGCGGGGTGGCGAACGCGATGCCGAACACTTTGTTCTCATCATCGTTGATCACCGACAACAACCGCGCGCCGGTTTTGATGTGGCGATACAAACGCGCCGTTGCGTTCATCTCGGCGATGACGCGCTCTTCCACCAACTGAAAGCCATGTTTCTCATTCTCTGTCATGAATGCGACTCCTTCGGATAAGGTTGGTAAGGTTCGTAAGGTTGGCAAGGTTGAAGAACCCTGGACACTTTATCAACCTCATACACGTTACGAACCTTACCAACTTTGCAAACCTTACAAACCCGACGAACCTTCAACAAACCGCATTGCCAGTTGGCGCACGGCTTGCGCCGTCTCCTGTTGCAGCGCCTGATCGGCCAGCCGGCTGGCCTCGCGCCTGTCCAGCGCACGCACCACGGACTTGATTTTGGGGATGCCGGCTGGATTCAGGCTCAACTCCGTTACGCCCAGCCCGATCAACACCGGCGCGGCTGCGGGATCGGCGGCAACCTCGCCGCACACGCCGGCCCATTTGCCATGCCGCGCCGCTGCGTCGGCGACCGTTTTGATCAACCTTAAAACTGACGGGTGGAGCGCGTCGGCGAATGCGGCGAGGTTCGGATTGCCTCGCTCGGCGGCCAGCGTGTATTGGGTGAGGTCATTCGTGCCGATGCTGAGAAAGTCAACTCGCGCCGCAAGCGCGTCGGCCATCAACGCGGCAGACGGCGTTTCGATCATCACGCCCAGCGACGCCGGCCAGCGATGCGGCAGCCCATCCGCCAGCAGTGAGCGATGCGCTTCCTCCAGACACGCTTGCGCCGCTTCAATCTCTTCCACCTGTGAGACCATCGGCAGCAGCGCGCGCACATCGTGTTCAGCGGCGGCGCGCAAAATCGCGCGCAATTGAGTCAGAAACAGGTCGCGCTGTCGCAGCGACAGACGAATGGCGCGCACGCCGAGAAACGGGTTCGCCTCAGGCTGCAAGGGCAGATACGGGATGGCCTTGTCGCCGCCCACGTCGAGCGTGCGCGCAATGATCGGCCGGCCCTGCATGACGCGCCCGATCTGCGTCAAAGCCGCCACCTGTTCCTCTTCGCCCGGCGGCGCCTGGCGGGTGAGATACAGAAACTCCGTGCGCAGCACACCAACCGCGTCGGCGCCGTTGGCAATGGCTGCCTGCGCCTCCGGCACACTGCCCAGATTGGCCGCCACCTCGATGCGCGCGCCGTCGCGGGTGGTGGTGAACGCCTGGCCGGCCTCGCGCAGCCGGCGCTGCTGCTCACGCCAGGCCGCGCCCCGGCTTTCAAGTTCGGCCAGAATCTCCGGCGGGGGGGCGATCCAGATGCGCCCCTCAAAGCCATCGAGAGCCACCACCACACCATCGGGAATAGCCTCGATAGCAGCGTTGGCGCCGGCAACGGCGGGTATGCCCAGGGCGCGCATGAGAATCGCCGCATGCGAATCTTTGCTCCCGCCCATGCTCACCAGGCCGGCCACTTGCTGCAAGTCGAGTTGCGCCACCTGCGTCGGGCTGAAATCGCGGGCAATCAGAATGGCCGGCTGGCCCGGCGTCAACTGCTGGCCAACCTGATCGTCCTGGCCGAGATGCGCCAAGACTTGCGCGCCCACATCGATCACATCAGCGGCGCGTTGTCGCATATAGAGGTCGGGCAAAGCGCGATAGGCATCGGCCAAATCCTGCACGGCCCGATGCCACGCCGGCGCCGCGCCCATGCGCTCCTCGCGGATCAGGCGCCGCGCCCGGCCAGCCAGCATCTCATCATCGAGAATCAGCCGATGCGCGTCGAAAATCGCGGCGCGCTGTTCACCCATGTTGGCGCGAATCATCTGGCGCCGGGCGTCAATGTCCTGGCGCGCCAGCGCGAGCGCCGCATCCAGCCGGCGCTGTTCAGCGTCTGCACCCTGGGCGCGGATATTGGCGCGCTCATCCTGTTCGCGCAGCGCAGACAAGCGCGGTCGCAAGCGGGTCGCTGCGCCAACGGCAAACCCTTCTGACACCGGCAGCGCCTGCAACAGCCGCGCCCCGGCCTCCTGTGTCGGCGGGGTCAGCGCGCCGGCAACCCGATCATCGGCGCAAATGGCGGCATCGGGCGCAGCATCGTTTGGCGATTCGCCAAAATGTGAGGCGGCCAGTTCGCGCAAGGCCTGCAATGCCTCGCGCGCCTGCGCGCCTTCTGCGGAAATGAGCAACCGCTCGCCGCGCTGCGCGCCCAGCATCGCCAGTTGATTGACGCTGCGCGCTGATGCCGCGACGCCTGCCGGTTTCCCATCCGGCCCCAGCTTGCGCACGGTGACGGCGGCGTCGAAACGCGCGGCGGTTTGCACAAAACGAGCCGCCGGCCGCGCGTGCAGACCGTGCGAGTTCTCCAGGGCAACCACAATCTGGCTGGCTGCCGGGCCTGACGCCACATCGCGCAGAGGCGCAGCATCGCCAAGCGGGAGCGAATGCGAACCGGCGGCAAGATGCTCGTATTTCGGTTGCAGCGCGCCGGCGGCTTCGCGGCAGGCCTGATCGAGATCGGCGCCCAGGCCGGCCTGCACCGCCGCCGCAAGCGCGCCTTCAACCAGCGGCGCCGGGCACAAGCGCACTCGCTCGCGCATGCCGGCGGGCAACAGATCGAGCGCTGTTTCCGCGCCCAACACGGCGCTACCCAGATCCATCAACACCAGCACGCCGTCCGGGCTGAACACCGATTCGATGGCCTGCGCGACCTCGGTGACATCAACGCCCAGTTCGCCATGCTGTTCGCCCACTCCGGCGGCAATGGCAAAGCGAACAGATCGACCGGTCTCGCCGAAGTCGGCAGAGGAAGCCATCTGCCGGGCCAGGGCCACCACCTCGGCGGCCAGGGCGCGGCTGTGAGCAACAACGACCAGGCTGATCATGCGGCGTGTGCGCGGCGCGACGCGGCTCGAGCGCCGGCCAGAATGTGCGACAGGGCGTCGAACAACAGAAACGCCGAGGTGGCGCCGGGGTCCTGATGGCCGGCGCTGCGTTCGCCGAGATAGCTGGCGCGGCCTTTGCGCGCCACCAGCGGAACCGTGGACAACGCGCCTTGCCGGGCTGCCTCGGCAGCGCGCCGGGCAGCCGGCTGCCACTCGGCCCCAACCTGCGCGGCGGCTTTCAGCGCATCCAGCGCCGGGATCAGCGCATCCACCATCGTCTTCTCCCCCACCTCGGCGCGGCCGCGCTTGACGACGCCGTTCACGCCCATCTCGACGGCAGTCACCCAGTCTGGCAGGGCGAGTTCAGTCTTGCCGGCCAGCGGTTGCGCGGCCTGCAAAAAGAACGTGCCATATAAAGGGCCGCTGGCGCCGCCGACCGTCGAAAGCAGGGTCATGCCCACTGTCTTGAAGATCGCGCCTATGTCTGCGTCGGCGAGAGCAGGCAATTTGCCGGCCACTGCTCGAAAGCCGCGCTCCATATTGGCGCCGTGATCGCCATCGCCAATGGCAGCGTCCAGGTCCGTCAACCACTGGCGGTTCTCGGCAATCACATCGGCGTAGTGCTTGATCCAGGCCAGCACCGTGTCGCGCGTCAATGTCAACAGGGTCGATTCCATAGGTTGTCCTCTTGGATACAGAGCATTGGAGGCAGAGCTTTACTCCGGCGTCGAGCGCGCCTGGTGGAGAGCCTGCGGCGGCCGCCTCAGCAACCCCAGCGCAAAGCGGCTGTTTTCACGGGGGCGTCCCACAAGCGAAGCAGATCGTCATCCAGTTTGAGAAGCGTGATCGAGCAGCCGGCCATTTCAAGGCTGGTGATATATGGCCCGACCAGGTTGCGCGCCACTTTCAACCCATGTTGCTCCACGATCTGCCGCGCTTTGCGGTAGACGATGAACAACTCGATGAGTGGCGTGCCGCCCATGCTGTTGACAAAGAGCAACACACGGTCCCCACTCCGCCAGGGCGCGTCCTTCAAAATCGGCTCCATCAGCATTTCCACGATGTCGTCTGCCGGCTGGAGCTTCATGCGCGCCCGGCCCGGCTCGCCGTGTATGCCGATGCCGATCTCCATTTCATGTTCGGGCAGATCGAAGGTGGGGCGGCCCACGTGAGGCACTGTGCAGGAGGTGAGCGCCATGCCCATGCTGCGCGCGCCATCCACCACGCGCCGGCACACTGCAGCCACTTCGACGAGCGGCCGGCGTTGCTCGGCAGCCGCGCCACACAGCTTCTCGGCCAGCACCGTGGCGCCCACACCTCGCCGGCCGGCGGTGTACAGGCTGTCCTCCACGGCCACATCATCCTGAATCACTACGCTCTCGATCTCGATCCCTTCGGCGCGCGCCAGCTCGGCCGCCATCTCGAAGTTCATGATGTCGCCGGTGTAGTTCTTGACGATGTGCAGCACGCCCGCGCCGCCATCTATCGCCCGCGTGGCCTCCAGCATCTGATCGGGGGTCGGGCTGGTGAACACCGCGCCGGGGCAGGCGGCGTCCAACATGCCGGGGCCAACATAGCCACCGTGCATCGGCTCGTGGCCGCTGCCGCCTCCCGATAGCACGCCCACTTTGCCGGATACGGGCGCATCGGCGCGCGTGATGTAGTCTGGGCCAGCGTGAACGCGGACAAGATCGGAATACGCTGCGGCAAAACCTTGCAGCGACTCGGACACAACGTGGTCAGGGTGATTGATGAGTTTCTTCATGGGAAGGCTCGTCTTTGGGGTCGATGATAATACCCTTTGGAGGACAGCACGATGACCAGAAAGGAAGCGCGCTGGGAGCGCATGTTTGTCGACCAGCTCGAAGCAGCATTCGCGGAATGCCCGGTGGTGTATTAGACCTGTAGATAGCATGGACAACAACACGGAGCTGTTGACGCCGGAGACCCTGCGCCTGGTCGGGCTGGCCATCTTCCGCGCGCTGGGCGCATCGCGTGAGGAAGCGACCATCGTCGTCAACGAGTTGATCGAAGCCAGTCTGATGGGCATCGACTCGCACGGCGTGATGCGTTACATCCAGTACGCAGAGGAGATCTGGTCCGGCCAGATCAAGCCGGGCGCTGTTGTCGAGATCGTGCGACAGACCCCTTCAACCGCCATCGTCGATTGCGGCTTCAACTTTGGGGCAGTCAGCGCGCAACGCATGATCCCCATCGTGTGCGGCAAGGCCGCCCAGAATGGGATCGGCTGCGTCGTCAGCCGCAACAGCAACCATGTAGGCCGGCTTGGCTCGTGGGTCGAACGCATCACCTCCTGCAACATGCTCGGCCTGGCCGTGGTCAACGTGTCGAAGAGCCGCCATGCTGTGGCGCCGTTTGGCGGGCGTGAGGCGCGACTGGGCACCAACGCCATCGCCTGGGCTGCGCCAACCACGGGCCGGCCGATCGTGTTCGACGCCTCAACTGCCATGATCAGCGAAGGCAGGTTGAGATTGCATGCGCAGACCGGCGAGCCGGTTCCGGCAGGCCGGATCATTGACGCGGATGGCAATCCCACCACAGACGCCGGCGCGTTCTATGGGCCGCCGCCAGGCGCCATCCTGCCCTTTGGCATGCCGCTCGGCCACAAGGGCTACGGCCTGGCGCTGCTGGTCGAGGTGCTGGGCGCGTGCCTGGCCGGCGCGCAAGTCAGCGAGGAAATGGCGCAGCGCAACGGCCTGTGCCTGATCGCCATCAACCCGGACGCCTTCATCGGACGCGACAGATTTCGCGCGCTGGTGGATGACTTGAAAGCGCACGTGACCTCATCAGCGCCGGCGCCCGGCCACAGCGAAGTGCTGATGCCGGGCGATATCGAGCAGCGCACGCGCGCCCGGCGCCTGGTCGAGGGCATCCCTCTATCTGTTGAAACCTGGCAGCGCATTCTGGCAGTGGCAAAACGGGCCGGCGCAACATTGCCGGTGACATCCTGAGCATCAGGGCGTCGATGGGCAAACGGGCATCGACCCTACAGACGGCCTCCGGTTTCCAGATAGCGCAGCTCCTCAGCCGCAAGCCGAACCTGCGCGGCGCTCAGGCTGTCGGCGAGTTGCTCCCGTGTGCGGCACCCGACAATCGGAATGGTCGGAAACGGTTGTGACAACAGGTAACCGAGCGCCACCTGCGACACGCTGAGCGACCGTTCGCGCGCGAGGGTTTGGGCGCGTTCGAGCCGGCCCAGATTGGGTTCCAGCGGATAGATGGCGCGCGCGCCGGGCTTGACCGCCTCGACCCCGCCGGCCGCCAGGCGCTGAAACAGCCCGCCCGCCTGGGACGAATAGGGCACAGCCGCCATGCTGGTCTCGAGATGGAACTGATAGAGCGCATCATCCATGCCGGCCAGCGTCTTGTCCGCGATTGCATCCATGTCGGTCACCGCCAGGCTCCACATCATCTGGTCGGCCACAAAGCCTTGCAGGCCGCGCTGCGCCGCAGACGCATTCGCGGCGCGGATGCGAGCCGCGCGCCAGTTTGAACAGCCAAAATGGCGAATCTTGCCGGCCGCAGCCAGATCATTGAGCGTCTGAATGATCTCTTCCACGGATCGGGCCGGATCGTCGCGGTGAAGCCAGTACAGATCGATGTAATCAGTTTGGAGATGCGCCAGACTGGCGTCCACATCGGCGGCGATCTCCCGCGCCGACATGCGCGGGATGTGCATGGCGTTCAGGTCTGGATGGGCGCCTTTGGTGCCGACGATGATCGCTTGCCGATTGTCCCGCGCCCTTATCCACCGCCCGATTGTCTTCTCGCTGACGCTCTTCTCGCCGGGAATCCAGTCGGCGTAGATCAGCGCGGTGTCTAGAAAGTTGCCGCCGGCCTCTGTGAAATAGTCGAGCATAGCAAAGGCTTCGTCGGCGGAAATGGTCGTGCCCATGCCGCCCGCGCCGAGGCAGATGGCCGACGCCGTGAGGTGCGTGTTGGGAATGGCAACCTGTCGCATGATGTCTCCTGAGCGGCATTATCATCTATCATCGTTTCATGGAGGACAACCAGACATGGAGCACATCACAGGCGCGCACATCAATGACGCGCGACACAGCATCGACCTCACCGGGTTGTGGCGCTTCCAGCCCGATGCATTTGGCGACGGAGAGCGCATGGGTTACCCCCGGCCGGATTGCGACACGCGCTTCTGGCGCGAGGTCAGCGTTCCCATCGCATTCGACGACTGCCTGCCCGAACTGAGAGGGTACGAGGGCGCTGGCTGGTTCCGCTGCGATTTCGAGTTGCCCGAAGCGTGCGCGTCTCAGCGCCTCAGTCTGCGGTTTGAAGGCGTGAACTACAACGCGCAGGTGTGGGTGAACGGGCAACCGGCTGGCAGCCACGCTGGCGGCTTCCTGAGGTTCGAGTTGCCGGTGGAGCGCCTGCTGCGCCCCGGCCTCAACACGCTGGTCGTGCGCGCAGACAACACGCGCCGCCACGGCGAAGTGCCGGGCAAAGAGCGCGGCTGGCGCCCCTATGGCGGAGTTCTGCGCGAGGTGGCGCTGGATTGCCGGCCGCTCATCCGGCTCGATCAACCAGTGATTGTGGCGGAGGGCACAGGCGTGTTCGAGGCGCGCGTCACAGTCGTCAACGACACGGATGAAACGCGCGAGGCCGGCGTCGCGCTGGCGATCCTGGACGCGAGCGGCACAAGCGTGTTTTCCAGCGCCGCGCGTCCGGCCACAGTGGCCGCGCGCCGGGCCGAGACCATCACCATTACGGGCATCACGCCACATATCACGCCATGGTCGCCGGATTGCCCGACCCTGTACACAGTCGCGTTTGGGCTGGCCCATGACGCCGGCTTCGACGAGATAAAACTGCGCGCCGGCTTTCGCACGATCGAGCGCGTGGGACATCAACTTGTGTTGAACGGCGAACCAATCCGCCTGCGCGGCTTCAACCGGCATGAGGACAGCCCGCGCGCCGGCATGACGCCCGACCTGCAACAAGCAGAGCGCGATCTGCGGCACATGAAACAAATGGGCGCGAACTTCGTCCGCTTGTGCCACTACCCACATCACCCCGCCGAGTTGGACTTGTGCGACGAGATCGGACTGCTGGTAATGGGTGAAATTCCGCTGTACTGGTGGAAAGGCGACGCCACGAATGAAGTCCGCGCGGACGAAGTCCGCGATGGCAACCAGCCTGCCTCTGTCACACTGGACGCCGCGCGTCGCCAGCTCAGCGAATTGATCGCGCGGGATCGACATCACCCCTCGATCATCTTTTGGAGCGTGAGCAACGAGACCCATGAAGAGCGCCCGGAGGTGGCCGCCGGCAACGCCGCGTTGATCGAACTGGCGCGGCAACTGGATCGCTCGCGGCTGGTCGCGCACGTGTCCGATCACTGGACCACAACGCCGGCTTTCGACGCCGATGACGTGGTGTGCGTCAACGGCTACCCGAGCTGGAGCCGACGCGGCTGGAAGGCCAACCCCGCTTACGACTTCGCGGCGTCCGCGCAATGGTGGAGCGAGCATCTCGGCAGGCTGCACGACTTGTATCCTGACAAGCCCATTCTCATCACTGAGTTTGGCTACCCCGCTTTGCACAGCGTCGCCGAAAATGGGCTGGGCGAGGACGCGCAAGACAACGCCATCCGCCAAGAGTCGCAAGCGTTCGACAAGCCATACGTGTGCGGAATGACTGTCTGGTGCTACGCCGACCATCCGTGGCCCGAAGAACCGTTCTTGAACTATATGACCACCAGCCCATTTGGAGTCGTCACGCGTGATCGCCGGCCCAAACGCGCAGCCGGCAGCGTAGCCAGGCTCTACGGGGGAACGCCCCCGGCGCGTTCCGCGCCATCGCTCGACAACGCGCCGGTGGTCATGGTGCGGCGCGACATGAACAACATCCCGGAGATTCCATTTCCAGACGGCTATGGCATCCGGCGCATGCGGTCGAATGAAGGCGGTCTGTGGGAGGATATTCAGCGCGACGCAGAGCCGTTCTTCACCGTCGAGCCGGGGCTGTTCGAGCGCGAGTTTGGCAACGACCCAGGCGCAATCTCGCGCCGGTGCTACCTGATCGTCGGGCCGGATGGATGCGCTGTCGGCACGATTAGCGCATGGTACGACCGCGACTTCAAAGGCCAGGACTGGGGCCGCGTGCACTGGGTTGCAACGCGCCGGGCGCACCAGGGCAAAGGGCTGGCCAAAGCCGGCCTGAGTTTCACACTGAGGCAACTGGCGCGCTGGCATGATCGCGCCGTCCTCGACACCAGCACCGGCCGCCTGGGGGCCATCAAGCTTTACCTCGATTTCGGCTTTGTGCCGGATCTCGACCAGCCGTTCGCGCGAGAGGCGTGGGCGGCGTTCCGGCAACGGCTCGACCATCCCGCCCTACGCGACGTATGAAACGCACACGGCAAGCCCGGCGGCTTGCGGCAAGCCCGGCGGCATGCGGCAAGCCTGGCGGCTTGCCCTACATAGACGGCTGGCACTGCATAGCGGCAAGCCTGGCGGCTTGCCCTACATAGACGGCTTGCACTACATAGCGGCAAGCCCGGCGGCTTGCGGCAAGCCCGGCGGCTTGCCCTACATAGACTGGTATACACTCGCGGCAGCACAAAACCATGAACGAATTCACGAATGACGCCGGACACCATGCGGCATCCAGCGCAGAAACCGCATCATCCTCCCATGCTCAGGGCGAGCCGGTGTGGCGTTTTCGGGGCTACGAACTGCGCCCGTCCGAGTTCACCACGGCCATGGTGCACTACTACCGGGCCGAGATTCAGCGCAGCAACACCTGGCGCAATCGACTGGACGCAACCACCAACTGGGCCGTAGTGGCCACCAGCGCGGCAATCACCTTCGCCTTGAGCGCGCCTGGCAATCACCACGGCGTCGTCATCCTGAACACATTGCTGATCGCGTTGTTCCTGTGGATCGAAGCCCGGCGCTATCGTTACTACGAGTTGTGGAGCCTGCGCACACGGCTGATGGAGACAGACTTCTTTGCCGCCATGCTCGTGCCACCGTTCAAGCCTCAGCCGGACTGGGCGGAGAACCTGGCCCATAGCCTGCTGCAACCCCAATTCCCCATCAGCATGTGGGAGGCGCTGGGCCGGCGCTTCCGGCGCAATTATTCCTGGATGTTCCTGGTGCTGGGACTGGCCTGGCTGCTCAAAACCCTTATCCATCCGGAGATGGCCACATCCTGGCAGACGCTCATCGAGCGTTCAGCGTTGGGGCCGATCCCCGGCCACGTCATGCTGACAGCAGGCGTGGCGTTCTACGTCGTGATCTTCGGCATCGGCCTGGTCACCACTCGCCTGCACCAGGCCAGCGGTGAAGTGCTGGGCAAGTTCGAGACCGGCGACATGGATTTGCTGCGGTCGCTGCGCCAGGCCGGCAACGGACAAGCCACGCGACAACAAACGGCTGCCGCCACAGAGGCCGGCCGCTCGCAGTTGCTATGCCTGATTGTGACGAGTGAGGCCCAGGCAGTTTCGAGCCGCATCACGGCCGAGATGAAGCGAGGCGTCACAGCCCTGAAGGGAGAAGGCATGTATAGCAGCCAGGAGCGCGGCGTATTGCTGGTAGCCATCGCCGCGACCGAAGTCGCTCACCTGAAAGCACTGACCCGGACGAGCGATCCGCGCGCCTTCGTCGTTGTCATGCCGGCCACTGAGGTGGTCGGCGGCGCTTTCCACATGCCTGAGCAGTCGCGCGGCTGATCGCTCATGACAGGGGCTGCAACCAACCACGCCAGTCCTGGCGGCAGACGCGGCGCCGCTGGCGCATTGCCATCACCTGGTCGCGCATTGCTGGCAGTGAAGGCGCTCTACGCGCTCTACTTTGGCGGATTGGGCATCTACTTCACGTTCATCAACGTGCACTTTCGCAACATCGGCCTCAGCGGCGCCGAGATCGGACTGCTCAGCACGATCGCCCCGCTGGTGGCAATGGTTGCCGGCACAATGTGGGGACTGCTCAGCGATCGCACCGGGCAGACACGGCTGTTGCTCATGCTTGCCAGCGCCGGCGCCATTGCCTCCGTGCTGATCCTGTCCACGGCGCGATCATTCGCCGCATTGATCCCACTGGTGGCGCTTTTCAGTCTGTTCAACAGCGCCATCATCCCCCTGGTGGACAGTGTCACGCTGGCCCTGCTCGGCGGCCAACGCGAGCGATATGGCAGTCAGCGCATCTGGGGATCGATTGGCTTCATCGTCACCAGCTCGGCCAGCGGATTTCTGGTGGGCGCGCTGGGCATCCCGGTGATCTTTGCCAGCTTTGCCATCGCTCTGGGCTTGCATCTATGCGCGCTGGCATTGCTGCCCGAGCAGCCGGTCGAGATGCGAGGGTCGATTGTGCGCGGTCTGCCCCGCCTGGTCAGGCAGCCGGCCTGGGTTCTCTTCGCAGTCAGCGTCATGCTCGTCGCCATTGCCGGCAATGCCATGGGCGCATTTCTGAGCGTCACCGTAACTGCCTACCATTTCTACGGGAAGTGCGGTAAATTATCGCTGTGGCTGAGCAACTGCCGGAAGTAGAAATCCTGCTCAAGCGACTGAGTTCTCTTGAGGCGCAGATTGTCCGTCTGCAGGCGGAAGTGGCCGA
>DAOTYS010000097.1:0-5433 GCA_034434575.1 Thermoflexales bacterium
CACGCTGTTCTCTCACAGACTTGACCAGCAACATATCCTCGAGCGCCAGCGCCAACTGCGCGGCCACCTCGCTGAGGACCAGGCCGGCATCTTCAGTGAAGCCCTCTGGCGAAATCAGCGCCAGTGTCAGCAGACCGATCAGTTCGCCGCGCGCAATCAGCGGCAGCATCCTGGTCATGCCAAGCTCCCGCAACTGCGCCATGAACTCGGACGCGCCGCACAACGCGTCGATCTGCTCTACGGCGCCGGCTGCCTTAAGGGCGCTGGCTGCGGGTCCGATCCAGTATTCACGACCGGGCTGGATCGGCGCGCACGACACGCCTTCGCTGTGCCACGAGGCAACCACCCTGAACGCCTGGGCGTCGCAATCCAGAATTGCCACGCTTGCCCAGCGACAAGGCGCCAGATCATAGATGTGGCGCAAGGCCGCAACGCCGACTTCTTCTGGAGATTGCGCCGTGAAAATCGATTGGTAGATGCGATGCATGATCTCGAGTCGGCGTGTATGGACCCGCAGCGCCGACTCACTTTGCCTGATTCGCGTCACGTCGCGCGTCACCACAAGCACAGTATCGACATGGCCGTCTGAGGCGCGCTCGGGGACAAGCCGGGACTGAAAGCAGCGCAACCCATCCCCGGTGTCCAGTTCGAATTCCAGCTCTTCGTGCGCGCCGGTTTCAAAGACGCGCTCGATCAGACGATGCCATCTGAGCGCCAGTTCGCGCGCCACACCGATCTCTTCAGAAGTGCGGCCCAGCATGTCGCCAGCCGGCAGTCCGGCCATGCGTTCGGCAGCGGGGTTGGCGTACACATATTGAAACTTGCGGTTGAACCGGACAATTGGGTCAGGCACATTGTCGGCCAGCGCACGAAAGCTGTCCTCCCGCTTCCGCAAGGCGCGCTCAAATTGCCCCTGTCCCTGTTCGGTGACGTATTCGAGAATGTCCATCGCACCCTTACGATCGATCACGGTGCACGACCTGCGCCGGCCGCGCCAGGCAGGCTCGCGCATCGCCCGAACTCTGGCCCATAGATCATTTATTACATACACAATATACCCCATCACATTAAATCCACTTAATCACTGTTTAAGACAGTCTTAAACTCCCCCAGATACCTTTGCCGAAGTGCAATCGTCATCACAAGACCAAAACCTCATGAAACGCATACGGCGCGACTGGCGCGAGTGGCTGACGTTCATCGCTCTGGCCGGCCCAAACCTCGGTCTGTTCGTCATTTTCACCTACGCGCCGATGCTTGGCAACGTGCTGCTTTCTTTTCAGGAGTACGATCTGATCCGCTCCAGCGGAGCGTGGATTGGCCTGCGCAACTTCGAGACTGTCTTTGGCAGTTCGCAAACCGGTCGGATTCTGCTCAACACCTTCATCTTCACCATCGCGTCTGTCGGCGGCGTGCTGTCGCTGGGGTTGTTCGGCGGACTGCTCCTCAATCAACCACTGCGCGGCCGGAACGCGGCGCGCAGCATTCTCTTCTCACCTTTCATCATCTCCGGCGCCGCCATCGCGATTGTGTGGATCTACATCTTCGATCCGCGATTTGGACTGCTGTACACCATTCTCAAGTGGGTTGGATTATCGTCCCCGAACTGGCTTGGCGATCCCAACTGGGCCTTGCCGGCGATCATCATCGTGTACATCTGGCGCAACCTGGGCTATGCGACTGTGATCTACATCGCCGGCCTGCAAGCCATACCCGCCGATCTGTACGAAGCCGCCAGGGTGGATGGCGCCGGCCTCTGGGCGCGCATGAGACACATCACCCTGCCCGGCCTTGCGCCGGTGGTCTTCTTCCTCGTCGTCACCAGCATCCTCAGTTCATTTCAGGCGTTTGACCTCATCAATGTGATGACCCGAGGCGGCCCGGTGAACGCCACCAATACGCTGATCTATCACCTCTACGAGATGGCGTTCATCAACCTGTCGGTAGGCCGCGCCGCCGTCATCGCGCTGGCGCTGTTCGCGCTGATGTTCATCGTGACTCTGTTGCAATTGCGCTACCTGGAACGCCGGGTGACCTACGCCTGAGCGAGACGCGTTGAAACAAGGACCATGCATGGAAAGCGCCCCTATTGACCTGCGCAGAGGGCTGAGCGACCAAAGCGCCACAAGCGCGACGCCTGCGCCGGTGAGGTCGGCCCGCGCTGAGCATCTCGTTCACCGCGCATTGGGCTATGTGGCCATGGCCGGCATCGTCGTCATCATAGGCCTGCCGGTGTTGTGGCTGCTCACCGGCGCGCTGAAAACGAACCGTGAAATCTTCAGCCCTGTGGTGCAATGGCTGCCGGCCAACCCCACCCTGGACAACTTCAGTCGCGCATGGAACGCCGCTCCTTTCGATCGCTACTACATCAACAGTGTCGTCACCACACTCGCGGGCGGCATGGCTGAGGTCGTCATGGCCGTCACGACCGCCTATGCGCTGGTGTACGTGCGCTTTCCCAAACGGGATTGGGTCTTTGCGCTGTTGCTGGTTGCGCTGATGGTGCCGGAAGAGGTGGTGATCGTGCCCAACTATCTGACCATTGCGCAGTGGGGATTGGTGAACACCTATGCCGGCATTGTGCTCCCCGGCGCATCGATCGCCTTCGGCACATTCCTGCTGCGCCAATACTTTCGCACCATCCCCGTGGATCTGACCGACGCGGCGCGAGTCGATGGCGCCGGCCACGCGCGCGCCATGTTGTCCATCGTCGTGCCGATCGCCGCGCCAGCCGTCGCCACCACTGCCATGCTTTCCTTCGTTGCCAAGTGGAACGAATACCTGTGGCCGCTGATCGTCACAACCACTCAGGAGTTCCGCACGCTGCCGATCGGACTGCGCTGGCTGCTCGATCAGGAAGGCAACACCGAATGGGGCGTCGTGATGGCTGCCACATTGTTCGTGGTCGCGCCGGTCATCGCAGTGTTTCTGTACGCCCAACGCTTTCTGGTCAGCGGCATCGCCGCCGGAGCGGTGAAAGGATGAATTCCGGCAACTGCTCGGCCACCCTCCCGCAGATTGCGATCCAGAAACGCGCTGAACCTGGGCGAGCGTAACCCGTTGCGAATGTCGGATGGTCAGGGAGGAGCGACAAGCAGGCAAGGCAAGCCGGTTTGCCGTTCCTCCTGGGTCATTCGCCCAACACAAGCTGGAGAAAAGGTAATGAAAACGAGCAAGACTATTTCGCGACGCAATTTGTTGAAGGGACTAGCCCTGGGCGCCGGCGCGGCAACCCTGGCCGCCTGCGCGCCCGCCGGCCAGGCGCCAGCCCCGGCAGCCACCGAGGCGCCGAAGCCCGGAGCAGACACCCAGCCGACCAGCGCGCCGGCGGCGCCCGGCGGGCCAGTTGAGATTGTGTACTGGGGATTCAGCGGCGGTCTCGGCAACACTGAAGATGAACTGGTGAAGATGTACAACGACAAGGACACCGGCGTCACGGTCAAGCGCGAGGTGCAGGGCAACTACGAAGAAACCGCGCAAAAACTCACCGCGCAACTTGCCGCCAAGAGCGCCCTGCCAGAGATCGTTTTGCTGTCCGACGTGTGGTGGTTCAAGTTCTACCGCTCCGGGTCGCTGCTGCCGCTCAACGAGCTGATCGCCGCCCAGAAGATCGACACAAGCGACTTTGTCGAATCGTTGTGGATAGAGGGCGTGCGCAAAGGCGTGCAGCACTGGATTCCCTTTGCGCGCAGCACCCCGCTGTTCTACTACAACGCCGACCTGTTGGAGCAGGCCGGCCTGGAGCCGCGCGGGCCGAAGACCTGGGCCGAGTTCATGGAATGGGCGCCCAAACTCGTTCAAAAGGAAGGCGACACGCTCAAAGTAGCGGCATTCGCCCACCCCGGCGCCGCATCCTACATCGCCTGGCTCTTCCAGTGCGTGGCCTGGCAATTCGGCGGCAGCTACAGCGATGCCGACTTCAACATCAAACTGCTGGAGCCGGACACCGTGCGCGCCGCCCAGTTCTATCAGGACACGGTCAACAGCATGGGCTGGGCCATCGCCTCGAAAGATGTGCAAAAGGACTTTGTGACCGGCCTGGCAGCGACCGCCATGCTCTCCACCGGCAGCCTGGCCGGCGTGTTGCGCGACGCCACATTCAAGGTCGGCACCGCGTTCCTGCCGGAGGAGAAGCAATTCGGCTGCTGCACAGGCGGAGCAGGTCTGGCCATCCTGGCCGGCACAGCGCCGGACAAAGCCGCTGCCGCCATACAGTACATCGACTGGGCCACCGGCAACGAAGGCGGCGCATTCTGGCCGCAGAACACCGGTTACATGCCGGTGCGCAAGAGCACAGCGGCCAGCGAGTCCTACGCCAAATTCTTTGAAGAGCGTCCGCAAGCCAGGACAGCCGTGGAGCAGCTCCCCAAGACAAAACCGCAGGACGCCGCGCGCGTGTTCATCCCCGGCGGCGACCAGATCATCGGCAAGGGTCTGGAGCGCATTGTCATCAACAAGGAAGATGTGACAACGGTCTGGACCGATGTGACCCGCGAGTTGGACCGCGAAGCCGAGCCGGTCAAGCGAGACATTGCGGCGATGGGCGGCTGACGCCGGCGCAGCCCCGCGCACTCTTAAACCGCTCGACCGCGCGCCTTGAGGCGCGCGGTCGTTTTCTTTTTCCCGCCCTCGCCCCTTGACGCGCATCTTCCAAGCCAGTATGATTCGCGCATCAATCATTCGATCCCGAATGATTTTGAACGCGCCATGAAAGAGATGGACTTCACCGGCCTGGCATTCGAGGTGCGCTGGCTGACTTTGTTCAGCGTCAAGCTGTCCTCGCGCGACGTCGAGGCGCGGCTGGCCGCGTTGCGCCCCGGTCTGAGCGTCCCGCAATTCATCGTTCTGACCGTGCTGGCCCGTCACCCGTTGACGCTCAGAGGACTGGCCGACCACATGATGCTCACCCCCTCTTCGCTGGTGCCGATCATCGACCGCCTGGAAGGCGAAGGGCTGGTGGTGCGCGGCCAGGACCCTGACGACCGCAGGCGCAGACCGCTGGCGCTCACCGAAGACGCGCGCCAACTTCTGGCCCGCGCGCCGGAGATCGACCCGAACGACCGGGACTGCCGGGCCTTGCAGGCGATGGGCGCCACAAAGAGCCGGCAACTCAGCCGATTGCTGCGCGAGTTCATCAGCCGAATGGCGGGGGATGATCGCGCCGCCGAGCACATACTGTCCAGGTCTCCCTGCCGGGACACAAACAGGGATGCGCGCCCTGCCGGGCGCCAGCCGCGAGCAGGCAAGGCGAACCGTCGCCGGCTTCGCAGCACAGGGCAAGGCGCAGAAAGCTAATAAGGAGTTGCCCATGAACCGGTGGTTCACCACAGCGGATGAAAATGCCGCACCCGGTGGCATGACCGGGCTTGTGGGCGCATTTTCACTGGAGTTGCCCATGAACCGGTGGTTCACCACAGCGGATGAAAATGCCGC